>CAZHRY010000019.1:16528-33587 GCA_964535065.1 uncultured Actinomycetes bacterium
CGGTCGTGGGCCACCCCCCCCGGCCCCCCCGGGGGCCCCCCGGGGCCCGCCCGGGGCGCCGCCGACCGCGTCCAGCAGCTCGATGTCGTACCCCTGACCCGTCCCGTCCCTGTCCATCGAGGTGAGAAGTATCTCTCCTGCGCCGCGAACCGCCGTGGCCTCGTGTGCCCACTCGACCGCGTCCAGCCCGGTAGGCGTTCGCCCCGCGTCCACGAACACCTCCCACCCCGAGCCACCGGCCCTTCGCTTGGCGTCGATCGCGATCACCATGCACTGCGTCCCGAACCGGTCCGCGCACGCCTGCAGCAGGGACGGATCCCGGACCGCCGCGCTGTTCAGCGAGACCTTGTCGGCACCCGAACGCAGCAGGCGGCGCACATCGTCGCCCGATCTCACCCCACCACCGACCGTCAGGGGGATGAAGACCTGCTCGGCGGTCTTGGAGACGACTTCGTACATGGACTCACGCCCTTCCACCGTGGCGGTGATGTCCAAGAAGACGAGCTCGTCCGCGCCCTCGGCGTCGTACCGGGCAGCCAGCTCCACCGGGTCCCCGGCGTCCCGCAGGTTCTCGAAACGCACGCCCTTGACCACCCTGCCGGCATCGACGTCCAGACACGGGATGATCCGCTTGGCCAGCATGTTCAGCCCCTGGTCACCTGCGCGAGCTTCAAGGTCTTCTCGTAGAGAGCCTTGCCGGTCACCGCCGCCTCGCATCCGGCGTCGCGGAGCGCCCATATGTCGCCGGCGTCGCGCACCCCTCCGCTGGCGATCACGGGCCGGTCCGTAAGGGACAGGACCTGCCTGTACAGGCGCAGGTCCGGTCCGTCCAACGTTCCGTCGCGCGCGATCGCCGTGACGAGGTACCGGGGCGAGCCTGCCTCGTTCAGGGCGGGCAGCGCCTCCTCCAGGGCCGGCCCCTCCTCTTGCCATCCCTTGACCATCACGTGCCCGCCGCGGACGTCCACCGCCACCAACACCTTCTCGGCGAACTCCTCTACGGCCAGCGCCACGAACGACGGGTCCAGGGCGGCGCTCGTCCCGAGGATCGCCCGGGCGGCCCCCAGCTCGAGCACGGCCGCGACGTCCTCGACCGTGCGGACGCCCCCGCCAACCTGCACCGGCACGACCGTCGCCTTGCAGATCTCGTTGATCACGCCGCGGTTGTCGCCCTGCTCAAGCGCTGCATCTAGGTCGATCACGTGCAGCCTTCGCGCCCCCTCCTCCTGGAAGCGCACCGCGACCTCGACGGGGTCGTCGGAGTAGGCGGTCTCGTGGTGAGGGTCGCCGCGCAACAGGCGTACGGCGCGTCCCGCGCGCAGGTCGATGGCCGGTATGACGATCATGCGACCGCCTTCACCAGGTTGGCGTACACCGCCAGGCCCGCGGCGCCCGACTTCTCGGGGTGGAATTGCGTGGCGAACACGTTGTCGCGCGCGACGACCGCCGAGAACGGCCGGCCGTGCTCGGACGAGCCGACCGTGAGGCCGGGAGCCAGGTCGGGCGCGTAGGAGTGCACGAAGTAGAAGTAGGCACGGTTGGGCAGGCCGTCCACGAGCGGGTGCGACCGGAGCCACTCGACCGTGTTCCACCCCATGTGCGGGACCTTCACGCCTTCGGGCAGGCGGCGAACGGTTCCAGGCAGCAGGCCCAGCCCGGGCGCGGCGTCCTCCTCGCCTGCTTCGAACAGGATCTGCATCCCTACGCAGACGCCGAGGACCGGCCGCCCGCTCGCCACGAAGTCCCTCACGACCGGAACTAGCCCGCTGCCCTCCAGCGCACGCATGCAAGCGCCGAAGTGACCGACCCCCGGGATGACGAGGGCAGCCGCGGCGGTGACCTCGGGGGCGTCCGAAGTCACTACGACGTCGCCGCCGCAGGCGGCTATCGCGCGCGACACGGAATGCAGGTTCCCCATGCCGTAGTCGAGGATGGCGATGCGAGCGGTCAACGGAGCGCTCCTCAGAGGGTGCCCTTGGTGGAGGGGATCCCCCCACGCCCGGTCAGCGAGCAGGCGTCGCCGAGCGCCTTGGCCAAGGCCTTGAACTCTGCTTCGCACACGTGATGTGGCGAGCGCCCTCGCTGCAGGTGCACGTGGATCGTCAACTCCGCCGCTTGCGCGAAGGCGCGCACGAAGTCCTCGACCAGCCCGGTGTCGAACGTCCCGATGGTCTCGGCGGGCACGGGTACCTCGTGGACGACGAAGTTGCGGCCGGCCAGGTCCAGCGAGACCTCCACCGCCGCCTCGTCCAGGGGAACCACGATCGAGGCGAACCTGCGGATCCCCGCCTTGTCGCCGAGCGCCTCGGCCAATGCCTGGCCGATGGCGAGACCGCAGTCCTCGACGGTGTGGTGCCCGTCCACCTCGACGTCGCCCTTGCAGGTCACCTCCAGGTCCCAACCCGCGTGCTTGCCGAGCTGCTGGAGCATGTGGTCGAAGAAGGGCAGGCCGGTGTCGGCCGTGGCGCTTCCGGAGCCGTCCAGCGCTAGCGAGACGTGGACGTCGGTCTCCTTCGTGGTGCGGGTCACCTCGGCGGAACGGGTCACGCGGTCAACACCTCCCTCATGCACTTCAGGAACAGGCCGGTCTCGTGTTCGGCCCCGGCCGTCACCCGCAGGGCGTTGGGGACCACTGCCGTCATGTCCCGGACCAGCACCCCGCGGTCCAGCAAACCTTGCCACACATGTTTCGCGTCGCCGGGAGGCACGAACAGGACGAAGTTCGCGTCAGAGGGGAAGACGGTCACTCCGGCCATCTGTCCCAACTCGTCGATGATCCGGTCGCGCTGCTCTCGGATGGAGTCGAGGATCTGGAGAGCCTCGGTCCGGTGCCTCAGGGCCACTATCGCCGCCGCCTGGGTCAGTGCCGACGCGTGATAGGGCAGGCGAACGCGCTGGAGGTCTCCCACCACCTCGGGCGCGGCCAGCGCGTAGCCGGCGCGAATGCCGGCGAGGGCGAACGCCTTGGAGAAGGTCCGCACGACGGCGACGTTAGGGTGATCGGCGAGCAGCGGCAGCGCGGAGGCGCCTCCGAACTCCACGTACGCCTCGTCCACCACGACGAGGGACCCGGGGAGCGCCTCAGCGAGCGCCCGGATCACGCCGAGCGGTTGCGCGTTCCCCGTGGGGTTGTTGGGGGAGCAGACGAACACGACGTCGGGCCGAAGCTCCGCAGCTTCGGCGACCTGCGCCTCGCCCATGACGTATCCCTCGGGCAGCGAGCGCCGTTCGACCGGCGTGTGCGTGAGCCAGCAGAGCCGCGAGTGCAGCAGATACGTGGGCTCGAAGACCAGCGCGGTGCGACCGGGACCGCCATAGGCCGACAGGAGTCCGGCCAGGATCTCGTTGGAGCCGTTCGCGAACCAGACGCTCCCGGCCTCTACACCGGCGACGGCGGCCAGCTCCTCGCGCAGCCTGCGCACTTGGCCGTCGGGGTAGCGGTGGAGCGGCAGGTCGCGCACCGTGTGCGCCAGCTCTTCGAAGTAACCCTCCGGAAGCGGGTGCGGGCACTCGTTCGTGTTGAGGCGCGCGGCCACCTCGAGCTGCGGCGAAACGTACGGCTCGACCTCGCGCAGGCCCGGCCGGGGCTGGGCGCCGGACATCAGGTCTTCTCCGCGTCCAGGACCGCGTCGGCCGCTCGCGAATCCATCGCGCGGGCGTGACCCACGAGCCCCTCCGCCCGCGCGATCGCGGAGGTGCTCGGCGCGTACCTCCGGGCCGCCTCCTGATCCATCTGAACGACAGAAGAGACCGTCACGTAGTCGGCGGCCCTCAACCCGCTCGAGAAGCGGGCGGTACCGGCGGTGGGCAGGACGTGGTTCGACGCCACGCCGTAATCGCCGAAGGGCACTGCGGTGAAGTGGCCGATGAACACGGCTCCGGCGTTTCGGACCTTAGCCAGGAACTTCTCGGCGTCGGGCAGGAGCAGCAGCAGGTGCTCGGCTGCGACGTCGTTGACGGCTTCAACCGCATGGTCGATGTCTCGGACCAGGACCATCTTCGTGTGGTTGAGGGCTTGGTCGACTATCTCGCGCCTGCCTGCCTGCGCCAGTTCTCTCTCTAGGGCATCCTCGACCGCTTCGGCGAGGGACTCGTCCGTCGTGATGAAGTAGGTCCGGGCCTCCGGGTCGTGCTCCGCCTGGGCTATCAAGTCAAGGGCGGCCAAACGGGGATCCACGTCACCCTCGGCAACGATGGCCAGCTCTGAGGGGCCGGCGAGGCCGTCGATGCCGACGGTTCCTGCCAGCTGCCTCTTGGCTTCGGTGACGTAGACGTTGCCGGGCCCCACGATGCGGTCCACCGCCGGGATGCTCTCGGTGCCGTACGCCATGGCCCCGACGGCTTGCGCCCCACCGGCCTTGGCCACGTACGTGGCCCCCGCCCTCTTCGCTGCGTACAGCACGGGTGCCGGGATCGACCCGTCCGGCTGGGGCGGCGTGCAGAGCACGATCTCAGGGACCCCGGCCACGACCGCGGGCACGACCGTCATGCAGACGCTCGACGGGTACACGGCGCGCCCTCCGGGGACGTAGCAGCCGACCGATCCGAGCGGCCGGACGACCTCGCCGAAAATCACCCCGTCGCGATCCTCCCGCCAATCGCGTGGGAGTTGGCGACGGGCGAGGTCGGTCAGCCGTTCGATCAGCTCGTCCAACGCGATGCGCAGTTCGGCGGGGGTGTCGCTCTCCGCGCGGTCGAACTCCTCCTGAGTGACAAGGATCCCCGAAGACAGGTCGGCTCCGTCGAACCGCTGCGCCAGCTCGATCAAGACCTCGTCGCCCTCGACGAAGACGCGCTGGAGGATGGAGCGGACGGTCTCAGAGGTGGCGGGATCGATCTCTAACTTCGAGGGCTCGAGTCGCCCGCCCCGCTCCCGCAGGTCGAGGTGTTCAAGCATCAGGACCCCTCTGCGTGCACGTCCTCTGCGTCCCGCGCGCCCTTGAGCGCCCGGCGGTCACGCAGGAGCAGAACCCAGCCCGCGATACCGACGGCGAGCGCCGCCGTAGAGAGCATCACGAGCGAAAGGAGAACCGTGGTGTCGACAGTCATGGCAGGGTTGCCAGGGTACCGAAACGAACGGCGCGCCAGCCGACTAGTTCCCCGAAGACCTGCGCTTGGCCTCCGTGCGGCGCTCCGCCTCCAGCCGCTCGAGGTCCACGTCCTCATAGCTCATGTACGTGAACGCGGCGCCGATCCCGGGGTGGACCTCAGCGATCTGCCGGTGCATGGCCTGGGCCACACGCCGGTACACCGGATGCCCTTGGGGCTGAGAGCGGAGCTCGGTCAGGTGCATCGCCTCGCGTGCGGTCATCTGCATCACGAACCGGATCCGGTAGGCCATCGAGACGGCGTACTGCGCCGCGTCCATCAGTCCCGCAGCCGCTATCTCGTCGTGGGTCTGCTTGGACAGCGCCATGGCTTCGTCCCACATCGCCGCGAGCCCCGCCTCGCCGATCTCATGCGGCGCGTCGTAGCCGAAGTCGGGCGTCAACCGTTGCCACTCGATCGTCAGGGGCCGGTGCCTCTGCAGGTCCCGGTAGGCCCCGAAGTCGCAGAGGACGTCGAACCGGTACTGCGTGCGCTCCCAGGCCCGGCCCGGCTTGTGCCGGCGGTTCGCTCGCTCACCGATGGACGCCGTAAGGATGCGGGCACGCTCTTCCGGCGGCATTCGGCGAACGAGCCCTAGCACTTGGTCGTCGGGCAGGTTCGTGTGCGGGTACAGGACCGCCGCGGTGACCTTCAGCTCGCCTTCGGGTTCATAGTCAACCAAGTTGACTTCCTCGCGGGGCTCTGGCTCCACGTCTCCCAGCACCTTCGCAGCGAGTTCCTGCGTGGACTCCCTGACGTCCTTCCAGTACCGAGACCAGGCGACGCCGCGGTCCTCGACATCGACGCGCTTGAGGAACTCGGGGATCACCTTGCGCAGCTCGGCGAGCATCAGCCCGCGGTACTCGCGCATCTCGGCCAGGGGATGGACCGCCAGCCTCATCAGGAGCTGTTCGTAGGACTGTCCGGTCGCGTAGATGCCGAGGTTCGAACGCGTGCCGGCCGGCAGCACCATGCGGAGCGTGTCGCACGTCTTGGCCAAGATCGTCTGGTTCCAGACGAAGTCCGAGTCGCCGGTCTCCTTCGGGAAGCGCTCGCGGAACCAGGGCTGGAGACGGTCGAACATCGACCCGTACAGCTCGAAGGTCCGGTCCAGGAACCCCAGGTACCGATCCTCGAGCGGGGTGCCCTCCAGCTCAGGCGGAACGGTGGCGCGCCACCTGCCGCCGGGCCTGTCGTCGTAGCGCATGTACCGGGTGGACTGCTCGAGGTAGGCAGCCAGGCGTCCCCATTCCAGGGCCTTGGCCAGCAACTGCGAGGACTGCTCGCACGCCAGGTGCACGCCTCCGAGCTGGGCAACCGAATCGTCGCCGTACTCGACGAACACGCGGTCGTACAGCTTTTCCGCCCGGTCCCGGCCGACCGGAGCGCTCCCGCTCACGTGTCCGACCACGTCCTCGGCGAACTCGTCCAGGAAGAGCCGTCTCAGGGACTTCGTGGTCCGCGAGTACCGTGCGAACAGCGCCCCCTTGACGGCCTCGGGCAGATCTGTCAGAGCGAAGACGGGGCCTTCGAGGTTCGTGAAGTGGGGCTCGAGGATCCGCCGCTCCTCTTCGTTGAAGTCCTCGGTTGCGAACCACATCGTCACGGGGTCGGACTCGGTGTTGTCGTGGCCGTCGGGGAGGGCGAGGGCTCCTCTCCGGTGTAGAGGGTCACGGTGTCGCCGACCTCGACGGTCGTACCCGCGGGTGGGTCCTGAAGAGCCACGAACAGCGGGTTCGGACATAGGGGGAGCATCGGGGCCGTGCCGCCGGGGACCGCGACCAGCCCCAGCCTGACCAGCTCGGCCTTGGCGCGAGGGAAGGTCATGCACGTGTAGTCGCCCAGCACGATCGGGGGGGCCGCTGCGACCACGACGTTGACGAGCGTGTCCGGTTCGGCCTGGGTGAAGGGCAGTGGATCCTGGTCGATGATCTCGCCCGGCTCGAACTCCGTGGAGGTGTCCTCCGACTTGTCTCCCAGGATCAAGCCGACCTCATCGAGCTTCACCCCGGCCTCGGCGAGCGTCATGCCCGTCAGGTCGGGCACCTCGACCAGGTCCGGAGCGGACGAGACCGTGAGGATCACCTCGCTGTCTTCCTGCACGATCGCGCCGGGAGGCGGACGCTGGTCCAACACCGTGTTCGGTGGGACCTCGTCGGTCACCTCCTTCTCGACCTTGACGATCAAACCGAGTCCCTCGAGCGTTTCGCGGGCTTCAGAGAGGGAGTAGTCCCGCACGTCGGGCAGCGTTACGGTGACCGAGCCGCCCCCCTCGCCGAAGACCTGGGCCAGCAGGTAGCCACCGCCGCCGAGTACCGCGACGACCAGGAAGCCGATCAGGACGCCGAGCCAGACCTTGCGTCCCGAACCGGGGGGCTCTGCCGCTGGGGGCAGGACCTGTGTGGCCTGGGGGCGGGATATAACCTGCGTCGCTTCGGCTGCCGCGCCTGCAGGCAGCAATGGCGTGGCCTCCACCTCCTGACCCTTGCGGACGCGCTCCAGGTCGTCCGCCATCTCGTCGGCGCTCTGATAGCGGTTGGCGGGGTTCTTGGCCAGCGCCTTCATGACGACCGCGTCTAGCTGCGGCGGCAGATCCGGGTTGACCTGGGACGGCGGGACCGGGGCCTCGTTGACCTGCTTATAGGCGATCGCAACCGGCGAGTCGCCGGTGAACGGAGGGTGCCCCGTGAGCATCTCGTAGAGCACCACCCCCAGGGAGTAGATGTCCGAGCGTGCGTCGACCGGAAGGCCCTGCGCCTGTTCGGGGGACAGGTACGTGGGTGTACCGAGGACGGCCGAGGTTTGCGGGGCGGTCACGTCGGTCTGCTGGCGAGCGATGCCGAAGTCCATGACCTTGACCTCGCCGTTCCGCGTCACCATCACGTTCGCGGTCTTGATGTCGCGATGGACTATGCCCTGCGCGTGGGCCGCCGAGAGAGCGTTCCCGATCCGGGTCGCCAGTTCGATCGCCTGCTCGGGGGTCGGACGCTTGCCGCTGCCGAGGAAGGCGGCGAGGGTGCGTCCCTCGATCAGCTCCATCACTATGAACTGCGTGTCTCCGTCGGCGCCCGTGTCGTACACGCCGACGATGTTGGGGTGGCTGAGACGGGCAGCCGCCTGCGCCTCGCGCCTGAAGCGGGCCACGAATCCGGCGTCACGAGCGAACTGCGGGAGGAGCACTTTGACCGCGACCGTCCGGTTGAGAACGGTGTCGAAGCCTCGGTAGACCTCGGCCATGCCGCCCGACCCGATCCGGGCTTCGACCCGATATCGCTCGCCTAGAACCGACTCGCTCACTCCACCTCCCTAGCAGCCCAGCTCGCAGTAGGCCTGGATGACGGCCCGGGCGATGGGGGCGGCTTCCCGTCCGCCCGTGGCCTCGTTCCCCAGGTCCCCGCCGTCCAGCACGATAACCGCTACCGCGATGCTCGGGGCGTCGCCGGGTCCGGCCGGCGCGAAGGCCGTGAACCAGGCGTTCGGCGGCCGGTCCTGGCCGTTGGTGGCGGTTCCGGTCTTGCCTGCCACCGTGAGGCCTTCGATTTGGGCCGCGTAGCCGGTCCCCTGGGCCACCACGTTGACCATCAGCTCCCGCATCTTGGTGGCGGTAGCGAGCGAGATGGGATGGCCCCAGACCTGGGTGTCGAACTCCTTGACCACGCGCCCCTGCGGGTCGCGAACCTCATCCACGATGCGCGGCGCCATCATCTCTCCGTCGTTCGCGATGGCTGCTGAGATCAGTGCCAGGTGGAGCGGGTTCATCAGGTCGTTGTCCAGACCCGTCGCCGAGTACGCGAGAGCGGGGATGCGCTGGTCGAAGTAGGAGGGCTCCGGGAAGCGGCCGTTCACGAAGGGAAGGGGGAGCCCGATCGCCTGCTCGTCGCACGTCGTGCGCTCCGGCGGCAGGGTCGGACAGAGGCCGTAGGCGTGGGCTTGCGCCGCCAGCCTGCCCGCTCCGAGTTCCAGGCCTATCTCTCCGAACGTCACGTTGCACGAGTCCTCGAACGCCTTGGCCATCGTGACCTTCTTGACACCGCCAGCGCAGAGGGAGCCCCCGAAGTTCATCAGGTCGTCCTTCGTGTAGGGCAGGTCCAGCACGCGCGGGTTCGGCCAGGTTTCCTCGGGCCCGTACCCGTTCTCGAGAGCTGCGGAGGCCGTGATCAGCTTGAAGGTCGAGCCGGGCAGGTACAGCTCCTGGAAGGCCTTCGACAGCAATGGCTTCTCCGGGTCGGCGTTGAGGCCGGTCCACGCTTGCTGCGCCTCCTCCCGGGTACCCGTGGACAAGACGGTCGGGTCATAGCCCGGGTTGGAATAGACGGCGAGGAGGTTCCCGGTTCGCGGATCGAGAGCGACCACGGCGCCCCGCCTTCCCGCCAGTGCGGAGCGCGCGGCCTCCTGGAGCGCGGGCACGATCGTCGTGACGACCGTGCCCCCCTTCTTCGGGGTCCCGAGGATCAGGTCGGTCAGATTCGAGGCGGCAAGCTCGGGGGCCGAGCCGGCCAGGTACGCGTGCATCGACTCCTCCAGGCCAGAGAGCCCGTAGGAGCGCGAGTAGTAGCCGGTGATGTGCCCGTAGAGGACGCCCTTCGGGTAGCGACGCTGGAAGCGGTAGACGCTCCCGGGCGGCGCCTCGACGCTCTCGGCCAGGACGGTCACGCCGTCTGCCGCGAGGATCGCCCCTCGCTGCGTTTCGTACTCGGCGCGGATCAAGCGTGCCGCGTTCGCGTCGTTGCTCGCGATGCGATCGGCCGCGAAGACCTGTATGTGCGCGATCTGGGCGAACAGCAGTGAGAACAGGACCGCGAACGCGATGCCCAGGCGCCGGATCTGCCGGTCCACGTCAGCCGCCGCCTCCCTTCGGCGCGCGGACCCACGGTCCGGCCGACATGCGGATCAGCAGGGCCAGTGCGATCGCCGTGGCCACGCGGCTCGTGCCTCCGTAGGAGACGAGCGGCAGCGGAACCCCCGTCAGGGGGATGAGCCGCAGGACGCCGGCCGTGATGACGAACACCTGCATGCCGATCAGCGCGGTCAGGCCGGCTGCGAGCAGCTTGGCGAAGGGATCCTGACGTTCGGAGGCGATCCGCAGGCCGCGCCCGATCAGCACGACGTAGAGGAGTAGAACCGCCGACGTCCCGAGCATGCCTAGCTCCTCGCCGAACGCGGCCAGGATGAAGTCGCTGCCGACATAGGGGATCAAGGTGGGCGAGCCCTGCCCGAGCCCGGTCCCTACCATGCCGCCGCTCGCCAGTGCGAACCAGCCCTGCGCCAGCTGTCCGTAGCCCAGCTCTCCGACGTTCTCGGGATCCAGGGCGTGGAGCCAGATGTCGACACGATCCTGGATGTGAGGGAACGTCAGCCACCCGACGAGGGCACCGGCCGCGAACAGGACCAAGCCGATGATCAGGTAAGCGGGCCTGCCGGTGGCCACCCACAGCATCACTGTGAACACCGCGAAGAGCAGGAGGGACGCGCCCATGTCCCGTTCCAGGAACAGGATCGCCAGTGAGATGCCCCACGCCAGGAGCAGCGGCCCCAGATCCTTGACACGTGGAAGTCCGAAACGGCCGACGCCGGCCGCGAGCAGCTCGCGCTTCGCCGAGAGATAGGAGGCGAGGAAGATCACGATCAGCAGGCGGCCGAACTCGGCCGGCTGGAACGGCGGGATGAAACGCAGGTCCACCCAGAGGCGGGCTCCGTTCTTCTCGTCGCCGATGCCCGGCAGGATCGGGAGGAGCAGAAGGATCACGCCGGCCAGCCCGATCGTGTAGGTGTACGCGTCCAACTGCCGGATGTCCTTCACGAAGACGAGCGTGGCCACCAGACAGGCGAGCCCGATCACCAGCCACATCGCCTGGAAAGCGGCGATGCTCGGTTCACCCTTCTCGGTCATCAGGCGGTAGAGCATCGCCAGTCCCAGGCCGCTCAGCATCACCGCGGCTGGGAAGAGCGCGGGGTCGGCTCCACGGGCCGTGTAGCGGATCGCCAACCAGCCGGCACTCGCGGTTCCAACGAGAACCGCCGCGTAGGTCGCCGCGTTGGAGGGGATCGCCTCGGACTGGCCCATCCCCTGGAGCCCGTAGGCCAGGGCCGAAGCGAGAACCGCCAGGAACAGCAGGCCGAGCCCGGTCTTGTGTCGTGCGCGCGGCTGGGTCACGGAGCTCACGGGGCTGTTCCCCGGTCGATCCTTTCCTGCTTGCGCAGGTCGTCCCTGATCTGCTCGACGATGGAGAGCGCGTCCTCGCGAGATGTGGCGTTGATGCCGTCTGGGAGGGCCTCGTACACCGGGAGGTCCATCGCCGCCTCGGCCGATATGTCGGTCTCCACGTCAACGTGCGAGAGGTCGAAGACCAGCAGCTCGGCCGGGATGCCCTGGTAGACGGCCACGTGCCCGTTCGCGACCCCTACGTACCAGCGCCCGTCCAGCCACGTGCGCAGGGCCACGAGCGCAACGACTGCGACGAGGAGCGCGACCGCTCCGCCTATGCCCCAGCGCGCCAGGTCGCGACGCGCGAACCCGGTTCCCCTGGGTCGCTGCGGGGCGGCCGTCGGTTCCCCGCCGGACCCGTCCGTCCCCTTCACGTCCATGACGACGACCGTGATGTTGTCGATGCCTCCCGCCCTGTTGGCCGCTCTGACCAGTCGGTCTGCCGCGTCCTGGGCTGACGCCGTCGCTTCGAGGATCGCTTGGATCTGCTCGGGGGTGACCATCGTCGTGAGCCCGTCGCTGCAAAGGAGCAGGCGGTCGCCATCCAGCAGACCCAGGTCCTGCTCGTCCACGTCCACATCGGGATCGGTTCCCAGCGCGCGCGTCAGGACGTTCTTGTGCGGATGGATCTCGGCCTCGGCTTCGCTTATCTCTCCGAGCCTGACCATGCGCGCGACCATCGTGTGGTCCTCGGTGACCTGCCTCAGCGTCCCCGCGCGGAGCAAGTAGGCCCGCGAATCGCCGACATGAACGAGATGGGCGGAGTCGCCGGTGACGAGCGCGGCTGTGAGCGTGGTGCCCATGCCGGCCACCTTCGGGTCCGTGACCGACCGTTCGAACACCACGCGGTTCGCCTGTCGGACCTGTTCGGCCAGGGACCCGCGGCCCTCGCGGAACATGGCCTCCACGGTCTCCAGAGCCAGCTGCGACGCAACCTCGCCTCCGCGGTGGCCTCCCATCCCGTCTGCCACCGCGTAAAGAGGCGGCTCGACAAGGTAGGAGTCCTCGTTGCCCTCGCGGACCTGGCCGATGTCCGTGGCGACGCCGGCCTCGATCCTCATCTCCGCATCTCCAAGACGGTGGTGCCGATGCGGATGCGATCCCCGGGCTGAAGCATGGCCGGCGCGACCAGCTTCTGCTCGTTCACGAAGGTGCCGTTCGTGGAACCCAGGTCTTCCACGTACCAGGAGCCATTGCGGCCGAATATGCGTGCGTGCTGCTGGGAGGCGTACGTGTCTTCTATCCGAAGCTCACACTCCGGAGCCCGGCCGATCGTCGTGCTCGCGTCCAGGCGAACGCTGCGCGGCTTGCCCTCCGGCGGGTGGACCGTCAGCATCGCGATCATCGGAACGGCTGCTCCTTGGGGCCTTTCCTTTCCCGGCCCCGAAGGGGGCAGTGGCGCCAGATCCACGTTCAGCCCTCTCACCACCCAGCGCATCGATCGCCAAAGGAACAGGAAGAGGAGGGCGAGGAGTCCGTACTTCAGCGCCGACAGGGCGAACGGGGTGACGCCTTCCGCCAGCACTCAGAGTCTCCGGAACTCGATCAGCGTGGTTCCGACGGTGATCCGGTCCCCATCCTCGAGGGGGCGGGACTGAACGAGCTGCCCGTTCAACTTCGTGCCGTTGGTCGAACCCAGGTCGGTCAGCGTCGCGACGCCGTCCTTCATCCGTATCTGAGCGTGGCGCCTGGACGCGCCTTTATCTGCGAGTGACACCTCGCACTCGGGGAGCCGCCCTATCGTGGCCAGCTCGCCTTCGAGCGCTACCTTGCGCACGCCTCCTTCTTCGTGGATCAGCACGGAGAACCTCGGCCCGGCCGGGCTCGGCCTCACTTCCCCTTCTCCCTGAACCAGCGATGCCTCCACGTCGAGGTCGCCTCGCCGCAGTCCCTGATCGATGAACATCTCGACCTCGGGAGGGCCCATCAGCCCCCACCCCCGCTCCGCGGCGGTCTCCAGGACGACCCCTTTCAGCTCCGAGACGAGAGCCGCCTCGATCTGCGCGAATCTCGGGGCGTCATCCGGCGAAAGCGAGATCTCGAAGCGGTTCGGCGCCCAGACCTCGTTGATGCCAACTTGCCTGCCGCCCTCCATCTCGCGCACCACCCGTTTGGCTATCTCGACGGGCTGCAGCCCGCTGCGGAACGTCCTTGAGAAGAGGCCTTCGACGAGGCCCCCGAGGCGGCGTTCGAAGTCCTTCAAGTTGGGCATCCAGATCAGCGGCGCGAGCCGCGACCATCCTACCCCCCGGCGATCTGACGACCGCCTATGCCAGGCCGTCCGGGGGCCGCTACGGCGCTGCTACCATGGGCTTCCCCACGGGCGAGTGGCGGAATTGGCAGACGCGCAGGATTCAGGTTCCTGTGTCCTTCATCGGACGTGGGGGTTCAACTCCCCCCTCGCCCACCCCATCTGGTTCCCGTCGATCCGCCATGAGCGAGAGCGCGATGCTCACTCCCAAAGTGACGGCGATCACGGATAGCGACAACCACGTCGGCGGGTGCACCCAGGAGGACGCGAGCATCTTCAGGCCCACGTAACCGAGGATCACGCCCAAACCGATGTTCAGGTAGCGGAATCGGTCCTTCAGGCCGGCCAACAGGAAGTACAGGGCGCGAAGTCCAAGGATCGCGAACGCGTTCGCGGCGAAGACGATGAACGGTTCCCGGCTGACCGCGAGGATCGCCGGCACCGAGTCCACGGCGAACACGACGTCGGTGGTCTCCACCATGACGAGCACCGCGAACAACGGAGTGGCGAGCAGCCGCCCGGTCCGCCGCGTGAAGACCTTCTGTCCGTCGTACTCGTCGGTCGAGGGCACGACCCTTCGGATGAACCTGAGCACCGGGTTCTTCTCGGGGCGGACCTCCGTCTGCTTGTGCCTGGCGATCTTGACGGCCGTGTACACGAGAAAGGCTCCGAAGACGTACAGGATCCACTCGAAGCGCTCGATGGCGGCAACCCCGACGAGGATGAAGATGGCTCTCATCACCAAGGCGCCGAAGATCCCCCAGAACAGAACCCGGAACTGGTATCCGGCTGGGACCGCGAAGTAGGAGAAGAGCACCGCCCAGACGAAGACGTTGTCCACCGAGAGGCTCTTCTCGATCAGGTATCCGGCCATGTACTCGCCGGCCGCGGATCCGCCAACCGACATCCACAAGATGCCGGCGAAGACCAGTGCCAGCGCTATCCAGGCCGCGCTCTCGATCGCGGCTTCCTTGAACGAGATCACGTGGGGGCGCGCGTGAACTATCAGAAGATCGGCTACGAGCAGGACCGATATCGCCCCGATCAAGGCGATCCAAGCCCACGGGGGCACGTCGATCGACACGAAGTCGGTCGGGCTGGCAGTCGTCGCGGCGAAGATGGGCGGCACCGGTTCCTCCTAGGCCTCAGCCAGGAGGTCTCGCCACCCGCAAGCTGGGCCGGGGGCCCGGGCCGGACGCCGGCCGTAGTGTCGGGCTTCCCGCGAGGCTACTCCCCTCCGTTCCCATAAGGGGATATCCGGTCCCGGGCGAAACGCGGGTGACCGGGGGAGTAACGTTCGCGGCACATGAGCGTCATCGAGGTTGAGGGGCTTCGGAAGGAGTACCGCCGCCTGCGCAAGGGGCCCACGATCGCTCTCTCGGGCCTCCATCTCGAGGTTCCCGAGGGAGGCGTCTTCGGGTTCCTGGGACCTAACGGCTCAGGGAAGACGACGACCATCCGTTGCCTCCTGGGCTTGGTGAGGCCGAACGCCGGGCGGATGCGACTGCTCGGGTCGGACGTCCCCCGGGGGCTCTCCGGAGTGCTCGACGACGTCGGCTCGATAGTGGAGCAGCCGGCTCTGTTCCCGCGCTTCACCGGCAGGAGGAACCTGGAGATCCTGGCCCGGTTGCAGGGCGCCGGCCGCCGGGAGGTGGCTGCCGCACTCGAAAGGGTGTCGCTGGCCGAGCGCGCCGACGACATGGTCAAGGCCTACTCGCTGGGCATGAAGCAGAGACTCGGGATCGCGGCAGCTCTGCTCAAGGACCCGTCCGTCCTGATCCTGGACGAGCCGGCGAACGGCCTGGATCCCGCGGGCATCGTCGAGGTTCGTGAGCTGATCCGCTCGCTCGGGGCCGAGGGCCGAACGGTCTTCGTCTCTAGTCACATCCTCTCGGAGGTTCAGCAGACCGCCGATCATGTGGCGATCCTTGCGCGCGGCCGGTGCGTCAAGGCTGGGCCGGTGGCCGAGGTGCTCAGCACCGGCCGCGCGCAAGGCCTCATCGCGCGCGTGGCGGATCCTGCCGCCGGAGTCGCAGCCCTGACGGCCGCGGGTATCGCGGCGCGGCAAGACGGCGACGTCCTTAAGGTCGATCACCCTCCGGGTGGCGGCGAGAGCGTGACGCGGGCGCTGGCGGAGCGCGGCATGTACCTGTCCGAACTTCGCCCGGACGAGGCCGACCTTGAGACCGTGTTCCTCGAACTGACAAAGGACGAGGGGCTGTGATCCGGCTCATCGCGTCAGAGCTGGTTCGGGTTCGTTCACGACGGACGCTCCGTCTGTTGCTCTTCGCCTGCTTCGTGGCGATCACGATCGGGGTCGGGATCGCCACCGCCCAGTCGAAGCCTCCAACGCCGGAGGCGCTCGCCGAGGCTCAGCGGATCGTGGACCGCGAGATGAGGTTCTGCCTCCGAGGGAACTATCTGGGTGGGGGCGACCTTCCGCCGGGCTACGAGACGCTGGAGGAGTACTGCGAGGACAACGTCCGGCTCGAGTACTTCCTGTACTCGGCCGGGATCCGGTCCGACCAGATCCCCGAGATACTCCTCGGCTCGTCCTGGCTGGTCTCGCTGCTCGGCGCGGTGCTGGGCGCAACGTTCGTCGGTGCCGACTGGAGCGCCGGCACCATGACGACGCTCCTGACGTGGGAATCCCGGCGCACGCGTGTCTTGCTGGTCCGGGGGCTCGTGTCTGCCTGCGTGGTGCTCGTGGTCACGGCCGCCGTCCAGACCTACTTCGCGCTGCTATTCAGGCTCGGCGTGTCGATCTCCGGAACGGCAGAGACCTTCGTCGCGGACGTCTTCAGGAACACCTACGAGACGATCGCGAGGAACTCTGTGGCCGCAGCCTTCTTCTGCGTGGCGGCCTTGGCGACGGCCACCCTGACCCGGTCCACGGTCGGAGGGCTCGGCGTGATCGGCGGCTACCTGATCGTGGTCGAGGGCTTCATCGCTAACCTCGTGCGAGACCTGCAGCTGTGGCTGCCCCTGAGGGGCATCATCGTGTTCCTAACCCAGGAACCGCTCGCCGTTCACGAGCCCAACACGGGCAAGCTGCTGTTCACGATCGGCCACGGCATGGCCGGCATCACCCTGACAGCGTGGGTCGTAGCTCTCGCCGCCGCGGCTCTGGTCTCGTTCCGAACCCGGGACGTCACGTAGTCGTTCGGAGGAACGGGTCTATCATCGCTGTGTGGATCTGACCCTGTCCAAGACCGCCGACTACACGGTACGTGCGGCGATAGCTCTCGGACTGGCATGGCGACGAGACGGGTACGAGACCATCCAGGAGGTCTCCGATGAGATGGAGCTGCCCAGGACCTTCACCCCACAGATCCTGGGCAAACTGGCGCGCGCAGGGATCGCCGAGTCGAAGGCAGGCCGAGGCGGGGGCTACCGGCTCTGCCGCGCGCCCGAGGGCGCAACGTCCCCCGCGCGAACTCCCATGCCCATCGTCCCCCTCCCGCAGTTCGAGGCCGACCTCGAAGAAGCCCGCCAGGACGCCGAGGAGTACGCAC
>CAZHRY010000020.1:0-30730 GCA_964535065.1 uncultured Actinomycetes bacterium
CGGGGGAGGAAGTCAGGGCATCACTGTACCGAACATACGTTCGAATCGTCAACCCCTACCGCCTACCCCTCGGTCGAACCGCGGAAGATCCCCAGACGGCGAAGCTCACTCTTCCAGCACTCCGTGTGCCAGTGACGCCTTTCGTCCGGCATCCCATCCGGAATCACGACCAGGTGCCGGAGGCCGGGCCGCACCGAGTGATCGCAGCCCGGGCACACGTACGGTTTCTCCCCAGCCAGCTCCCGGACCTCGTAGCCGGCCGCCTCGGCCCACGCCGGCGCGGCAGACCGGGGTCGCGGAGCCGGCGACGGCAGATACTCGAGCGGTGCGCGCCTGTTCT
Organism: uncultured Actinomycetes bacterium; assembly: GCA_964535065.1. Classification (GTDB taxonomy): domain Bacteria; phylum Actinomycetota; class UBA4738; order UBA4738; family HRBIN12; genus AC-51. Next base: position 341 of record CAZHRY010000020.1, read on the forward strand.
TCCTCGGCATGGCTAGAGATGTTCCCTCACGAACGCGCTCACGAAGGGAGCGAGAGAAGCCCCGACCTGCCAAGCATCCTCGCCGCGCGACCTCTCGAACGAATGGCCGGCTCCTTCGAACACCACGTAACTGGCGCGCTTCCCGAGCCGCTTCAGAACCCGGGACAGCACTGCAGGGTCGGCGAACGGGTCCATCGTGCCGTGGAGGAACAGCATCGGGGTCTTCAGGTTGTACAGATGCTCGTCACGCGGTTGATCGGCCCTGCCGGGAGCGTGCAGCGGGTAGCCGAGGAAGACGAGACCGGCAAGCTCGAGCCCGTCGGCCGCCGCCATCGAGGCCATCCGGCCGCCGTAACTCTTACCTCCGCCGAAGACGCGGCCGCGCGTCCTCGAGCGAGCTTCCTCGACCGCCGCTGTGAAGGCCGAGATCGCGACCGGCGCGCGGTCGGGCGCCCTCTTGCCTGCCTCCATGTAGGGGAAGTTGAAGCGAAGGGCCGACACGCCCTCTTCGGCGAGCGCACCACAGAAGCCGACGATGAAGGGGTGATCCATGTCGGCGCCCGCGCCGTGGGCCACCACGAGCGCGGGCGCCGGGGCCGCAGCCCGTGCGGCCTGCGCCCCGTGCCACGCAGCGGAAACCGACCCCTTGGGGGTCGAGAGGCTGAACCTTTCCACCCGTGCATGATGCCCGCTCCCGCCCGCAGCTTCCATCTGCGCCGGAGCTGCCGCTGCTGCTAGAGTCGGCGGACCGATCCGTTCATCCAGGGGGGGCCTTGGGATGAAGCGTTCCGTCCTTTCGCTGCTCGTGCCTGCTGCGTGCGTTATCCTCAGCGCGGCAACACAGCCCGTCATCGCCATCGGCCCGGGGATCCTCGACAACTCGTTCAGTGGCGACGGCATGAGAACCGTCGACTATTCCGGTCGCGCCGACACTCTCTATGGCGTCGCAACGAACGGGAACTCCCCCGCGGCATGTGGGGTGTCCGACAGCCAGGCCCTGGTGGCCAAGTTCATGCCTGGAGGAGCCCTCGACACAAGCTTCAGCGGAGACGGCCTCTGGCGATCGAACATCCTTGGGAACGGATCCAGCTACCTCGAGGCCTGCCGCTTCCTGCCCGACGGAAGGCTGATCGCCGTAGGATGGGCGGAGGCGAACGACGGCACGGATCGGATGATCGTCGTGATCCTGAAGCCCAACGGGATGCTGGACACCTCTTTCGCCGGAGATGGGGTCGCCGCGATCGCGTTCCCCGGCAACCCCAACGCCTACGGGTACGACCTAGCCATCCAGCCCGACGGCAAGATCGTGGCCGTCGGAGAGACCTACGACAGCTCTGTGATCCCGCCTACCGGCTTCTTCATCGTGGCACGCCTGAAGCCCAACGGAGCGCTCGACGATACGTTCAGTGGCGACGGCCGCGCGAAGGTGGACTTCCACGAAGGTGACGAGGGGATCTGGAAGGTGATCGTCCAGGACGACGGGAGGATCGTCGTCGCGGGATGGGTCCGCGATGCGGGCGACACCGAGTGGAACACAGGGATCGCGCGCTTCAGGCCGAACGGATCCCTGGATCCGACGTTCAGCGGCGACGGCAAGTCCGAGCGCAACTTCCTCGCCGGCTACGACGACTATGCCTATGGGCTAGACGTTAGGGACGACGGAAGGATCGTGCTGGGCGTGTACAGATACGACGACGATCACCGGTCACGTATCGCCCAGTTGGAGCCCGGCGGGCAGATGGACTCCAGCTTCGGCGGCGACGGCATCGTGGCCTCCTTCGGGAACGGCCTCTCTCTTGAGGACATCATGCTGGACGGAGCCAAGATCCTCGTCGGAGGCCGCGACGAGGGCACCTCGACTCCCGCGATCGTCCGTCTTCGCTCGGGGGGGTCGCTCGATCCCACCTTCGTCATCGAAGGCTTCGCCGACCTCGCGGGTGTCAGCGCCTTCTTCAACGACTTCACCTTCGACGCGCAGGGACGGATCGTCGCCGGCGGCTTCGTCAGCGATGACGGCGTCATCTTCCGGGTTCTCGGATAGCTCGTGACAGGCCGCTTGTTCCTCGGCACGTCCGGGTTCGCCTACGACGAGTGGCGCCACGGCGTCTTCTACCCCGAAGACCTGAAGAAGGACGACATGTTGCGCTACTACTCGTCCCAGCTCTCGTCGGTCGAGATCAACTACACGTTCCGGCACTTCCCCAGCGAGAAGACCCTCGAGAAGTGGCGCGCGAAAGCGGCCGACGGGTTCGTGTTCACGCTGAAGGCCAGCCAGAAGATCACCCACTGGAAGAAGCTCAAGGATCCAGCGGAGGATGTGTCCGCGTTCGTGGAGCGTGCCAAGCTCCTGGGCGACAGGCTCGGGTGCGTGTTGTTCCAGTGCCCGCCCTCGCTCCCCTACGATGCAGCGCTCCTCGACGACTTCTTGGCGACGCTCCCGGCCGACGGACCGTTCTATGCGATGGAGTTCCGTCAAGCATCGTGGGCGCAGGCGCGCGGGCGCTTGTTGGACGCCGGCGTCGCCTGGTGCGTCGCGGAGACCGACGAGCAGGATCCCAAGCCCGAGGACCTGAGCTGGGAACCGGTCGGCTACCTGCGCCTGCGCAAGACCGAGTACAGCGACGAAGAGCTCGCGACCTGGGCGGACCGGATCGGCGGGGCGCTGGACTCAGGTGCCACGGTCTTCTGCTACTTCAAGCACGAGGACGAGGGCGCCAGCCCGAAGATGGCGAAGCGGCTCGAAGCGATGCTCGCCTGAGTCCGACCCTACAGCTCGGCCCGGGGCCACTCCGGCGGCAGCGGCCAGCACGCTTCGGCCGCGACGACGGCCAACTCGGCTGCGCCCTGCTTGTTCGGCCGGTTCCGCAGCTCGTAGGGGTCGCGCCGGAGGTTGTAGAACTCCTCTTCGCCGGTCTCGTACTTGATGTACTTCTGGTCGGCGGTCCTCACGCCGCAGTAGGCGTGCCCGGTGAGGACGCCTCCCTCCAGAACGAGGTGGTCGCGGAAGACCGAGCCGAGCAGCGAAAGCCCGTCGGGCGAGTCGAACGCGATCCCAGCCGCGTCCGCGATGGTCGGCGCGATGTCGATGTTCACCGCGAGCCGGCCGTCGACGCCCCCGAGAACGCCCGGGGCCCTCATCAGCAGCGGCACGTGGATGGCGCCCTCGTAGGGATCGCCTTTCCCCTTCAGCCGATGGGTGCCGGCCTCGAAACCGTTGTCGGAGATGAACAGGACGACCGTGTTGGAGAATCCGGGGTCACGCTCGAGCTGCGCTCGCAGGATCGCGTCCACCGACCGGTCCAGCGACATCAGGGTCCTCGCCACCTGCTGCCTCCAGGACTTCATGGCGGCGCGCCTGTAGGTCCGAAGCTCGCGCATCCACAGCGGCTTGTCGCCCATGCCTCGCTCGTTGAAGCTCGGAGGCATCTTGGGAAGCTCGACCGGGACATCGACGTCTTCGGGCGCTGGGATCGGACCTTCGCCGCCCTCCGCGCCGTGGGGCGCGCTCGGTGCGAAGAAGAGGAACATCGGGTCCTCCGCGGGCGTCTCCCGGACGAACTCGATCGCCTTGTCGCGTAGGACGTAGGTGGAGTAGTCCTCGGGGGCGTCCCCGTGGCGCTCGAAGAGTGGCTCGCCGTTGTGTACGCCCCTGAGCCTGTACGAGTAGTAAGGGGTGCCGCCCGTGCGCAGGGCGACCTCGTCCCACCCTGACGGGATCACGTCCGGATCCCAGTCCAGGACGAACTTGCCCACCAGCGCCGTCCGGTAGCCGGCGGCGTCGAGAGCTTCTGCTATCGAGGTATTGTTCGAGTCCCAGGCCGCGAACGCCGTCGCGCTCCCATACTCGGGGTCGTTGGTCCATACCCCCGTGTCGTGGGCGTAGCGGCCGCTGAAGATCGCCGAACGGGACGGGCAACAGAGAGGGTCGGAGATGAATGCCGATGTGAAGCGCGTGTGCAGCCACTCCCTGGTGCGAGGCATGTACCTCATCGTTCCGGCCGGCTGATCGTCCGACACGATGAGGATGATGTCCGGAGACCTCTGGGCTGCTTGCGCAGAGCCGGGCATCCACGACACACCGAGTAGCCCAACCGATATGAGCGCGATGGCCAGACGCCGCATGATCCGCTTTCCCTTCCAGGTTGCGCTTGTCCCCGCCTACAACTTTCGGCGAACGTGGGCCGGAACCTGAGAGCGGAGTTCAGAGGGTGGGCCGAGGCCACTCGGGAGGCAGCGGTGAACAAGCCCCGCCGGCCATCTGGGCCAGCCGCTCGACCCGGCGCGCATCCGGACGAGAGCGGAGCTCGTAGGGATCCTTCGCGAGGTTGTAGAACTCCACCTCGCCGGTCATGTACTTGACGTACTTCGCGTTCAGGGTACGAACCCCGCAGAAAGCGTGGTTCGTGCCGATCCCGCCCTCCAGGACGACGAAGTCCCGAGAGTCGGTGCTCAGCAGGGATAGGCCGTCGGGTGAGTCGAAGGCGACCCCCGCCGCGTCTGCGATGGTCGAAGCGATGTCGATGTTGGCAACGAGCCTTCCGTCCTCGGTCGCGCCGAGGCCGGGGGCCCGCATCAGTAGCGGGACGTGGATCGATTCCTCGTAGGCATCACCCTTGCCGTTCAGGCGGTGCGTCCCGTTCGCGAACCCGTTGTCCGAGATGAAGAGAACGACCGTGTTGTCCAGGCCAGGGTCGCGCACCTCCTGCGCGGTCAGGATCTGATCCACGGAACGATCCAGAGAGAGAAGCGTCCGGGCGGCGTTCGTGCGCCACTCGATCATCTTGTTCTCCGGCCTTGGAGTCAGAGCCTGGATCCACGCGGGCTTGTCCGACACGTCCTCCTCGTTGAAGTTCGGTGTGAACGGCGGAAGCTCGACCTGGGCGTTCAGGTCCTCGGGCGCGGGCGTGGGCCCCACCTGACCCTCCGCCTTGGCGCTGTGCGGAGAGCTGGGGGCGTAGAAGAGGAACATCGGCTCGTCCGAGGGGCTGTCTCCTATGAATCGGACCGCCTTGTCCGTCAGGACCGTGGTGAGGTAGTCCGCGGGCTCCTCCCCGTATGCCTCCTCGAAGGGCGCGCCGTCACGCACGCCGATCAGCGAGTAGTTGTAGTAGGGAGTGCCGCCCTTGCGCATCGCGACCTCGTCCCAACCCGAAGGCATGACGTTCGGGTCCCATTGCAGGATGAACTTGCCGAAAAGGCCCGTCCTGTAACCGGCCTGGTCGAGCGCTTCGTTGATGGTCGTGTTGTTGGCGTCCCAGGCGGCGAACGGTGGCGGTCCGCCGTAGGGGCCGCCGTTGGCCCAGACCCCTGTGTCGTGCGCGTAGCGGCCGCTGAAGATCGCGGCCCGGGAGGGGCAGCAGAGCGACATCGATACGAACGCGGACTCGAAGCGGGTCGGGAGCCATTCGGTCGTGAGGGGCATGTACTGCAGAGTGTTGAGCGTCTGGTCGTCGGAGACGATGAGGATGATGTCGGGCGACTCGGCCGTGGCGGTCCCGGCGCTCGTGGCCGTGCAGGACGCCGCCACCAGACACGAGAAGACCACGAAGAGCACCGCCCTGCGCATGACGCGCGCGAGTATAGGTGAGGGCCGTTGACTCAGGCCGTCACACAGGTTGTCAAGGCCTCCTCCACGTCCCTGACCTGATCCGGGTCGGTTACCTTCCGCCCGAGTGCGTCTCTCACGTAGAAGGCGTCCACGACCCGCCCGGCGAACGTGGCCACCTTGGCCAAGTGCACGTCGAGCTTGAGGTCCGCCAGGGCGCGGGTGATGTCGTGCAGGAGACCGATCCGGTCTGGAGCGCCGACCTCGATCACGGTCGAGAAGTCCGAGGCATCGTTGTCGACCTTGACCGTCACGGGGGTCTGAACGCGCGGGGACGGGTAACGCCTTCGCTTGTCCTCCACCCGGCGCTCCAGCGAGATAGAGCCTTCGATGGTCCTTCGGAGCGTGGCGCGGAACTCGCGCCAGCGAGCCTCCGTGATCTGCGGCTCGAACGCCCCTTCGACGACGAACAGGTCCACGGCTGCGCCGTCGTCGGTGGTGAAGACCTGGGCGGAGAGGATGGAGATGCCGCCGACGGCGAGCGCCCCGGCTATCCACGAGAGCAGCCCAGGGCGATCCGAGGCGACCACTAGGACCTCGTAGGTGCCGGGGCGCTCGCCGTCGGCAGAGGCGGTCCTGACCTCGTTGGTCCCCAGCGGCGGCGCAACCGTTCGGAAGTGCCGGGCGGCCTGCGCCGGCTCGACGGAAAGGAAGTACGCCCGGGGCATACGCAGCACGAACCGATCCACCTCGGACTCCGGCTCACCGCTCAGGAGGTCCCGCACGCGATCCACCCGGTCGGCCAAGCGCGCCGCCAGCTCCTGGCCCATCTGCCCTCTTTCCAGGACGTGCCGGACGCGCACCACGAGTTCCCGGATCAGCACCTGACGCCACGGCGTCCAGGCCGCAGGGCCGGTCGCGGCGGCGTCGGCCTTCGCCAGCAGATAGAGAGAGGCCAGCCGCTCGAGCGTCGAGACCCTCGCGGCGACGTCCATGATCAGGTTCTCGTCGGTCAGGTCCCGTCTGGTCGCCGTGTCGGGAAGCAGCAGGTGCTCGGCGACCATGAAGGCCGCGAGCTCTCTCTCCTCGGGCTCGAGCGGAAGCCGACCCAGGGACTCGGCCGCGATCCGAGCACCTACCGGAACGTGGTTCCCCTCGCCGGTCTTGCCCACGTCGTGGAGAAGGGCGCCCAGCAGAAGGGCATCAGGGTGCTCCAGGTGGGCCAAGAGCTCCTCAGCCATCGCGTCGTTGCCGGCGTCGGCCAGCAGACGCGCCATGGCGGCAACGGTCGCGGTCAGATGCACGTCGACCGTGAACGAATGATAGGGATCACGTTGGGGCCGGCACCGCACGTCCTTCCAAGCGGGAAGGAATCGGACGAGGAGACCCAGTCGATCGAGCGCGTCGAGCATCCGCGCGCCCCCCTCGCCCGCTCGCAACAATCGCAGGAACCCGTCACGTACCTCCCGGTCCCACGTCACCGGATCGGGCAGATCCGCGCGCTCCACGGCCTCCAGGAGCCCGACGCCGGGCACCCCGCCCCCCTCTGCCAGGTCTGCAAGGGCGCCGAGCACTCCGGCCGGGCCCGCCAAGCGGACCGGTTCGGTCGTCGCCGGGTCGGCCAGCGCGCGCCCGAGCACCGTCGCGGTCACGTGCTCGACCGAACGGGCGTGTTCGAACAGCGCCCTCATCAGCCCGTCGGTCGAGATGAGGCGCGGCTCGTCGGAGAAACCCATGTCTCGCGCTACGTCCGGCTGCAGCTCCAGTAGAAGCCGGTCCGCTCGCTTGCCTGTCTGCAGATGGACGGCGCTGCGCGCCCTTACGATGAACTCCTCCGCGGCATCGACGGCCAGCCTCTCGTGTTCGCCCAGCAAGCCTGCGTCCTCAAGGGACGACCCCATGGCCGCCTCGAGCCATCCGAGGGACGCGATGTCACGCAGCCCCCCGGAGCCTTCCTTCAGGTCGGGCTCCAGCAGATGGGCGCAGGAACCGAAGCGCTCACGGCGCGCAGCGGCGGCCTCCACGAGGCGCGCTGCGAACGCGCGCGGGTCGCGAGCGGCGAGGTGACGGACCGGGTCGAGCGCGCGCGTGAGCAGCGCGCCGTCGCCGGCTAGGAAGCGTGCATCGAGCATCGCGGTGAGCGCGTCGAGTCGCTCACCGGCGACATCCACGCATTCCCGTGGCGTGCGCACGGCCTGCCCGACCGCGAGGCCCGCGTCCCACAGCGGGTACAGAACGGCTCGAGCGAGCTGCTCCACCTCCTGGCGGCCCAGGCCCTCGTGCACCACGAGCACGTCCACGTCGGACGCCGGCAGCTGCATCGAGCGCCCGTAGCCCCCCAGCGCGGCCACGGCCACCCCCGGTGGCGCGCCGGCGCGCCGGACCAATTCGATCAGGCACGCGTCCAGCGCCTCGGCGCGCCGGCGCGCCACCCAACGTCCGTGGTGACCCGGCGAGTAGGCGCCGACCAATGCTTCCGCCTCCCTCAGGAGCTGTGCGATCGGATCCTGCTCGCCCACGACGCTGTGCGATTCAGAGCGCGTCTGGGCCCATCTCGCCCGTTCGGATGCGGATGATCTGCTCGACGTCGGTCACCCAGAGCTTCCCGTCTCCGATCTTGCCGGTGCGCGCCGCCTTCACGATGGCGTCCACGACACCTTGAGCATCGTCGTCCGCGACGACCACCTCGACCTTGACCTTGGGGACGAAGTCGACCTGATACTCCGCCCCTCGGTACACCTCTGTGTGGCCGCGCTGGCGCCCGAACCCCTCGACGTCCGTGGTCGTGAGGCCGCTCACGCCGACCTCGCGGAGGGCCTCCTTGACATCCTCGATGCGGTGCGGCTTGACGATGGCGGTGACGAGCTTCATGAGGAAGGCGAGTCTACGCCAACCACGTCACTCCCCCACCGCCTTCTTCCTCGGAGCGGCCTTCTCCTTCTTGGCTGCAGCCGGCTTGGTGCTCGGCCGTTTGGGAGCCGGCTTGTCGATGGTCCCTTCCTTCGAAGCAGCCGGCTTCTTACGTGCTGGGCCCTGCTTCACCCCCTCGGCCTCCTTCGGCGCCGACGCCGACTTCTTGGCCGCGGCCACACTCGCCTTGAGAGCTTCCATCAGGTCCACCACCTTCGCGGCGGGCTCCGCTTCGAGGATCTCTATCTCTTCGCCCTTGATCTTGGCCTCGACGATCCGCAGGAGCGCCTCGCGATACTCGTCCGTGAACTCCTCGGGACTCCACTCGCCGGCCAGGGAATCTATGAGCTGCTTGGCCATCTGCAGCTCCTGTTCCCGAACCTCGGCGCGGACGTCCACACCGCCGAAGTCCGCCTCGCGGATCTCGTCGGGCCAGTACATGGTCTCCAGCACGAAAGCGTCATCCTTGAAGCGCAGCGCGGCCAGGTGCTCCTTGTCTCGGAACGAGACCTTGGCGATCCCGACCCGGCCGTCCTGACTCATCGCCTCGCGGAGCAGCGCGTAAGCCTTCGCGCCTGTCTCTTCGGGAACGAGGTAGTAGCTCTTCTTGAACAGGATGGGGTCGATGTCCGACAGGTCCACGAAACGCACTATGTCTATCGCCCGCGACGACTCGACCGGTATCGAATCGAAGTCCACTCCGGTCAGGACCACGTAGCGGTCCTTCTCGTACTCGTAACCCTTGACGATGTGCTCGTAGCCGACCTCTTCGCCGTCCTTCTCGCACACCCGCTTCATGCGGATGCGGCCCCCGTCCTCGTCGTGAAGCTGATTGAAGCGCAGCGTCTTCTCCTCGGTGGCCGGATAGACGGCGACCGGGATGGTCACGAGGCCGAACGAGATGGCCCCCTTCCACATGGCTCTGGGCATGGCGTACCCCCGGTGGTTCCTGGTCGGTCCGCAGGGTGCGGGTAAGTCAGTCTAGGGCAGACCTCTGACTCAGGCCAGGAGAGTTGCGTCGTAGCGGTAGGGGGCGAGGTCGCGAACACCCGCCGAAGTCACCCGGACCTGGTCCCCGAGCTTGACACCGTGCCCGGCGCCCACCTCGCCCGCGTACACCTCCACCACGAGCACCATCCCTTCGACGATCTCGGTGTTCGGGTTCGACTGCGGGTCTTGCGGGTAGCAGACGCTCGGGTTCCCTTCCTCCAGGCCTACGCCGTGAACCATGCACTCGTACCTCTGAGGGAGGTATCTCTCTGGCAGAGCGGGCGCCTTCGCGGCCAGTTCGGCGCATGTGACACCGGGCCTCACGAGGTCTCTCATGCCCAGGAGCCACTCATGGGCCGCTTTGTAGGTGTCTCGCTGCGCGGCGCTGGGCTCGCCGCAGGTGAACGTCCTCGACACGCAGAAGAAGGCGCCTCCGGCGGTCACCGCGTCGGTGTCTACGAACACGAGATCGCCGGCCTGGATCGCACGGTCCGTGGCCTCCGCACGCCAAGGGTTCGTGTTCGACCCGGAGCAGACCGTGTTGGTCGCCAGATACTCACCGCCCGCCTTCAGGAGGTTCGACGCGTTCAGGGCCAGCAGCTCCTGCTCCGTCACGCCCGGCGCGATCGCGGCCTCGAAAGCGGAGAGCATCCCGACGATCACGCTGCCGTTCTCCTCGAACAGCAGGATCTCTTCCGGCGTCTTGACCTGCCTGGCCTCCTGCGTGACCGGCGCGGAGTCGGCGAGGATCAGACCTTCTTCCAGAAGAGCGAGGAAGCCCGGCGTGCCGAGCCTGTCGAGAGCCAGAGCTCGACCCGTCACGCCTAGCTCGCGCATGACGTCCACGATCATGCGTGCCCAGGCTGTCGCCTCCAGACGTGGGTCGTCGTAGAACTCCCACGCGTGCATCGGCCGGACGTCGAGCGCTATCTGCGCCGACCGGTGGATCGAGTTCGCGTGCTCGAACAGGATCGGGACGCCCTCCGCGGGGACGAGCGCGCACCTCACCATGGTGCTCATCGCGTAGACGGGCATGGCACTCGCGCCCGTCGCGTACCGGATGTTGGGCTCGTTGAACAGCAGGAGGCACTCGACATCGTGGGCACGCATCACCATCTGGAGGCGAGCGAGCCTCTCGTCGCGAAGAACGACCGGATCCACTTCAGGACTCGAGCGTTCCGCCGGCGGACGCAGCCTCGTCATCGAAGGAAACCTGCTGCCGGGGCGAGCGATCGACGGTCAGCGAGAACACGTCCGGGCGGTTGTAGTGGCCGGCAGCGTCCAACGTGTACCGGGCCTGAAGGGTTCTCGCCGGGTCGATCTTCGCCACCAGGATGCCGTGCTCGCCCCGCAAGGGCCCCGCGACGACCTCGCCACGCGGATCCACGATCACCGAGTCTCCATGGTTCAGCCACTCGTCCGGATCTGGGTAAAGGCGGTCCCGGCCAGGGAGATCGTCCGGTATGTCCGAAGCTCGCAGCGAGCAGCCCGAGCCCAGCACCCAGCAGCGACCCTCCAGCGCGATGTGACGCATCGAGCTGACCCAGCCATCGCCCTCATCCCAGGTGGACGCCACGTAGACCTCCACGCCCTGCGAATAGAGGGTGAATCGGGCGAGCGGCATGTAGTTCTCCCAGCAGATCAGGCCGCCGAGCCGACCGATCGGCGTGTCGAGGACCCGCAGGCCGCTGCCGTCGCCCTGACCCCACACCATCCTCTCCGCATTCGTCGGGATCAACTTCCGATGCCTGTTGAGGAGCGTGCCATCGGCACCGATCGTGACGAGCGTGTTGAAGAGGGTCGTTCGGCTGAAGGCCGGATCACGTTCATGGATCCCCAGAACAACCGTCACCTCCAGGCGCTCCGCCGCCTCCATGACCGGCGCCAGATCGCCCTCCTGCAGGTCGACCGCGTTGTCGATCAGCCGCCCATGTATCTCGTGCGCGAGTTCGTAGTCGCCGCCCGGATTCAGCCGCCACACGTACTCCGGGTACCCGGGCAGGTATGTCTCGGGGAACACGACCAGACGAGCGCCGAGTCCGGCAGCCTCCTCCAGCCCTTCGAGCACGCGAGCCATCGAGCCCTCTCGGTGAAGCAGCATCGGGGGACGCTGAACGATCGCAGCTTCGAAAGTCTCGCCAGACATGGGGCCTCCTTCCGGGCCGGAGTGTAGGACGTCAGTCCGCGGTCCGGGGAACCACCAGGTACCTGACCCCGAGGGTGATCAGCAGTCCGACGAAGCAGGCCAGACCGATCAGCACCACCGCCTCGACCCACGTGGGTATGTAGATGGGATCGGGGCTGAACTCCTGGCCCGGCCTGCCGCCGGGGATGCCGGGCGCCAGACCCACCAGGGGCGAGAACATCGAGGTCATCACGATGTTGATCCGCTTGAAGAAGACACCGAGCAACGCGAGCATCGCGGCCGCAACCACCCAGCTGCGCTTCTCGCGCAACCGAGATGCGAACAGCCCGAACGGCACGAGCACTCCCAGCACCACCTCTGCCCAGAAGACCGGGGCGAGGCGGCCGGTGAGCAGCGAGTCGAGCTGCTCGACGTGGTCGGGCACCCTCGAGGTGTACGTGGTCAGGATCTCCGCGAAGAGCAGGAACGCATCGGCGCCTATGAACCAGACCATGAGCCTGCCGAGGTCAGGGTAGACGGTGTCGGGCGGGCGCCACGCGGTGACCCGCTGGACCATGTGCGCGATCACGATGATCAGGGCCGTCCCCGAGACCAGGGCCGACGTGATGAACATCGGGGCCAGGATCGCCGTGTTCCAGAAGGGGCGCGCGACCAGCAACCCGAAGATCCACGCCGTCACCGAGTGCACCAGGACCGCCGCCGGCAGCGCCAAGAACGCCAGCTTGCGCATCGCCCCAGGCTTGGGCTCGGGTCGGGTAAGGATCCACAGGTCCACCAGCGCGATCGTCAGATAAAGGAGGATCACGACAACGTCCCAGATGAGCGGCGACGTCCAGTGCGGTTGCCAGAACATCTTCCAGACGAGTTGCGGGCGACCTATGTCGGGGAGGATCGATATCGCGGCGGCAGCGATGGCCGTTCCCGAGACGATCACCGCGAGGCGCTCCAGGGGCTGGAAACGGTCGCTCCCCACGAGCTCCGATCCGGCCACCACGATCAGTCCCCCGGCCGAGATCCCGACCAGGAACATGAACGTGATGATGTACATGCCCCAGCTGATCGTGTTCGACAGACCGGTGACGCCGAGTCCGTTCGACCACTGGTAGGCGAAGGCGGCAAGTCCTGCGGCCATCCCCGCGATCAGCGCCCCGTACCAGACCCTCCCCCAGCTTGGAGCGCGGGTGGCTCCGACGGCCGTGGCGCTCACAGCGACCTCCTCCTCCGCTGCTCCAAGTAGTGAACCTTCGGCTTGGTTCCCTTGTCCTCGAGGAGCTGCCTTCCCCTTCGGTCCTCGATGGTCCTGACCAGCTCTCCCTCGGGATCGTTGAGATCGCCGAAGATGCGCGCCTGCGCGGGGCAGGACCAGACACACGAGGGGATCTGGTCCTCTTCGAGCCGGTGGATGCACATCGTGCACTTCTCCACGGACCCGATGGGCCGCGGCTCAACCATCCCGTGGTCGAATGGCAAAGCGTGCTCGGGTTCGCCCCAGTTGAATACGCGGACACCGTAGGGGCAGGCGGCCATGCAGTAGCGGCACCCGATGCAGTCCTCCTGGTTGACGCCTACCAGGCGTCCGTGCTCTACATCGATGTAAGTGGCCGAGGTCGGGCAGACCTTCATGCAGGGGGGGTCCTCGCAGTGCTGGCAGGCGAGCGGCACCCACGACATCTCGAGCCCGCCGAACTCGCCGACCTTGGGCGTGTCGAGAGCCTCGCCGTCGGTGAGGATCCGATTCCACCACATCCCGAGCGGGATGTCGTTCTCGGACTTGCAGATGACGGCGCACGACCAGCAACCGATGCAGCGCTCGGTGTCGACGGCCATACCCCAGTTCGGCTCGTCGCTCGTCGGGCCTATCTCGCCATAGGCGCGCGACGCCTCGGACAGAGCTTCGACGGGAGAGACCTTGGTATCAGCCACGGCGCACCTCGCAGCGACAGTCCTTCCATCCGGTCGAAGGAGCCCACATGTTGGGCACGTACCACACTTCGTGGATCGGGTTGATAGCCGCGCTCGTCAGCTCGTTGACGCCCTTGCCCTCGCGGAAGTAGCGCTGCCACCAGCCTTCGGGAAGGGTCGCGGTGCCCGGAGCCGCAGACTCGGAGACGTGAGCCCAGGCCTTCAGCGAACCGCGCTTGTTGAACACCTCGATCTCGTCGTCCTCCGCTATGTCCCGCGCAGCCGCGTCCTGGGGGTGGATCAGCACCTTCGGACGTCCGCCGTGGATCTCCGCGAGCCAGGGGTTGTTCGAGTAGGTCGAGTGGATACGCCACTTCGAGTGAGGCGAGAGGAGCGTCAGCGGATACTCGGCAGGGTCGTGGACGCCGTCGTCGTACGGGTCCTTGTAGGTGACGACCTGCTCGCCCAGTTCCAGGAACCGGTCCTCCTCCTTGTACAACTCGATCCGGCGGGTGGGCAGGAAGACCCGGGTAGCCTCGATGGGCGCCGGCGGGCTCGGCGGCGGGAACGGCTCCAGCTCCTCGATCTGCTTCAAGAACGGGATGTCTGGGTCGGGCACGTTCAGACGAACCGGCCCTTCCTTGAGCTTGTCCAGTGTCATCCCCTCGGTCGGGCCGCCTTCGAAACTCCCTGCTTCCAGGATCAGCTCGATGGCCTTCTCGGCCGTCCAGCCCTCGAAGTACTTCTCCCACTTGTCGGGATCGATCCTTCTGACCAGCTCGGACCAGATCTCCAGCTCGCTGCGTGACTCGCCGACGGGCTCTATCGCTGGTTGCTGTATCTGGACGAACGGGTGGAGCGGCGTGGCGGTCAGGTCCCACTTCTCGTACCAAGTGGTCGCCGGCAGTACGACGTCTGCCCACTTGGCGGTCTCGGTCATCTGCGGCTCGACGACGACCACCAGCTCCATCTCCTTCATGCGTTCGTAGACCTGGTTCAGGTTGGGCGACTGAACCAGGAAGTTGCTGAAGGTCAAGAAGAGGGCCTTGAAACCGCTCGATGGATACGGGACCGACTCGTGCATGGTCTCGGTCGGACCGGTGACCCAGTAGATGGTCGAGACGATCGGGCCGTGGAGGTCGTCGGGGAAGTTCCACGGCGCGGCCACCACCCGGACCTTGTACTGGCCCACGTAGACGCTGAAGCCGCCGCCCGAGACGCCTACGTTGCCGGTCAGGACCGACAGCAGGGCGTACGCGCGACCGGTCAGGTCCCCGTGGTACCAGTGGTTCGACCCGCCGCCCATGAGGATGGCCGCCGGCGACTCGGTCGCGTAGGCGCGCGCAACCTTCTCGATCATGTCCGCGTCGGCGCCGGTGACTTCGGCGGCACGCTCGGGCGTCCACGTCTGGATCTCCTCGCGCACCAAGGCGAACCCGGGCCTGGCGGCTACTGTGCTGCCGTCATTCAGACCGACCTCGAAGGTGCCCTCGAGCGCGGCGACCACGCCCGTTGGCATGCCGAGCTTGTCCGTGCCTACCACAACCGGTCCCGCCGCCTCGTCCCAGACGACGAATCGGTCGGCCGATCCGCCTTCGTAGAGGTCGGCTTCGCGCAGGCGCTTGCCGGTGTCGGTTCTGACCAGGAGCGGGGCGTCGGTGTAGGTGCGGAGCCAATCCGGCTTCCAGAGGCTCTCCCTGATCAGCACGTGGGCGATGCCCAGGGCGAAGGCCGCGTCGGTGCCGGGCTTGATCTGGATCCACGAGTCGGCCTTGGACGCTGTGGCGCTGTATACCGGATCGACCACGACGATGCGGGCGCCCTTGGCTGCCGCATCGAAGACGAAGTGAGCGTCCGGGATGCGGGTCTCGAGCGGATTGGCGCCGACTATCAGGAGGAACCTCGAGTTGGCCCAGTCCTTCGCCTCATGCTCGGCGTTCTGCACTCCGAAGGTGATCGGCATGCCCATGGGAAGGTCGCCGTTGAAATCGAACGAGGTCCCGTGGCTCATGCCCAGCACGGACGACGCCCGGTAGTTCGCCCCCTTCTGGACGTAACCCGAGCCGGGCACCTGCCCGAAGACGTGGATGGAGTCGTAGCCGTAGGTCTCACCGATGCGCTTCATCTCGGACGCGACATGGTCGAGGGCTTCTTCCCAGGTCGCCTCTCGGAACTCGCCGGAGCCGCGCTCACCCGTCCGAATCAGCGGGGTCTGGACGCGGTCCGGGCCGTAGATCTGCAGATGGAACGAGAGGCCCTTCATGCAGCCGCGCGGGCTGTAGACCTTGTCGGGGTAGTCGGCCGCCTGCTGGATCTTGACGATCTTGCCGTCGCGGACGAATGCGAGCTGCCCACACGAGCCGGTGCAGTTGGGCGAACAGGTCGTGCGCACGACCTTGTCGACGAGGAGCGACTTCTTCGGCTCGGTGCCGATCTCGGGGTCGTGAAGGACTACCCCGGCCACGGCC
This sequence comes from uncultured Actinomycetes bacterium, assembly GCA_964535065.1. Taxonomy (GTDB): domain Bacteria; phylum Actinomycetota; class UBA4738; order UBA4738; family HRBIN12; genus AC-51. The sequence continues at coordinate 16,302 of CAZHRY010000020.1, forward strand.
CCTGCTCCAAGCACGCCTGCGGCGCCCTTCAGGAAGGTGCGGCGATCGGCGGTGGTGGAGGCCATGCGCTCAGACCACCCTCGGGGACGCCGGGCAGTTCGGATCCAACATGGAGTGGCCCTGCCGACCGCACTGTGCGCAGGTCGTGGCCGTGCTTCCCCTGGCCCCGGGCCTGAGCGCCGCTATCCCCTTGCGAGCAGTGGCAGCCACCTGTAGTCCGACGAACGCTACCGGAGCGGCGAGCGCGCCGAAGATGAACCTACGTCTAGTGTTGGCCTGCATATCAACCCCCCCAGGTCCCTTCCATTGTGGACCATGACGGTCCACTGCGCCCCGGTGACATGGAAGCGCAGGGAACCGGGCAACCCCCAGGTCGAGAGGCCCCTAACCCACGGGACCGATCGGGCCGGCCGGCCCGTCCCATGGGTCCCGGGAGGACCGGGCCTTTCGGAGCCCCCGGGCGCTCACCCCCGCCCCACACTCGAGGTGTGAACCGTTCAAAGAACCTTGAACGATCGGCGGATCGGGCGCGGCTGTTCGCGGCTCTCGGCGATCCGGCTCGCCTGGCGATCCTCGACCGCCTTCGGGGCGGAACGAGGTGCCTGTGCGAGCTCCGGGAGGACCTCGGCATGGCGCCCCCGCTGCTCTCGTATCACATGCGCGTCTTGCGCGAGGCCGGATTCGTGAGCGGAAAGCGGCGCGGCCGCAGGATCGACTACCGGTTGGAGCCGAAGAGCTTCGATCTCATGCGCAGGGAGCTGGGCGCCTTCGAGGAGGCGAGGCGGTGAGCTCACCGACGACCCGCCGGCGAACGTCCCTCGATGTGCGGTTGGCGTCGGCGCTCGGCGGTGCCGCCGCCCTGTGGTTCGCCGTGTACCGGCTCAACGGTCCCTCGTGGGACTGGCTGCTGTCCGATCTGCTGGGCCTCCCCGACGGGCGCCTCAAGGAGTCGGTCAGGTTCTTCGTCTTCGACACGACCAAGATCCTGCTGCTGCTGGGCGGGATCATCTTCGTCGTCAGGGTCCTGCGATCCTTCATGAGCCTGGAACGAACCCGCTCTCTGCTGGGAGGGAGGCGGGAGGGTTTCGCCAACGTGGCGGCCGCGGGATTGGGCGTGGCCACCCCGTTCTGCTCATGCAGCGCCGTGCCGGCGTTCATGGGGTTCGTGGCAGCCGGCGTGCCGCTGGGAGTCACCCTCTCCTTCCTGATCGCGAGCCCGCTCGTGAACGAGGTGGCCCTGGCGCTGCTGTTCAGCATGTTCGGCTGGAAGATCGCGCTCCTCTACGTGACCGCGGGACTGACCATCGCGATCCTCAGCGGGATGGTGCTCGGGAGGGTTCACGCCGAGCGCTGGATCGAACCCTTCGTCTTCGAGACGGCCTACGCGCCGGGCGCTGCCGGGATGCGGCTCACGATGCGCGACCGCGTGGAGCTTGGCCGCCAAGAGGTCGCAACCATCCTCAAGAAGATCTTCCCCTACCTGCTGGTAGGGATCGGGATCGGCGCGGTCATACACGGCTGGGTTCCGACGTCCTTCTTCGAACGCTTCGCCGGCCGCGACGATCCGTTCGCCGTCCCCGTAGCGGTGCTTCTGGGGATCCCTTTGTACTCCAACGCCGCCGGCGTACTGCCACTGATCGAGGCGCTGCACGCGAAGGGTCTGGCGATGGGAACCCTCCTCGCATTCATGATGTCGGTGGTCGCGCTCTCGCTCCCCGAGATGATCCTGCTCCGGCGGATCCTGCGACCCCCGCTGATCGCGGCGTTCATCGGCGTGGTGGCGGCCGGCATCCTGATCGTGGGCTACGTGTTCAACGCGGTTCTTCCTTGAAGGAGGCTCGAGATGACGACGCGGATACGGATCTTGGGTCCCGGGTGCGCCCGCTGCCAGGCCCTGTACGAGAACACCCGGGCCGCGGTCGAGGCGCTCGGCATCGACGCGAGCATCGAGAAGGTCGAAGACCTGCGCGAGCTGGCCGTCAGGGGAGTGATGGCGACGCCTGTCCTGATCGTCGATGACGAGGTGCTGGTGGCCGGCTCTGTTCCGAACCTGGGGCAGCTCGCCGAGTTGCTCGAAGCCCGCGTCTAGCGCTTTCGCGTTACTCCTCGGGAGGCAGTAGAGCGCGAAGGTCTGCCGTCGCGGCCGCCAGAGCATCTGCTCGGGACGCTCCTTCGGCGATCCGCCGCTGAACGCCCACACCCAGAAGGAAGGTGGCAAGCGGTGTCGCCTTGCGTTCCACCCGGTGCGCCACATCGCGCGCGATCTCGAGGAGAGCTTCCACCTCTTCGGCGCCTAGGGCTTCGGCCCTCATGGTTCCTGCCAGCTCGTTTAGCCAATCCTCCACCGCTTGCTCCTTCCCATCGGTTCACATGGGCACGGGCGCGGATGCCCCGCGTCCGAGTTGCCGGCAATCCAGACACAGATCCCGGATCGAGTCCAGCAGCTGAGGTGACGCATCGTCTAGGAGCGCCTCGAGCCTGCCGAGCATCGCCTCGGGAGCCCCCGGCTTGCGGCCGCGGCGGCACCGGCGCATCAACCCGCGGTTGCCCACCGCAGGCTGCGAGCGGCCGATCGGCCGCGCGGCCGCGCGCTCGACCACGACCACGTTCTCCGGGCAGACCTTCACGCAGTTCTCGCAGGCGATGCACGCGCCCGCGTCGAAGACCAGCGCCAGGGACTCCGGGCCCTCATCCATGGCAAGGGCCGACGTTGGACACGAACCGGCGCACAAGCCGCAGAGAGTGCATCCGTCCGCATCGATCCTGGCAACGCCCAGCGGGCTCCCGAGCGACGAGATGCGCACGGGGTCCTGCGTGCCGCTGCTGCGCATGATCCGTGACAGCGCCGCTACCGTAGATGCCGGCTCCACGAGCCCCGGGAACGCTCCGCCCTTGCTCAGCCCTTCGCCAGGTGGCTCGCCCCACACGCTCGGATCGCCCGGACCCAGGTCGACGCGAACCCTCGAGAAGGCATCGCGAACGCCCGCTGCGACGAGCGCATCGCGAACGAAGCCGGCCGCCCGTTCTGCCGATGCGGAGCCTCCAAGGTCGCACGAGGTCCCGCATCCCCTGATCCCGACGGCCGGCGCGCCGGCGGCGAGCGGCGACGCGAACCAGCTCGCGGTCACGATGGATAGGCACGGAAGCAGGATCGGCAGCCAGGCTCCCTCGGCGCCTTCGGGGAGTCCCGCACCGGCGCATGCGAGCATCACTCCCGCGCCCATCGACCCAGCCGCCTCGGTGAGCTTGGCGAGCTCCGCCTGCGACCCCGCCCTGTCGGCTCCCGGCAGGCGCACTGCGTCGGCCGGACAAGCGCCCACGCACGCACCGCACCCGACACAGGCATCTCGCGAAACCACCGGCTGAGCCCGTCCCGGTGATATCGCTTCCACGGGGCAGCTTCCGACACAGACGCCGCACTTCGCCGTTCCGAGGCAGCTATCCGAGGCGACGGACGCCACGGCTTCGTACACGGCGCCCCCGAACCGAAGGAGGGACCGGCGTGAGACACCCTCCGCGGACAGGCGAAGCTTGAGGCCGTCCACGGCAACCGGTGGGGATGCAGCGAGGGCGGCGGCCCGCGCATGAAGGAGAGCGACCGCACGCTCGCGGGCTCTGCGGGGCGCTCCGATCCCCGAGACGGCCACGACGTCCAGTGCCGAGACCGCGAACGGCTCCAGGCCGGCGGCTCTCCCCCTGGTCATCACCTCGTGGCGCGAAGGCCCGCCGGGGCAGACCCCGAGCACGAGTCTCGCGCTGCCGGTTTCCGACACGACTGCGGCCACCCGGGAGCCGTCAACGCACAGATCCCGGGACACGGTGGCCGGCACGCCGGTGTCTTGGAGCTCGGCGACCAGGGATCCGGCATCCAGACCGTGCTCGGGCAGGTCCGCGCAGAGCGCGACGGTCACACCACGCATCGGAACCTGCGTCACCTGCGCCTCCTCAGCTGGCAGCCCTGGTGCCGAGGGCCTCCAGGAGGAGGATGTCATGCTGTGCGAACGCGCGCGCGACCGAAGTTGCCCTGGTGGGCTCGGACCCCGGCGCCACCTCTTTCAAGCGGGCTTCGAACGTACCCAGCCACCGAAGCAGATGCCCTTCGAGGAAGGATCGCTGCTCGGCCCGCCATCGCGCGGCCATCTCCTCCTCCGCGGACGCCTCCTGGCCGCAGAGGAACGCCAGGAACTCCAGTTCGACCGCGACGTGGTCGGGCAACTCTCCCCGCGCTACATCTGCCATGACGAGCCCAGCGGCGCGGTAGCAGGTCTCGACCTGGGCGCTCACCATGGCCTGTCCGAACTCGGGCACCGCGATGTGCGAAGACTCGTACGGAGGGACGCTCCTGTCGGGCGAGCCCGACTGGAACAGCATCGTGTGATCGCGCCCGGCGCGCTCGAGGTCGTTCTGGCCGAACGCCGCGAGCCGATCCACGAACTCGAGCCAGGCCGGGAACGGCTCGGATCCCTCGAGCGGCTCGGTGAGCCGCCGAAGTTCTGGCGCCGCGATCACAAGCGTGGCGAGCCGCTCTTCTTCGGGCGGCAGCAGAACGGCGGCCAGCGTGCGGTACACCACGCGCCGCGCTCCGGCGACCGCGGCCGCTCTCCCCAGGGTCATGGAGCGAGCCTAGCTCTTGTCCCGCTTGAGCTCGTACACGATGGCCGACGAGAAGACCATCCCGACGCCCAGGATGAAGAGCAGAGCGGCGAACGGCATGCGGGGTTCGCTGAACGACACGTCGGTCGGGCGCCCTATCGGGGCAGCAAGGAACAGGTACGCGAGCCCCTGCATCGCGAACCCCAGGACGATCATGCCGAGCACTATCACGCGCCTTGACATCACGACACCTCCCTGTCGGCCGGTTCGTCGTGCGGAAGCTCGACCAGTGGGAACACCTTGGCGAAGCCCAGGATCAGCAGGATCCCGAGGGCGATGAGTCCCGCAACCACGGCGTACTCCGTCCAGGCGGGCGAGTACGAGCCCTCTCCGTAGGGGAGGAGTTGACCGTTCGTCTGCGAGGGGACCACGATCAGGAAGCGCTTCGCAACGGCGCCCACGTTCACCAGCAGCCCCGCAAGAACGGGAGGCCAGATCCGCACCCGCAGAGTCGAGGACGCAGCCCACACCACGAGCAGAGCAGTGGCCGCCACGAAGCAGGCTATCGCCGACCAGTAGAGCCACGCGTATTGCCCGCCCAGCAACTGCTGCATGACCTCGCGCTCCCGCACGCTCCCCGTGTACACGTTGGTCAGCAACTCGACGACCACGAAGTAGAGGTACGCGAGTAGCAGGACGAACAGGAAGATGGCCAGCAACCTGAACAGCTCGGAGCCGAAGCGCTCGGGCATGTGCAGCGCCCGCCTGGCGAGCGCCGCCATGACGATCAGCATCCCTATGCCCGACACGCCCGCGAGCATGACGAACGCGGGAGCCTGCACGGCGCTGTACCAGCCCGGCCGTCCGACCTGAAGGCCGAACACGAAGCCGAGGGTCGAGTGAGCCGTCACCAACAGCGGGATGATCGCCACGGCCAGCCAGAACGTCGCCCGCCGGTGCCGCTCCTGCTCCGCCAGCGTGTCACCATACCCGGCGGCCCACAGACGCAGGAACCCCCCGTATGGCGCGCCCTCTGCCGCACGCTTGGCCGCGTCCCGGCGGCCGTCCAGGTACAGGTAGACCATGCTCGCGAACAGGTAGCCCGAGATGACCAGCGTGAACGTGCCGAAGAACGGCGACTGAGGCCGCGCGTACCGGAATAGGTTGATCATGCCCCTCAGTGGTTGACCCAGGTCGGCCACGATGATCATCGCGGCAAGCATCAGGCACACGACCGTCAGCAGCTCGGCCATCCGAGAGATCGGCCTGAGTTTCTCTATCCTCGCCAGCCTGATCACGGCGGCCGTGCTGATCCCCGCGAAGCTCAGCCCCACGAAGTAGATCACGAAGGAGATGTAGAGCCCCCAGGTCGCCCCGCCCTGGGGCCCCAGATCCCTCATCCCTGTTACCGCCATGCCCTCGGACAGCTCGTGGATGTACGCGTACACGCCGAGGCCGAAGACCACGAGCAGGATCGCCGTGACCAGGTAACCGAGACCCGAGCCTCGGCTCGACCCGCCACGGACCGCACTTGCCTGAGTGGCCATCTCTCACACCTCCGCGAGGGGCGCGTCGACCTCTCGAGCCTCCGGGCTCGGGGCCGTTCCACCCACGTAGTGGACGCGCGGCTCGGTGCCGACGTCTTCCAGCAGTCGGAAGCCGGATCGAGCTTCGAGCTCCCGCGATGCCGGGCTATCCGGATCGTCCAGGTCTCCGAAGGAAAGCGCCCTGACGGGACAGGTCTGGACGCACGCGGGGTCCAGGCCCTTCTCGACCCTGTGCACGCAGAACGTGCACTTCTCCATGACGCCCTGGACATGGCCGCCGCCCGCGATCTTGCGCTCCTCGGGCCCGTATGCCTCGCTCAGCTCCGGATTGGCGTAGGGCGGAACGAAGCCCTGCCCGGCGGTCGCCACGTCCTGATCGGACCAGTCCAGGTACTGGTTCTCCTTCGGGTCCTTCCAGTTGAAGGTGTTCACGCCGTAGGGGCAAGCCACCTCGCAGTACCGGCAACCGATGCAGCGGTCCCAGTCCGTGGCGACGAGCCCATCCTCCCGCTTGTAGCGCGCTCCTACCGGGCACACCTTGACGCACGGGGCGTTGTCGCAGTGCATGCACGGCCGGGGCATGAAGGACACCCGCGCCGCCGGGTACTCCCCCTGTTCGAAGCGGAACACGTACATGAAGTAGCTGCCCTGCGGCGTGTTGTTCTCGACCTTGCAGGCCTCCATGCACCCTCGGCAACCCATGCATCGGTCGAGGTCGATGACCATCCCGTAGCGGGTCATGACGCACCCCCCTCGTCCGCTCTATAGACACGAACCTTGACCTGGAACGATGCGTCGGCCGTATTGGTGACGTAGCCGGGCCCCGTGAAGAACAGCGAGTTGGGCGTGGGACCCTGGTCCTTGGCGCCGGGGTGGGTCCAAAGGCCGTACCCGTGGCGCATCGAGACGGTGTCCGGTCTGATGGTGCCGGTCAGATGGGCCTGCGTCTTCACCTTCTTGGTGTCGCCCGTCACGGCGTTCTGGGACTCGACCCACACCCAGTCGCCTTCCGCGATGCCCCTCGCGGAGGCCGCAGCCGGGTTGATGTCCATCCTCTGGTTTCCGGTCAGCTCCTTCAGGATCGGGATGAAGCTCGTTCGCGACTGCTTGTGCTCGACGAGCTTGTGGCTGATCAGGTACAGGTCGTACTCGGGCGGAGATCCATCCATGGTCGGCGTTCTCCACTGGGGCAGAGGCGTGTAGTCCCGCCAGAAGATCTCCTCGGCACCCTTCTCCTTCATGGTGTTCTGGTACTCGAGGAGCTTCTCCCCGTAGAAGCGATGGACGACACCGCCGAACGGAGGATCGGTCGCATAGCCGTAGCGCGAGGATGGCGCCAGCGGCCCCTTGATGTAAGTCGCCGACTCCTTCTCGAAGTAGGCGATCCCGTCGTGGATGTCGTGCCCCTTCGCGTACGCGTCGAAGATCTCGCGAGCCGTCGGCTTCGACTCGATGTCCAGCGCGAGGTCTCCCTCGAGCTCGAACTGTTCGTTGATGTGCGCGAGGAAGCCGGCCTCGCCGTACAGGACCCCGATCCGCTCGAACAGGTCCATGTAGATCTCCACCTCCCCACGTGACTGGAACAGCGGCTCCATCGGCGGGGTTCTGATCGTCACGGCATCCACGTAGGTGTCCGTCGCAGAGTTCGGTCCTTCATACTTCTCCACGGTCGCCGCCGGCAGCACGACGTCGGCGAACAGGTCGGCGGTCTCGGACAGCCACGGGCTGATGACCACCATGAAGGAGAACTTCCTGTAGGCCTCCTTGATCACCTCCGTGTTCGGGAAGGAGACGACGGGGTTGGCCATGTGGACGATCACGGCTTCGGGATGCGACTCGACCCCGTAGCTGTCCATGTCGAGCATCACGGCCGCGGCCAAGGCCGGGTTGCCGCTGTTGATCGGGTAGTACTTCGAGGACGACAGCGAGAAGGAGTAGGGGCCGTCCCCGATCTCAACCGCGTCCCAGTCGTAGTACTTGCTGTCGATCTCCCACTTGGCGGTGGACAGCGTCCCGCCCACAGCGCCGAGAGCCCCCATCACCATCATCATCTGGGCAAGCGCGCGGGTAGCCTGGAAACCCAGCTCCTGCTGCATCGCGTGATAGGCCATCACACTCACAGGACGGTGAGGCAGCTCCACGCCGTCCACGACGATCGTTCCGCCGATGTTCGCGTTGGCGGCGAGGTCCATGCCGACCTGGACGATGTCGTCCTCGGGCACACCGCAGATCTCGGACGCCCACGCCGGCGTCGTCGTGGCTATGTGCTCCCTGAACAGCTGGAAGGCCGTCTTCGTCTGCTGACCCGACACCTCGGCCGTGCCCTCCAGAGCCGGACGCCCCGTGGTTCCTGCGGGCACGGGTTTCCCGGAGGGCTCGTCGAGAACGAGCGGCGTTTCTCCGTCGCGAACGAAGAAGCCGTCCTCCCCCACTAGGTACGGGGCGTTGGTGTAGGTGGTCAGATACACGTAGTCGATCGCGCCCTGCTCGATGATCACGTTCGTGATCGCCTGAGCGAGTGCCAGGTCCGTCCCCGGCTTGATGGGGAGCCATCCGTCGGCGTAGGGGCCCGCCCCCTTGATCCGGGGATCCACGAAGACGATCTTCATGCCGTTGTCGCGGGCTTCCAAGAGCTGGCGCGGCCATGTGATCCAGCAGAGCTGGTTGCCGCCGGAGTTGGTCATGTTCCAGCCCCAGGCCAGGACGTATCTGGTGTAGCGGAAGTCCGGGTTGAGGACGCCCTTGGGCCCCGCCGTGTACTCCAAGGCCCGGTAGCCGGCATCCGAGCAGAAGGCCCCGTGGCCGAACTTCGAACAACCCAGGGCATCTACGACGGCCTCGTCGTAGATGTACTTGGATTTGCTGCGTCCCTTCTGCCACAAGACCTTGGCCGGGTCCTGGTCGCGGACTTCCTTGATCTTGCCGCCCGCCAGGTCGATCGCTTCGTCCCAGGTCGCAGATCGCCACTGTCCCGGCTCACCCTTGGCGTTGGTCCGGATCAGCGGGGTCTTGACCCGGTTCGGGTCGTACAGGGGCATGATCTGAGACATCCCCTTGGGGCACAGCGTGCCCAGGTTGCGGGGGTTGATGGGGTCGCCCTCGAACTTGACTATGCGCCCGTTGATGCGGTGGGCGAACATCGCACACTCCTGCTTGCCTATCCAGCAGGTTGCGGGGACGAAGTCCTCGACGTAGGTGCCGGGGTCCTGCGCCAGAGCCAACATCTGGCCGGGCCCCTCCAGGACCTGGGCAGCGGCAAGGGTGGCGGCACCCGCCCCCGCTCCCTTCAAGAACGTTCGACGCGTAACAGCCATGACCTGGCTCCCTTTCTCGGGACCCTTTCTCGGGTATGGAGCGAGGTTTGCACGGGCACCATTCCCGAGTCACGCTCGCGGCGGCCCCTTTCGCAAGGGACGAGAAGGGTCCAAAGGCCTTGACTCGAACCGCATCCCCATCGATGCGTCTAGCTGTTGCTGCGTCCAGAGTGGGACCGATGACGATGCAACCGCGTCGTTCATCGTCCGAGGGACGGGTAGGACTTCGGTCCCCCCGCTGCAGGGACCTGCACGACCCGCTCAAGCGACCGATCCCGAAACAGGCGCCTGCCGATAGCATCACCACATGCCCACGCGGAAGCGGCGGGCCGGGGCGGGCGCGTTCACCGTGACCATGCCGACGCCCCTGCCCGCCGAGAAGAGGGGGGACGCCTGGTGGCTCGATGTCGGTGGCCGCGAGTTGAGGCTGACCAACCTGGACAAGGTCTACTGGCCCGATGAGGGCTATACGAAAGGCGACCTGATCGCCTACTACTTCAACGTTGCACCGCTGCTGCTTCCCCACCTGGAACGACGACCCTTGACCATGAAGCGGATGCCCGACGGCGTCGAGGGCGAGTCCTTCTACGAGAAGACGGCGCCGTCGCACACCCCGGACTGGGTGCATCGCTGCACGGTTCTTTCCAAGGACGCGAAGGCCGGGCGGATCGACTACCTGACGGTGGACAACCTGGCGACGCTGTTGTTCGTGGCGAACCTGGGCGCCATCGAGATGCACCCGCTGCACTCGCGATGCGCCGACGTGGAGCATCCCGACTACCTATTCTTCGACCTTGACCCCTTCCCGCCGTACGAGTACGAGGACGTGCTGGTGGTGGCACGCCATATCAGGGTGCTGCTGGAACAACTCGGCATAACCGCCTATCCGAAGACGAGCGGCGCCACCGGTCTTCAGATCTTCGTTCCGCTCGAACCCGGCGCATACACCTACGCGCAGACACGCGCTCTGGTAGGCGCGTGCGGTCGCATGATCGGGCTCGCAGACCCAGATCGCGTGACGATGGCATGGCGAGTGGCCGACCGCGCCGGCAAGGTCTTCATCGACCACAACATGAACAGGCAGGGAGCCAACATCGCCTCTGCGTATTCACTGAGGCCGGAGCCAAGCGCCCCGGTTTCGACGCCCCTCACCTGGGACGAAGTGCAGGCGGGCGGCTTCGTTCCGCGGGACTTCCGTATCGAGAACGTCTGGGAGAGGTTCGAACGCGTGGGAGACCTGTGGGCCGGCGTTCGCCATGGCCCGTTCATGAACCTCGCCAACGCGCTGGAAGCCCTAGACGTAGAAGTCGAAGGGGATGACGCCCCGCTCCCTCGGACGACGGCGCGGTCGGCTGCGGCGCGCACGTCGGCCGAGATCGCCGCCGCTTCGAAGGATCCCGCCCTCTTCGAGTACGTGCGCCGGCGCGAGTTCGGACCCGGGGGGACCACCGAGCCGGCGCCCGGGGATCATCCCGGCGAAGGCAACTCGTTCGTGATCCACAAGCATCGAGCGACGCGCCTGCACTACGACGTCCGGCTGGAGCACGACGGCGCGCTCCCTTCCTGGGCCGTTCCGAAAGGGCTGCCGATCGCGATGGGCGACAAGAGACTGGCCGTGCGCACGGAAGACCACCCTCTGGAGTACGGGTCCTTCGAGGGAACTATCCCCGAGGGGCACTACGGGGCCGGAGAGGTGCGCATCTTCGACGACGGCTGGTACGAGCCCGTCGAGTGGACTGACACGAAGGTCTCGTTCGTCCTGCACGGGCGCCGGTACCCAGGGTTGGAGTTCCATCTCGTGAAGACCAAGACGGACTGGCTGGCGTTCCTGGCCTCGAAGCAGGCCTCCCCGCTCGTGGCGCCTGCACAGCCGATGAAGCCGATGCTGGCCCTGGGCGATCAGGGCCTCGAGGAGAACGAAGGTTGGTGGTTCGAGCCCAAGCTCGACGGCATCAGATGCCTCGCGACCTTGTCAACTGGTGAGACCGTTCTTCGATCCAGGCCCGGCCGGGACATCACCGAACGCTACCCGGAGCTGAACATGATCCACGAGCTGGTCGATCAGGTGAACGCAGTGATGGACGGCGAGATCGTGGCATCGGACGAGGATGGACGGAACTCGTTCGAGGCGCTGCAGCAACGGATGAACCTGTCGAACCCGCGGGAGATACAGCGCGCGGCCAAGCGCTCGCCGGTGGCACTGGTCGTGTTCGACCTGCTTTGGCTGGACGGGCGCGACACGACCGGGCTCACCCTGGAGCAGCGGCGCGAGCTACTCGGCTACATCGTCGAAGAAGACGAGCGACTACACATGGCGCCGCACATCGAGGGCGACCGGGAGGCGATGTTGGCCGTCGCCCGGGCACAGGGGCTCGAGGGCGTGATGGCCAAGCGGATGGGCTCTGGGTACGCCGCGGGCAAGCGCTCAGACGCCTGGAGGAAGATCAAGCTCCGGAATACCCAGGACTGCATCATCCTGGGATTCACCCGAGGGAAGGGCGGCCGTGGGGCCACGTTCGGCGCCCTGCTCGTCGGCGCCTACCAGGGCGACCACCTGAGGTGGGTCGGCCAGGTTGGCTCCGGCTTCGATGAGCGGACCCTTGCGAACGTGCTGGAACTGCTGGAGCCGCTCACGCGTGCCGAGCCCGCAACGGATGGGTTGCACGCGATCAAGGACGCCGTCTTCGTCGAACCCGCGATCGTCTGCGAGGTCGAGTACCTGGAGATCACCAAGAGCACCGGCAAGATGCGGGCTCCGGTGTTCAAGCGGCTCAGGCCCGACAAGCTCCCCGACGAATGCCAACTGGAAACCGGCCATCCGGTCGATCAGAAGGGGTCGTAGCCCGCGCGGACGAGCATGGCCCGCGCCTCGCGTTCCTCGATCCCTCGATCTAGCAGTTCCACGTACAGCCTGATAGCGCCGAGCGCGCGCCCGCAGGTGGGGCAATACCGGAAGCTCTGGTCGAACGGAGTCTCGCACCATGGGCAGGTGGTGATCTCGACCTGTCGGCCCGGCGTCAGCCCCATGTCACCCAGCGCGTCTATGTAGCCCTTGCCGTAGTCCCACTGGATGTACTCGTCCTCATGGATGTCCCAGGCCGGTTCGTGCATCCGTGGCTCGCCCGTGTCGAGCATGTGCTCGAGGTTGTCCTTCAGGAGCTCCCACTCGTAGAAGTGGTTCGAGCCGCACTCCTGGCATGCGATGACGACGCCCTTCACGTCCATGGGTGCGAATACGGCACGCATCTGCCCGAGGTCCTCGAGGTCGGCCTCGATCCCCTCGCGCTCGCGGTCCGTCAGCTCGTAAGGCTCGTCGTCGGGCAGGTTCGCATCTTCCATGGGAACCCCTACTGGGCTTCCTCCTCGTCCTCGTCACCAAGCATGAGCGCCTTGAACGCTTCCGCGTACCGGTAGCCCTTGCCGCTTTCTTCTCCAAGCAACCGGGCCCGCTCGCGAACCCATGACGCCGACTCCTCCCCTCGCTGCGAGATGTGTTGCGCCAGAGCCTCCAGCTTCGTCTCGATCGTTCCGCTGATGTCAACGTAGACCTCATGCTCGTTGGATGCGAGCCAGAGGTTAGGAACCTCGAAGGGCTCCAAGCCCTCGTCGAGCAGCTCAGGGAACATCGGGCGCGTGGGCGCGTCGGGCATGACGGCCGTCAAGGCGAGCAGGCCGGCCTGCTTGTGGTCCCAGTGGTTGACGTATCCGCTGCCGTGCCACAGTCGGGAGGGGTCGGGAGCGATCAGCACCTCTGGCCTGATGCGGCGGACCTCCCTGCACACCTTCCTGCGGGTGTCGAGGTTGACCTCCAGAATCCCGTCCATCTCTCCGAGGAACGTGACGCTCTTCACACCCAGAACGTCCGCGGCTGCGCGTTGCTCGCGCTCCCGGATCGGTCGGAGTTCCTCCCGCGTCACACCCGGGTCGTTCGACCCCGCGGAGCCATCGGTGATCACGACGTAGTGGACCTCGCACCCCTGCCTTGCCCACGCCGCGACGGTCCCTCCGCACATGTACTCGGCGTCGTCGGGGTGAGCGAACAAGACCAGAGCACTGGAGAAGGCGGCTTCTCTCATGGCGAGAAAGGCTACAGCCACGGCGGCACAGGACCCTCGAGTTCCGGCAGCCTGTCCTCCTCCCTCAGGTTGAAGACGCTGACCAGTGGCATGCGTCCCTCCTTCCCTGCCTCACGCCCGGTCCTCAGGACCAGAAGGGTAGGGAACCGCCTCCTGGCGCGCCGCCGGGCAGGAAGGGATGATTGGCGGGATGACCGAGGCACCTGCCATCTCCGCCCGCGACCTGGTGAAGCTGTTCGGAAAGATCAGGGCGCTCGACGGGTTCGGCCTCGAGGTCCGAACCGGCGAGATCCTCGGTCTGATCGGGCCGAACGGGGCTGGGAAGTCCACCTTCATCAGGGTCGTGGCCGGGCTGGTGGCGCCCACGTCGGGCGCCGTTCGGGTGCTGGGTTCGAAGCCGGGGCGCGCCGTTGCCAGGGACGTGGGGTACATGACGCAGGCAGCGGCGCTCTACGAAGAGCTATCCGTGCGGGAGAACCTCGGGTTCTTCGGGAAGGTCTACGGGCTGTCGGCGCGCGAGGCTCGCCAACGCGGAGACCAGCTCCTCGAGCTGCTCAGGCTCACGCAGAAGGTGGACCGGCCGGTGCACGAGCTGTCGGGTGGTCAGAGGCAGCTGGCCAACCTGGCCTGCTCGATGGTGCACGGGCCGCGGTTGCTGCTCTTGGACGAGCCGACCGTGGGGATCGACCCCGAACTCCGCCGCCGCCTTTGGACGGAGTTCGGCGAGCTGCAGCGCTCCGGCTCGACCATCCTCGTCACGACACACGTGACGGACGAGGCCGACCGCTCGGACCTCGCCACCCGCGCCCACGGCCTGCTGGGCCTCGACGCCGACGGCCGGCCGGACCTGGTGGTCTACCGCGACGAGGAGCGCCCCGAGACCGATCCGCTGGTCGGGC
>CAZHRY010000020.1:30740-33001 GCA_964535065.1 uncultured Actinomycetes bacterium
GCCGACCGCTGCGACCGCGTCGCGTTCATCGCCGACGGTCACGTGCTGGACGTCGGAACCTCGGAGGAACTCAGGGCCAGGGCCGGGGCGCCGTCGCTCGAAGAGGCTTTCCTGCGGCTGAGGGACGGGGTGTCGTAGTGGATCCCGCACGGATCGGCGCGCTCGCACAGCGGATCTTCCGGGCCTTCCGGCACGACCATCGAACGCTGGGCCTGATCGTGGTAGTGCCGCTGGTGGTGATGGCGCTCATCGGATACCTCGTGGGCGACGACAAGCAACCCCTGGAGGTGGGGTTGTTCGCCGCCGGCGCGGAGGACCGTTTCGCCCGTCTGTTCGAAGAGCAGCCCGGCGTGGAGATAGTCGCGGTGTACGACACTCCGGAGGCTGCGCGCGAGGCGGTGCTGTCCGGCACGATCGACGGCGCGGTCGGTCCGGTGTTCATCCGATGTGTCGGCGAGTGTCCCCCACCGGCCGTTCAGGTCTATGTACCCGGCATCGACGTTCAGGTCGAATCCCCGATCGTGCAGGCCGCGGCGCGAGCGAACGCGCTCGCCGCCGGCCAGGAAGTGCCGCTCGGCTCCGTGCCGGGCGTTCAGATCGAGCGGATCGAGCTACCGTCCGGAGAGCGGCCCTCGACGATCTCATTCGCGGCTCCCGCGATGATCACCGTCTTCGCGTTCCTGTTCACCTTCATGCTCACGAGCGTCGCGTTCCTACGCGAGCGCTCGTCGGGCACGCTGGAGAGACTGCTGGCTTCGCCCATAACCAAGGCAGAGGTGCTGGCCGGTTACCTGCTGGGGTTCATGCCGTTCGCGGCGATCCAAGCCACGGTGGTCCTCGGCTACGCGATCGTCGTCCTTAACGCGCACGTCGCGGGCTCGATGTGGCTGGTCATCCTGGTCCTGACGCTGCTGGTGATCGGCGTCGTCAACCTGGGGATCGCGCTTTCGTTCTACGCGCGGAACGAGCTGCAGGTGATCCAGTTCATACCGCTGGTTCTGCTGCCGCAGGTGTTCCTCGGCGGGCTGTTCTGGCCCGTATCCACCCTGTGGGAGCCGCTCACATGGTTCTCTGCGGCGTTCCCGGTCACTCACGCCGTGCACGCGCTGAGGTCGGTCATGCTCGGCCGCGCGGGCATCGGCGACATAGCGGGCGACCTCTGGGCCCTCCTGGCGTTCGCCGCCGCCATGATCCTCCTCGGGACCGTCGTGTTGAGGCGGCAGCGGGCCTAGGGTGAGACCGGGCGAGCCATCAGGAGGGCTCGGACGGCCTCCGCCTGCGCCTCAACGGACCGCTGTGTAGGGCCGCCGGTTCCGGCTCGTGAAGCTACCGACACCGCGGCATCCAGGAGCTTCGCACCACCGGGCACGCCGAAGTCCTCCCATTCCTCCGGCGCCAGCTCAGCGAGCCTGCGGTCCTCCAAGGCCATCCGTTTGAGGAGTTCCCCCGTACGCCTATGTGCCTCGCGGAACGGAACGCCGGACCTGACGAGCGCCTCGGCCAGATCGGTCGCGTACAGGCCGTCGTCGTCGCACGCCGCCGCCATGGCGTCGGGATCGAAGGCGATCGTCTCGACGGCGCCTATCAGGGCGGGCAGGACGAGTTCGAGCGTGTCGGCGGCGTCGAAGGCAGGCTCCTTGTCCTCCTGAAGGTCGCGGTGATACCCCAGAGGCAGGCCCTGGAGCAGCGCCGTAAGCGACACGAAGTCCCCGGCCACGCGTGCTGCCTTGCCGCGAGCAAGTTCCGCCGTATCCGGGTTCCGCTTCTGGGGCATCATGCTCGACCCGGTCGAGTAGGACTCGTGAAGCTCTGCCCATCCGAGCGCGGGATCGGTGAAGCGCGTGAGATCGCCGGCCAGGCGCGAGAGGTGCGTCGCGGCGATGGCCGCAACGGCGACGAACTCCTGCACGAAATCCCGGTCGCTGACCGCGTCCATCGAATTCTGGAACGCACGGTGGAACCCGAGCCGGGCTGCGGTCATGTCGGGGTCCAGCCCCAGGGTAGATGTCGCGATCGCACCGGCGCCCAGGGCTGAGGTCGACGTACGAACCGCCCACTCGTCGAGCCTCTGCAGGTCGCGAGTGAGCGCCCACGCGTGGGCCATCAGATGATGACCGAGAGTGACAGGTTGCGCGGGGCGCCCGTGGGTTGCACCGGGCATGACCGTGGCGGAGTGCTCGCGGGCGCGCTCTGGGAGCGCGCCCGGTTGCACGGAGGTATGCTGAGCTATCCGTCTGGCCGCCGCATGGAGCGAGAGCCGT
>CAZHRY010000021.1:0-17448 GCA_964535065.1 uncultured Actinomycetes bacterium
GAACGCAAGCTTCCCAAGCTTGAAACGGGGGTTCGATTCCCCTCACCCGCTCCGATCGGATCAGGCCGGAACCGCGATCAGCGCATCCACCGCGACGGCGCCGCCCGTCCGCTTGCCTGCCGTCAGAAGGGCCTCGGCGCGGTCCAGCACATCCGGAACGTCTTCGTCGGGCCGCGCCAGCGCGGCACCGGCCGAACACCTCACCGGGACCGGGCAGACATCGACCGCGGCGGCGACCTCGTCCGCAGCTCCCCTCACCGAGCCGACCGCGTCTGAAGCCAGCACGACCAGGAAGCGGTCGTCTGCCCAGCGAACGACCAGATCCGGGGCCGCGTGACGCTCCAGCAGCTCGCGGGCGATCGTCTTGAGCACGAGATCCCCGGTTTCGCGTCCCAGCGTCCGGTTGACCTCTTTCAGGTGGTCAACGTCGATCAGAAGGATGCCGTAGGGAACGGTGTCGGAGCGCGCCCTGGCCCTGCATCGCTGCAGCGCCCAGATCGCCAGTCGCCGATCGGACAGACCCGTCAGCCTGTCGCTGACGATCGCGTCGTTCATCTCTTCTCCCTCCCGCGGGCAGGCGGCGTCGTTCATCTCTTCTCCCTCCCGCGGGCAGGCGGCTAGAGCCGTCCGCCCCAACTACCCGTTTCTAGGCAGGTCGGCAGCTGACGGGCTTCCTGAAGGTTCCCCTTCACGCATCGGCGGATGGGCAAAGGTCTCGCAGAGGGCACCTGCGGCAGAGCGGTTTCGGCGCCTTGCATGTCTCGCGGCCGAGCCGGATAAGGGCCACGTGGAGCGGCGTGCGTAGTCCCTCGGGCACCAGCTCGTGCAGGATCTGGGCCGCGCGTTCGGCGGAGGACCTGTCCGGCACCAGGCCCAGCCTGCGCGACACCCGGTGAACGTGCGTGTCCACGGGTATAGCGTCGCGGCCAAGCGCGAACGCAAGGACGACCGACGCGGTCTTGGGCCCGACGCCCGGTAGTGACGTCAGGTATGCGCGAGCCTCCTGGTCGGTCATGTCGAAGAGCACAGACAGGTCGAACCGCCCTTCTTTTGCGCGCACGAGGCCCAGGATCTCTCTGATCCGCTTCGCCTTGGTGCTGGCGAGGCCCCCCGGCCTGATCGCGTCGGCGACCCGCGCGTCGGAGGCGTCGAGCACCTCGTCCCAGGTCGGGAACGAACGCCTCAACGCGGCGAAGGCCCGTTCTGCATTGAGATCGCTCGTGTGCTGAGAAAGGACGGTGAGGATCAGTTCGTCGAGGGGATCACTGGCTCGAGGTGGCCGAAGCTCTCCGTACGCTTTGCTCAGCCTTCCGAAGATGGTTCGGACCCGGCGAGGTGTCGCGTTCGGCGGGTTCCTCACTCTGCCACGTTGCGCGCCGCGTTCCGGAACTGCGTCAGCGACGGCTCGAAGTTGAGGGTGATCGATCCCGTCGGTCCGTTCCTGTGCTTGGCCAGGATGATCTCGGCCTGGCGCTTCTTCTCGGGGTCGCTGTCGTCGCGATGGATGAACATCACGACGTCTGAGTCTTGCTCGATAGCGCCCGATTCCCGGAGGTCGGAGAGCTGGGGCCGCTTGTCCGCGCGGGCTTCCGGGTTGCGGTTGAGCTGGGAAAGCGCCACCACGGGGATGTGCAGCTCCTTGGCCAGCAGCTTGAGCGACCTGGATATCTCGGCCACCTCCTGCTGACGGTTGTCGGGCCGGCGAGCCTGCGGGCTGGTCATCAGCTGCAGGTAGTCCACGATGATCAGCGACAGGCCGGTGCGTCCCGTCCGCATGCGGCGTGCCTTGGCCCTGATATCGACGATGTTCACGTTGCCGGCGTCTACGATGTGAAGCGGCGCTTCGTGAAGGATCTCGGCGGCGGAAACCACGCGCATCCAGTCGTCGGGACCGACCCTCTTGCTCCGGATCCGGTCCCACGGGACGCGCGCCTCGGCACAGAGCATGCGCATGCCGATCTCGGTGCGCGACATCTCCAGCGAGAAGACGGCGACCGGATGGCCGGCGACCGCCACGTTCTTCGCGATGTTCATGGCGAGCGAGGACTTGCCCACACCAGGCCGGGCCGCGATGACCACCAGGTTGCCTTCCTGGAGCCCGGAGGTCAGCTCGTCCAGATCGCGGAAGCCTGTGGGAAGGCCCGTGTACGCGGACTCCCGGTTCTGGATGGCCTCCAGATCCCTCATCGCCTGATCGACCAGATCGCGCAGCAGGGCCGTCTCGTCGCGATCCTCGCGCCTCGCGACGTTGTAGATGCGCTGCTCTGCCTCGTCGGCGATGTCGTCGGCATCGCGCGTGCCGGCATAGCCCAGGTCGATGATGTCGGCGGCCGCTCCTATGAGCCGGCGGCGAAGCGCTGCATCTGCCACGATGCGCGCGTAGTGAGCGGCGCCCGCCGGTGTGGGAACCTGATCGACCAGATCCAGGATGTAGAGGCGTCCGCCAACCTCGTCGAGGATGCTCCGCTTGCGAAGAGCATCGACGACGGTGAGGACATCCACCGGCTCCCCGTGCGCGAAGAGCGTGCGAAGCGTCGAGTAGATCTTGGCATGCGCCGAACGGTAGAAGTCCTCGGCGTCGAGCAGTTCCACGACGTCTGCCATCGCCTCGGGCGACATCATCATCGCCCCCAGGACGGACTGTTCGGCCTCTAGGTTGTGGGGAGGAACCCGGTGGGGGCCATCGGGGAACCTGACGACATCGTCTGCCGGTCGCGCCACCCCGTCACCCTCCCTCCGGCCGATGTTCCCGACGGGCGACGGTACGCCCCCGAGCGGCCCGACGGCAGGGGATAACCCCTGTGGATTGCCAAGCGGCAGGTCGCAGCGCGAGAAAGGCTGTCACTCTCCCTTTGACCTGGGCTTTCCCCATGTGGAGAACCATGTGGACAAGTGTGAACATCGCCTCTGACATCCGAAGGCCCGCGCGGCGACCCCCCGCCCCCGCACCCCGCGGCCGGCGCCGCCCCCGGCAGCCCCCGCCCCCCCCATCGGCGGCCCCGGGGGCGGGGGGCGGGGCCGCCGAACGGCGGCCCCCCCGCCCCCGAGACGGTCAGGCCTGGGCCAGACCGTCGGGCCTGGCCAGAGCGCCAGGACCCGTAACCTCAGGACTGGGCCACGACCTCGACGGTCAGGACCGGCTCCACCTCGTGGAACAGCCTGACCTTGACCTCATGGACGCCGACCGAGCGGATGGGCTCCTCGAGATGGACGTCCTTCTTGTCCACCGGAACCCCCGCAGCGGCCGAGGCGGCCTCGGCTATCTCGGCAGCGGTCACAGACCCGAAGAGCTTCCCCTCCTCGCCAGCCCTGGCCTCGACCCGCAGCGGGCCCGCTGCGATGAGCGCCGAGGCCACCGCCTCGAACTCACCCTTCCGCCTACCGAGACGGGCGAGGTGGGCACGCTTCAACGACTCCGCGTGCTTCAGCGCCCCTTTCTCTGCCTTGATGGCCAAACCCCTGGGGATGAGGTAGTTACGCGCGTAGCCGTCGGCAACCTCGAGCACATCCCCGGGCTCACCGAGCTTGTCGACGGACTTCTGGATGATGATCTTCATCGCGAACTGTAGGGGAGAAGCGCCATCTCTCGGGCGTTCTTGATCGCGGTGGCAACGTCGCGCTGGTGCTGCACGCAGTTGCCCGTGACCCGCCGGGCACGGAGCTTGCCGCGCTCGGACGTGAACTTCCGAAGGGTCATGACGTCCTTGTAGTCGACGTGGTCGATCCGTTCCTTGCAGAAGATGCAGACCTTCTTCTTGCCCTTCTTCAGCCAGGCCTTCTCGTCCTTCTCTTTCCTGCGTTTGGGTTGAGCCTTACTCGGCATCCAGTGGTGTCTCCTCATCCGTAGACGACCCGCCGACAGGCGCCGCGACCGCAGAACCCCAGTCCGAACCCGCGGACGAGGAACGGCTGGCCTTCTGCACGGTTGCGGTGGCCCACTTCAGGCTGGGCCCGAGATCGTCTGCCTCTATCTCGACGACGGTGCGCCTCTCACCCTCCTGGTTCTCCCAGGAGCGCTGCTTCAGGCGTCCCGTGACCACGACCCTGGTGCCGCGCGTGAGCGATTCCGCCGCGTTCTCCGCGAGGTTCCGCCAGCAGTTGACGGTGAAGAACGAGGTCTCGCCGTCGGTCCAGTTGCCGGCGGCGTCTCGGATGCGCGTCGAGTAGGCGACCCGGAAGTTCGCCACCGCGGCGCCGTTGGCCGTGTAGCGCAACTCGGGGTCGTCCGTCAGGTTGCCCACGATCGTGATCTGGTTGTCGCTCGCCATGAGCGTTGTCCCCCTCTCATCCGTTCGCTCCCTACGCGGGAGCGGGGGAAGATGCTGCTTTCGCTCTTGTCGGCAGGACCATGACCTTGTGCCGGATCACCTCGTCGGCGAGCCTCAGCACTCGGTCCAGCTCTGCCTGGACCGCCGGCTCCGCGGAGAAGCGCACAACGACGTAGTACCCCTCGTTCTGGTGCGCGATCTCGTAAGCGAAGCGCCTGCGGCCCCACCGGTCGAGCCCCCCGACCGAGCCGCCCCCTTGGGCGACGGTCTTCGAGATCCGCTCGACCGCGGTGCTCACCAAGGCCTCATCGGCCTCGGCGGGCAGGATGAGCATGCATTCGTACTCCCTCAACATTCACCTCCTCTGGTCTGGACGGCCCCCCCTCGAGGGGGAGCAGAAGGGTGAGGGTCGTCCAGAAGTGTACGGGAACCGCTCTGCAGCGCGCCCGGCCGCCCGCCGGGGGCCGCGCGCGCCGGTCAGGCCGGTTAGGCCGCCGGTCGATCCCTCACCGCTCCGGCGTACCGGTAGTACCCCTCCCGGAGCACGTACCTGAGAGCACCGGCACCGGGTTCGAGCCCCGGAACCTGGAGCACCTCGGGCGCCGGATGGGGCAGTGGATAGCACCTGCCGTCGAAGGGCCCACCCACCAGGATGCCGAACGCCGCATCACCGATGGTGAAGACCTGGACCCACGGACCACTCGTTCCTGTCATGGCCACCTCCTACCCGCGCACAGTAGAGGCCGCCTCTGACATAGGAACGCCCGCTACACTCGTTCCCCAGAGGCCGTGCACTTCGAAGGAGGCGCGAGCGATGATCACGATCCACGACCTGCGCACGTGGAAAGCGGAAGGCAAACGCTGGGCGATGCTGACCGCGTACGACTTCCCTACCGCGCAGATACTCGACCAGGCGGGCATCCCCGTGCTGCTGGTGGGTGACTCCCTGGCCAACAACGTCCTGGGGTACGAGGACACCCTCCCCGTCACGATGGAGGAGATGCTCCACCATACGCGGGCGGTCGCCAGGGGAGCAGCGCGCGCGATGGTGGTCGGCGACATGCCGTTCCTCAGCTACCAGGTCAGCGTGGGCGAAGGCGTGCGCAACGCCGGCCGGTTCCTGAAGGAGGGCGGAGCGCACGCGGTCAAGGTGGAGGGACCCCAGTACGAGCTCGTCCACAAGCTGGTCGAGCTGGGGATCCCCGTGATGGCGCATGTGGGCCTCACCCCGCAGTCGGTACACGGGATGGGCGGATACAAGGTCCAAGGCCGAGGCCCGGAAGCGACCCGCAGGCTGCTGGACCAGGCGCACAGCCTCGAGAAGGCAGGCGCTTTCGCGCTCGTGATCGAAGGCGTGCCCGCAGAGGTCGGCGCCGAGATAACGCGCCAGACCCACATCCCGACGATCGGGATAGGCGCAGGCCCAGACACCGACGCGCAGGTCCTGGTCGTCAACGACCTGCTGGGGATCAGCGCGACCGTCCCGAAACTGGCGAAGAAGTACGCCGACCTGCGCTCGATCATGGCTCAGGCCGCCCAAGCTTTCGTCCGCGACGTCGAGGAGGGAGCATTCCCCGACGAGGCGCATTCATACTCCTGACGCGCCCGCCCTAACCTTGGCCTGACCTGCGCGGAAGCACCGCCGCGGCGTCCTAGACTCCCCGCGTGAAAGAGGCCAGGGCCTATTCGGGCATAG
Organism: uncultured Actinomycetes bacterium; assembly: GCA_964535065.1. Taxonomy (GTDB): domain Bacteria; phylum Actinomycetota; class UBA4738; order UBA4738; family HRBIN12; genus AC-51. The sequence goes on from CAZHRY010000021.1 coordinate 5,965, forward strand.
CGGCGGTCGGGGCCGCTGCCCTGCTGGTGGCGGTCGGCGACGAGCGCCTCGGGGCGTTCCTTTCGACCGGCCTCTTCGCAGGCTTGGAGTACGGCCTGTTCGCCGCTGCGGCGGCGTTCGCCCTCTTCGACTACCGGGAGCAGCGCGATCCGGCACTGCTGCTCGTGGGGATCGGGGCTGGAACCCTCGTCGCACACGAAGCTCTCGTAGCCCTGGTCGCGTCGCTGGTCACAGGCCCGTTCGCCGGCCGCTGGAGGAGCGTGACCGGGTTCGCCGAGGTCGCGGGCCAGCTCACCGTCGCGGGAACGCTGCTCATCCTGGTCGTCCGGCGCGAACAGAGAGGCAGGCCCCCGCTCCGCCCCTCGAGCGTGCTTCTGGCCGTGGCCGGGGCGGTTGCTGCGCTTGACGTGGCCGTGCTCGTCACACGCGCCGAGCCCGTGAGGACATACGGCACCTCCGACCTCGGGCCTCTGGGGATGCTGACCACAGGTGCGCTCCTGTCCGCAGGAGCGATCGTCGCGGCGTTCGCCGCTCAGCGGAAGGAGAGGTTCTCGTGGGCCGCAGGCGCCGGCCTCGCCCTGGCCCTCTCCGGGCTCAGCCTCCTTCTTACAGGAACCGCGGGCTCGGGTACCCCGCTGTCCCCGCTCCACCTGCTCGCGAGCGCCACCCCCGGTCTGGCAGCCGTGTGCCTCACGGTCTTCACGCTCGCTAGCATTCGACTGGAGACCTCGCACATGCGTCGCGCGACCGACCACGCACAGGAGGTGATGGACGGCAGGGCCGAGATCGCGTCGATGGTCGCCCATGACGTCAAGGGACCGGTCGGGACCATCAAGGGCCTAGCCACGACGACGCTGAAGAGCTACGACCGGCTCGGGGACGCAGAGCGGCTGGAGTTCGTGGGCCTGATGGAGAAAGAGGCCGGGCACCTGCTGGCTCTTGTCAACCAGATAGCCCTGGCGCTGAAGGTGGACGCGGGGACCCTCGGCTTCGACCTCCGCGTTCAAGAGGTGGGTCCCCTCGTGCGTCACGGCACGGAGCAGGCGAACACCCATGACCGCGCTGTCCAGGTGGACGTCCCGGACGGGATCGTGGCACGGGTGGACGCCCAGTGGTTGCCCGAAGCCGTCCGCCAGGCCGTGGAGAACGCCGCGAAGTTCTCGCCGGACGGCACGACCGTCTCGGTGTCTCTGAGAGGCGCCGGGCACGGCGGTCCGGTCATCATCGAGGTGGCCGACGAAGGCCCGGGTATCCCTGCGCCGCACCGTGAAGAGGTCTTCCTCAAGTTCACCAGGTGGCGCCCGACAGGTTATGAGGACCGGCCCGGATCGGGGTTGGGGCTGTTCATCTGCAGAGGGATCGCCCGTCAGCATGGGGGTGAAGCATCTGTCGTGGGCAGCGCGTCCGGCGGTACCATCTGCCGGATCGAGTTCCCGCGGGAGGGGAAGAACTGATCATGAGCTCTCGCAAGGTGTCTCTTCTGATCTGCGACGACCACAAGATCCTCACGGACGCGCTGTCCGCCATGGTCGGGCTCGACGAACAGCTGTCGCTGGTGGCTCCTCCGGTCCACACGGCCGAAGAAGCGATCCCACTGGCCCAGGAGCAGCTGCCCGACGTGGTCCTGATGGACATCATGTTCAAGGGCGGCGGCATGGGCGGCATCGAGGCGACCCGCAAGATCAAGGAGGCGTCGCCATCCACGAAGGTCGTCGTGATGACCGCGCACAACGAAGACCGGCTGCTCGTCGAAGCCGTCGAGGCCGGCGCGTCGGGGTTCCTTTCGAAGGACGAGGCGGCGGAAGAGGTTCTCTCGGCGGTCAAGGCGGCCGCGGAGGGCGAGGTGCTGATCGACCCCGTCACGCTGACGCGGTTGCTGGCCCAGGTGGCACGCGAGCGCGAGGAGCAGCGCGACGCGTTGAAGCTCATCGGCGACCTCACCGAGCGTGAGCGAGAGATCCTCCATCTGCTGGCCGAGGGCAAGCGCAACGACGACATCGCGAGTCAGCTCTTCATCAGCCCTCAGACCGTGCAGACGCACGTGCGCAACATCCTGGGCAAGCTGCGCGTTCACTCGAAGCTCGAGGCGGTCGCCTTCGCGGTGAAACACGGCGCCATCCAGGTCACCTGAACGCAACTGCGCCAGACGCCGGCGTCGAGTTACCCGAAGGCGGGTATCAAAGCGAACCGGCGGGACGTCGAAGCCTCTGGTGCAACGCCATGGACCCCCTTATGGCCGCCATCCCCCTCGGCGGCTGCAGGATCTGAAGGCCCGAGCGAACCCCTCCCTCGCTCGGGCCTTCTTCAATGGAGGTCCCGGCGCCTGATCTTCCCCGAGGGGGTGCGCGGGATCGCGTCCGCCAGGATCAGCTCGCGCGGCGCCTTGTGTCTGGCCAGGGTCTCCGATACGTGGTTCCGAAGGTCCTCGAGCGTGGGAGGGTCAGCCGCAGCGGTGGGAACCACCCAGGCGCCCACCCGCTGGCCCCACTCCGGATCGGGCCGGCCGGCGACCGCCACGTCGGCGACCTTCGGATGCGTGCGCAGGACGGCCTCCACCTCATCCGGCCACACCGTTTCGGCGCCCGTCCTTATCGCGTCATCGGCGCGGCCGAGAACCGTCAGCCTCCCACCGTCATCGATCGAGCCGAGGTCGTCCGTGCGCAGCCAGCCGTCGGTGGTGAACGCACGGGCCGTGGCGCGAGGGTCGTTTCGATAGCCCTCCATCAAGGTGGGACCCTTGATCTGGACCTCTCCCCCCTCTATCCGGATCTGCGTGCCGGGGAAGGGCGTTCCGTCGTAGGCGACGCCGCCGCAGGACTCGGTGAGGCCGTACGTGTGAACGACCCGAGCTCCGAGTCCTGCGGCGGCGTCGCCCAGAGCCGGATCGAGGGCGTCCCCCCCAACCAGAAGCACACCCAGATGTGACAGCTGCTTCCCTTCCTGAACCAGCCTCGCCAGCATCGTGGGAACCAGCGCGATGTGGGCGCCGGCGGGGGCATCAGTCAGGAGCCGTGCAGCATCGAACCTCTCATGGATCACGAGCGGCGCGCCGGCCAGCACTCCCCTCAGGAGCACGAGCAAACCCCCCACGTGGGCCGGCGTCAGGCAGCACACCCACAGGTCCTCTGCCCCGATCCCGAGCGCGTCGAGGGAACCGGCCACCGCCGACCCGAGCGCAGCCCGAGGCAGCTCCGCCAGCTTCGGCTCTCCACCCGTCCCGGAGGTGGCGACCACGGCCCACGCCCTCTCCGGATCGGCCTCGTCGTGGTCGGGGAACGCGATCTCGTCGTCCTCGGTGACGAGCATCGCCGGCCGGGCCAGGTCGAGCAGGCGCCTCTTCTCTCCCGGCGTGAGCCTGTGGTCCAGCGGTAAGAACGAGACCCCCGAGGAAACGTGACGCTCGAGGATCCCTTCCCAGGCAGAGCCGGGGGGCACGTCGTAGGCCACAAGGTCGCCCGGAGCCGCCCGCAGGTCTCGCATGTCCGATAGGCTAACCGTTCGAGTAAGCGCTCTAGGAGTGTGTGGTCATATGGTGGATTGGCAGCCGGCCGGAGAGTGGACCGACATCCGCTACGAGACGGCCGAGGGCATCGCGAAGATCACGATCGACCGCCCGGAGGTTCGCAATGCCTTCCGGCCTCTGACGACGCGCGAGCTGATCCGCGCCTTCGACATGGCCCGGGATGACCCCTCGATCGGCGTGATCATCCTGACCGGTCAGGGGACCGAGGCCTTCTGCTCGGGCGGCGACCAGAAGATCCGTGGAGACGACGGCTACGTCGACGAGAAGGGCATCGGCCGCCTGAACGTCCTGGACCTGCAGATCCAGATCCGGCGCCACCCCAAGCCGGTCGTGGCGATGGTCGCGGGGTACGCGGTCGGAGGCGGCCACGTCCTTCACCTGTGCTGCGACCTGACGATCGCCGCGGAGAACGCCCGCTTCGGCCAGACCGGCCCGAGGGTGGGCTCGTTCGACGGCGGCTACGGCATCGGCCTGCTCGCCCGCCAGATCGGAGAGAAGAGAGCCAAGGAGGTCTGGTTCCTCTGCCGCCAGTACGACGCGAAGACCGCGCTCGACTGGGGCCTGGTCAACGCGGTGGTCCCACTCGAGGAGCTGGAGGAGACGACCGTGGCGCGGTGCAAGGAGATGCTGCGCTTCTCGCCCCTTGCGCTTCGCCTCTTGAAGTCCGGCTACAACGCGGGTGTCGACGGGCTGGCGGGCGTGCAGCACCTCGCGGGCGACGCCACTCTCCTCTACTACATGACGGAGGAGGCGCAGGAGGGCCGCGACGCCTTCAAGGAGAAGCGGGATCCGGACTTCTCGAAGTTCCCCAAGAGGCCGTGAGGTGACCGGCTGGCGCGTCTGGTGGCACGGGGCGCGACCGCGCACGCTGGGTGCCGGGCTCGTGCCCGTGATCGTGGGGAGCGCCGCTGCAGGAACCGTGACCTGGTGGCGGCTCGCCGCTGCGCTCGTGGTTGCGGCCGGGCTCCAGGTGGGCGTCAACTTCGCGAACGACTACTTCGACGGCGTGCGGGGCGTGGACACGCACGAGCGGATCGGCCCGCAGAGGCTGACGTCGAGCGGAGCGGCGTCGCCTCGGGCGGTGCTCACGGCCGCCCTCGTGTCGGTCGGCCTGGCGGGCCTTGCCGGGCTGGCGCTGGCGCTGGTCACCGAACCTCTGCTGATCCTGATCGTGGGAGCGCTGGCGATCGCCGCCGCCTTCCTCTACAGCGGCGGCCCTCGCCCCTACGCGGGCCTGGGCCTGGGCGAGGTCATGGTGTTCCTGTTCTTCGGCCTCGTCGCGACCTGCGGGACCACATTCGTGATGATCGAGACGGTGACCGCGACGTCATGGTGGTGCGGTGCCGTCATGGGTCTGCTGGCGGTCGCGATCCTCGAAGCGAACAACGTGCGAGACATCGCCACCGACGCGGCCGCAGGGAAGCGAACCCTGGCCGTGCGCATCGGGGACCGCCACGCGCGGGCGCTCTACGGGACGCTCGTGATCGGCGCGTTCCTCACCATCGTCGCGGGCGTGCTGACGTACCTGATCGATGAACGTGTCGGCCTGATCCAGTGGGGGCTCTTCGGCCTGGCCGCCTGGCCGCTGGGGTTGAAACCCCTCGAGGCGATAAGGACGGCGACTGGGCGCGACCTCGTGCCGGTCCTGACGGGAACGGCGGCCACGCACGCGGCGTGCGGCCTGCTCCTGGCGCTCGGTCTTGTCCTCGCGGAGACGGTCTAGATGGGCCTGGGCGACATCTCGCTCGCATGCGCCCGGGCGCTGGTGGACGAACTGGTGGGGGGAGGGGTGCGCCACGCGTGCTTGTCCCCGGGCTCCAGGTCCACGCCACTGGCCCTGGCGCTCGCGCGCGATCCCCGTATCCAGCTCCACGTCCATCTCGATGAGCGCGCGAGCGCCTTCTTCGCCCTGGGCATCGCGAAGGCCTCAGGAGAGCCCGTCATCGCGGCCTGCACCAGCGGCACCGCGGCCGCCGAGTTCCTGCCCGCGGTGGTCGAGGCTTCGCAGTCGCGCGTTCCCCTCGTTCTGCTGACGGCCGACCGGCCTCCTCGCCTGCGAGGAACCGGAGCGAACCAAACGATCGACCAGGCCGAGTTGTACGGGAAGTTCGCGCGCGCGTACATCGAGCCGCCGGTTCCGGAGCGGGCCGAGGACGCCGCAGAGTGGCGAGCCGCCGGCCGCAGAGCGCTGCTCGCGATGGCTTCCCATCCGCCCGGCCCCGTCCACGTGAACTGCCCCTTCGACGAGCCGCTGATCCCCGAAGGCGAAGAGGTGGAGGCGCCGGCCTCCGGTGAGAGACCGCCGCCCGCGCAACGTTCGCTCGCACCTTCGGAACAGGACGTGGAGCGCTTCGTCGAGGCGACATCCGGCAAGAGGGTGGTCGTGGTGGCCGGAGGCGCCGGCCGCCGGCCTTCGAGTGACTTCGCCGCCATGGCCGCTTCGCTGGGCTGGCCGCTGGTCGCGGAGCCGCAGTCGGGGCTGCGCACCCCAGGAGTCCTGAGCGCCGGCCAAGCTCTCATCGGGAACGAGGCCTGGCTCGCGGAACACCGGCCCCAGGTCGTCGTGCAGATAGGCGCTGCGCCGACGACCCGCGCGACACAAAACTTCGTCGCGACAGCGGAGCGCTTGACCGTCGTGGACGACTGGCACCTCGAGCCGGATCCCGAGGGGCGTGCGGCCCTCCGGATCGGCGCGGACCCTGACCAGCTCGCCTCCACGGTGGAAGACCTCGCCCCCGTCCCCGAGGGCTGGGTGCACGCCTGGCGAGCGGCGGACACGCGAGCACGCACCGCCATGGACGAGGCGATGGACGGATGGACCGAGCCTTTCGAGCCACGGATCGCGCGTGACCTGGCTGCCGCGATCCCGGACGGCGGCACGCTGTTCGTGGGCAATTCGACGCCGATCCGGGACCTCGACCTGGCCATGGCGCCACGCGATGGCCTGAGGATCCTCACCAACCGCGGCGCCAGCGGCATCGACGGGCTCGCTGCGACAACGCTCGGCATCGCACGGTCTGGTGCGCCGACCTTCGCCCTGATGGGCGACCTCTCATTCCTCTACGACGCCGGAGCGCTGTTATGGTCGGGCCGCAGCGCCAGCCAAGCCGTCTTCGTCGTCATCTCGAACGGCGGCGGTCAGGTGTTCTCTCTGCTCCCTAAGCGAGATCTTCCCGAGCACGAGGAGCTGTTCGTCACGCCGCACCCAGCATCCATCGGGAAAGTGTGCGCCGCCGCCGGGGCGGACCACATCTCGGTCGGGCACTCCGCCGGGTTGGTTCCCTCCGTACAAGAGGCAGGAGGCGAGACGGGCGTTAGAGTGATCGAGGTCGAGGTCGATCCGAACCTAGGGAGAGAACGACGGGACGAGATGCGACTGGTCGCCACCGGAGCCTTGAGCAAAGGCTGATCCGCAGGAGCCTGGCGACCTCGGTCCTTTGCCTCATCGCTGTCGCATGCTTCCCTTTCGATGCGCCGATGGGTGCGTCGCTGGGTGATGATCGGTACTTCACCCACTGTGACCGCTTCGCGGACGACGATATGGGGGTTCCCCTCGAGGACGTGAAGACCATCCACTGGGGCTGGGCCGATGCCCGCCAGGTGCGGGACCTCGATCCCTCGAAGGCCATCGCCGTTCTCGTTCCGGCGAGGGCTTGTCACCCGAACAGAGGTGAACCCGAGTGGATCCTCTTCGTGCGTGAGAACCTGTCGGAGAGTGAGATCGAACAGATCTTCGCCACGTTCGAAGGAGACAAGCTCGGCGCTTCCACTTCCTAAGCGGGGCTTCGTGGCGGGTAGCGGCTACGCGGGAAGTCGTCCGCCCCCGATCGCCTGCCAGTCGAGCGAGTAACCACCCTCCGAGGTCAGCAGTTCCTCGTTCGAGCCGTCCGGCCGGATCAGGTAGATCGGGTAGTCGGCCGTGTCGGATGTGGTCTCCGTGGTGGCGCGGAACGCGATGAGCGTGCCATCCGGTGACCACGTCGGCGACACCTCTGACCGGTCATCCGTAGACGTCAGGGCCATCCAGCCCGAGCCGTCGGCGTTGACGATGTAGAGATCCGAGTCGGCACGCGTCTGCGCCTCGAAGACGAGCCTCGTGCCGTCAGGCGACCAGAGAGGCTCGTACGGCTCTATGCCTCTCTCGTGGAAGATCGAACGCTCACCGGAGCCATCTGAGGACATCACGTACACGGAAGTGGTGCCCTCCTCTCCACGCACGAAAGCGATCTGGGAGCCGTCCGGTGACCACGAGGCTAGTCCATCCCACCCGGTCGGATCGGTCAGCTGCTCCGAACCGCTGCCGTCCGGGGCTATGGTGAACAGACCCTGGCCCGAGGATCCCCGGGCCGTGAAGAGGATACGGTTCTCCGTGGGAGACCATGCCTGGAAGCTGCCACCTGCGATCCTCTCCAAACCCCTACCATCGACGTTGACCACGTAGATACCGTCCCTGTCGCCGTCGTCGCTCCCGAACGCCAGCATGGTCCCGTCCGCGGACCACTCCGGGGAAAACTGAGACGCTCGTCGTGCCACGTCTTCAGGGCTCTTCGTTAGGTTGCGGAGCCCCGACCCGTCGGCGTTCATCACGTAGACGTCGTAGTTCGCGCCACCACCCGACGACGAACCCTCGCGGTCGTAACCACGGAATGCGATCTTGGTTCCGTCGGGACTCCACACCGGCGCGTACGCGGCCACCACGACCTCCCTGTCGTACGCCTCGATCAGATCGGTTATCCCGGTACCATCCGGCGAGATCGTGCAGATGTGGTAACCGCAACCGAATGCGATCGAGCCGTTGTCCGGCAAGGACGGCGCTCCCGCAGGCCTTAGCCCAGATCCGTCGCCCTTGAATGCACGGTCAACGAGGAGCAGGCCGGCGATGGTCAGAGCTGCCGCGAGGACGACAGCCATGCTTCTGCGCACGGCCGATGGGCCGAGCGCTTCCGATCCTTCACGCGACCCCAGCGCGCGGTCCTGGATCTCGGTCCACACCTCGGGCGGCTGGAAACGATCCAACTCGTGTAGCTTCTCGATCAGGTCAGGCATCTTCTCCCTCCAACAGCATCCGCAGCCGTCTCCTCCCCTGACTCAGGTGCACGCGCACGGTGCCCGACGTGGTGCCCAGGATGGCCGCGACCTCACGGGTCTCGTATCCGGCGTAGAAGCGGAGAACGATCGCTGCACGTTGCCTGGGAGGAAGGCCCCGGAGGGCACGGAGCAGATCGACGGGTGGGTCAGGAATCTCGTACACCCTCTCCTCGATCTGCCGGAGCTGCCCCCGGCGCTTCATCTCACCGGCCGCTATCCGGAACGCCGCGCGCCACACCCATCTGTCCGGATGCCCTACCGCGCTTCCTCGAGCCAGAGCCTGCGCGAACGCTTCCGCCATGGCATCGGTAGCAACGTCGGGGTTGCCGGTGAAGCCCAGCAGGGAACGCCACAATCGAGCTCCGTCTCGTCGGTAGAGACGCTCGAGCTCAGCGACGCCGTCCGCGGCCACCGGAGCATCCTGCACCACGTCTATAGGGGGCAGCGAGCGGGAAATCGCATAGTCCTTCGCGGCTCACCGAACCTGACGCCGCAGCTCAGGATCTTGGTCATCGATCGATGCCCGTTGGCGTGCGGCTGTTCCGCCGTCCGTGGCCGCTCGAAGAGCCACTGGGTCATTCGGAAGAGGAGACGCCCCCCAGAGGAACCTCAGCAGGCGCTGCCTGTCGCTCGCAGCCTACCCCCAGCGGAGCGCGTCGAGGAACGCCCTGAACTTGCGCTCGGTCTCGTCTACCTCTTCATCGGGGTCGCTGCCCGCGACGATCCCGGCTCCTGAGAAGAGGGTGGCCCGACCTCCTCGCAGCTCTGCGCAGCGGAGCGCGATCGCCCATTCGCCGTCGCCGACCCCATCGACCCAGCCGACCGGACCCGAGTAGAGACCTCGGTCGAACGGCTCGAGCTTCTCGATCAGGGCCAGGGCGGGCGGCGTCGGGTCACCCGCGATAGCCGGCGTCGGATGCAGCTCCTGCGCCAGCTCGAGCGCCGTGGGTGCCGGCTCGCGCAGAACGCCGCGGAAACGCGTCGAGAGGTGCCAGACGTTGGGCGTCTCGAGCAGGACGGGCTCTGGATCCCACGAGAGCTGCTCGCACGCGGGCTCGAGGACGGCGGCGACGGCTTCCACGACTATCTGGTGCTCTTCGAGGTTCTTCGAGGAGGCGGCGAGCCCCTCGGCGTTCGCCCTGTCTTCCTCTGGATCGCCGGAGCGGGGGGCCGAGCCGGCGAGTGGGTTCGAGCGAACCTCGCGGCCGAACCGCGAGACCAGCAACTCCGGCGAGGCCCCCACCAACACGCCCTCGCCGGTGGGAGCGGCGAACGTGTAGGCGTCGGGGTTAACGGCTCGCAGCCGATGAGCCAGGCGCTTGGGATCCAGCGTCCGTCCGGAGTCGACCTCGATCGTTCGGGCCAGCACGACCTTGCGCAGGTCACCTGCCTTGATCGCGACCGTGGCCCGGGCGACGGCATCCGCGTAGCCGGCGCTGGAAGGGAGCTCGTGGAGCTGCATCTGGGTAAAGGCCTCGTGCGGCGCCGAACCGCTCACGCGTTCGAACGGTCTCTGCGCGTCGCTGATCCGCCTCACCGTTCCAGAGCCGTCACGCCTGACCGCCTCCTGAGGGACGAGCAGCGTCCCTTCGCCTGCGAAAGGGAGCCCGCCGATCGCCACGTCGCCTGGGGCGAGGACGCCGGCCACCTCGCCGGCAAGGACCCACCTGCCGGGCCCGGCGCCGATGCCCACTCCTCGCCGCTCGAAGTAGGCGCCTCCCTCGGGCCGGTACGCGGCGAGCAGATCGAAGGCCGGGCCGAGCTCGGCGTTCACGCTCGCCTTCCCACGAGGAGCTGCGTGATGCCGCCTGTGAGCTGGATCCTGCGGGCGCTCGGGAAACCCGCTTCGGCGAGCATCCGGAGCATCTCTTCGGGTCGGGGAAGGTAGGCGACCGACTTCGGCAGGTACGCGTAGGCGTCGCGATCCGACAGCAGGCCTCCGACGATGGGCACGACCCTGTTGAAGTAGATGCGGTGACCGGCGCGCATCAGCGCGTTGTCCGGCTCACTGGTCTCGAGAAGCGCGATCGACCCGCCGGGCTTGACGACACGTCCGAGTTCGGCGAAGAGCTGCTCGAGCGAGACGACGTTGCGAAGCGCGAACCCACAGGTGACCCCGTCGGCGCTCGCGTCGCGGACGGGGAGCTTCAGGATGTCGGCCTCGACGAGAGGAGCGTCGGTTCGGGCGGCCGTCAGCATCCCGTGCGAGAAGTCGAACCCGATGGCCAGGTAGCCGGCTTTGACGAGTTCGCGGCAGAAGTCTCCCGTCCCGCAGGCCAGGTCGAACACGCGCGAGCCCTGCGGCAGGTGCAGCTCGCGTATCGCCCGGCGGCGCCAGCCGACGTCCATGCCGAACGTCATGACCCGGTTGACCAGGTCGTAGCGCGGAGAGATGCGGTCGAAGAGACCGCGGACCGAACGGGACTTCTCTTCGCCCTGCGGCAGCTCGCTGCTCACGTCTCGATACGCTCCTCAGCCGCTTCGAGCAAGACCCTGCGGAAGTGGTGCTCGACGAGCATCGTCACGGCCGGCAGCAGCTCCTTGAAGGCCTGGACCATCTGGGCGGCCGCCGCGGGATCGTCACCGGCCGTGTCGCGGATGGGCTTGCGAACGTGCTCGTCGAACAGGTCCACGGCGCGGTCGGCCAGGCCGCGCATGGCGGCGTCGGCGTCGCGCGCAAGGCTGAGGAGGTCTCCGAGAGGAAGGCCGAACTCCAGGAGCCTGAGGGCCGTCCGAACCAGGTCGATGTCGGCGGAGGTGTAGAGGGTGGTGCCGGGCGGGCCGGGCGGGCCCCTACGGAACGCCGAGGGCGCGACCGCCCGGGGCAAACATTCGGGGCCCCCCGCCCCCCCCGCCGACGAGGACCGGGTCAG
>CAZHRY010000021.1:17458-27659 GCA_964535065.1 uncultured Actinomycetes bacterium
GACCGCCTGGATCAACGATCCGGGCACCCCGGCCCGCCCGGCGAAGTCGTCCAGGGAAAGGAGCTCGCCGTCGCCTGCGTCCCCGCGCGCCTCGGCAACGGCCGCGGCCAGGTCCGCGTCCGCCTCGCCCAGCTCCCCCCGCACGACCCGGCCGATCGCCGCGAGCGTCAGGCCCTTCTTCTGGAGGTCGCGGATGCGCCGGATGCGGTCGGCGTGCTCGTCGCCGTACCAGGCCAGGCGGCCTTCGCGTTCGGGCTGCGGGAGGAGCCCGCGGGACTGGTAGTAGCGAACGGTGTCCACGGACACGTCGCACTCGGCCGCGAGCTGCTCGACCCTGTACCTCACGACCGTTCACTCTACGAGTCCGCACTCGAATCTTCACACCGCGCGCTCGAAGGACGGACCGCATATGACGGTCGGTGAGGCGGGCGGACGTTCGGTGAGGCGGGCGGACGTTCGGTGAGGCAGGTGCCGCGGGCTGGGCGAGCGCGTGAGCGGACTCGGAGAGCCCGCGGGCTACGATGCGCCGCGATGAAGCACGCGGCGCGCGCCATCAGCCTCAACCTGGTGCTGGCGTGCGTCCTGGGCACCATGGCGCTCGGCGCGATCGAGAAGCTCCCTTGCGCCGGCGGCAACTTCGACGGCCGCCAGTACACGCGCCTGTGCTACACGGACCTCGTCCCGCTGGTCGGCACCGAGCAGCTCGCGGGCGGCCGGCTGCCCTTCCTCGACCCATGCCAGCCGAGCGAGAACAACTGCGACGAATACCCGGTCCTGACCATGTACTTCATGCGGCTGGCCGCGTGGGTCGGCGGCACGGGCTACACGGCGTTCTTCTGGACCAATTCGCTGCTGCTCACGGTCTGCGCGGCCGCCATCGGTGTGTGGCTCTGGATGCTGTCCGGGCGCCGGACCCTGTGGTTCGCGCTCGCTCCCACGCTGGCGGTGTACGGGCTGATCAACTGGGACCTGCTGGCGGTGGCCCTGGCCACCGGCGCACTCGTCGCGTTCGCCGCACGGCGGGACGGATGGGCCGGCGCCCTGCTGGGCTTGGGCGCAGCCACGAAGCTCTACCCGATCTTCTTCGTGCTGCCGCTGTTCCTGCAGGGGCTGCAGGATCGCGAGCCGGACAGGTCGGTCAGGGTCCTGTGGTGGTCCACAGGTACCTACGCGGCCGTCAACGCGCCGTTCGCGATCGCCGCCCCGTCGAGCTGGGCGGAGTTCTTCAGGTTCAACGCCGAGCGCATCCCCGACTTCGACAGCCTCTGGTACATCGCGTGCAGGCACACGAACGTGGCATGCGCGGGCAGTCCGCCGACGATGATCAACGTGCTGTCGGCTGCGCTGTTCGTGGGAGGCGTCGCCCTGCTGTGGTGGCTGAAGGTTCGCCGCAACCCGGACTTCCCCAGGTGGACCTTGATCTTCCCGATCGTGGTGGTGTTCCTGTTGGTGAACAAGGTCTACTCGCCTCAGTACGGGCTCTGGTTGCTGCCGCTGTTCGCCCTGACGATGGTGGACATGAGGTCGTTCCTGGCGTTCTCGCTGGCGGACGTCGCCGTATTCGTGACCAGGTTCTGGTTCTTCGGCTGGTACACGGGGACACCGCCGCCGTCGTACTTCGCCGGCTACGCGAACGACGTCGACTCCGCCCAGAGCGTCTTCGAGCTGGCCGTGGGCTTCAGGGCTGCGATCCTCATATGGGCCCTCGTGCAGTGGGTCCGGCACGACCCGCTACCGCTCGCCCTGGGGGCGCGTGGCTGGAGGCGCTCCCGCGCCGCGCGCGAGGTGGCCGCGTGACCGGCGAAGCCCCTCGCCTGCGCGACGGCGTGCGGGACGCCTTCTGGGCGTTCCTCGGAGCGCGGTTGCTGCTGTTCGCCATCTCGCTCGCGGGAACCGGACTGATGGCGATACCGCCGGGGCAGCCTCCTTTGGACTCCGGATACCCGGCGCCGGCGCTCACGACCGGGTGGCATACGCTCTTCACGGCCACGCAGCGCCAGGACGCTCTGTGGTTCCTGCGGCTCGCGACCGACGGGTATCCGCCCGAGGGTCCGGGCGCCGCGTTCTTCCCGCTCTATCCCATGGCCGTCCGGGCCGTCGCGTGGTTGCCGGGGATCGGCCCGCTCGCCGCCGCGCTGATCGTCGCGAACGCGGCCTTCTTCGGCGCGCTGGTCGTGCTGCATGCCCTCACTCGGTTGGAGCTTGGCGAGCACGCGGCCAGGCGAACCGTGCTCTACGCGGCGCTCTTCCCGACCGCGTTCTTCTTCCTGGCCCCGTACACGGAGCCGCTGTTCCTGCTGCTGTCGGTAAGCGCCTTCTGGTTCGCAAGGACGAACAGGTGGGTGGCGGCGGGGGGCGCGGGGGGGGGGGCCCCCCCCCCCCCCGCCGGGGGGGGGGGGGGGGCGGGGGGGGCGGCGGCCGCCCCCGCCACCCGGAGCGTGGGCGTGCTGCTCATCCTCGCCCTGGCCATCGAGGCTCTGTCCCAGTGGCGCCGTCAGGGGCGGTCCCCCCTGCCGCGGCTGGCCGCCTCGGCTGCCGTCGCCGCTGGCCCCCTCACTTACTTCCTGTACTGGCAGCTCCGGCACGGTGACTTCTGGGCCCCCCTCGACGCACAGCGCAGCTGGGCTCGCGAGACCCTTCCGCCCTGGACGACCGCCTGGCGCGCCCTGACCGACGCCCTGGAGCACGGTTCCTATTGGCTCGTCGACGTGCTGGTCGTCGCCGCCGTGGTGTTCGGAGTCGCCCTGGCTGCCCGGCGGATCCCCGCCGCGTACACGGTCTACGCGGCCGCCAGCCTGGTCCTTCCGTTGACGTTCCCCTTCGAGGCACGTCCGCTGATGTCCATGCCCCGCTTCGTGGTCGTCATCTTCCCGGCCTTCTGGGGACTGACCCTCGCTCCCTCGGCCCGCCTCAGGATCCCCGAGAACGCCCTGCTGGGGGCATGTGCCGCCGCGTACGGCATCCTGGCCACGCTATTCGTCAACTGGCACTACATCTTCTGACCCGGGCCGGTTCCGGTTAGTATCCGTTGCGACCCGAAGGGTGACGAGCCCGGGGTCGGAGGGAGAGCGTGGCTATCAGGGTCGCCATCGCAGACGACCACTCGCTGGTGCGCCAGGGGCTGAGGCGCTACCTCGAGATGGCGGACGGGATCGAGGTCGTTGGCGAGGCGTCCAACGGCAAGGAGCTCCTGGATCTGGTCACCGCCGAGGGCCCCGATATCGCCCTGGTGGACATCCGGATGCCCGAGATGGACGGGCTGGAGGCCGCGCGCGAGATCCGTGACAACCACCCGGCGGTCGGGGTCATCATGCTGACCGCCTACGACGACCGCCAGTTCGTGGTCGAGGCGGTACGGAGCGGGGCCCGCGGGTACGTGCTGAAGGCCCGAGACGCCGAGCACCTGATCCAGACCGTCCGGCTGGTCGCAGGCGGGAACATGGTGATCGACCCGCAGCTGGTCGTCGCCCTGGCGGAAGAGCTCTCGACGGCCAAGGAGCGCGACCGGAAGGCCGAGACGCTCACCGCCCGCGAGATCGAGGTCCTCCAGCTCCTGGCGTTCGGCCACACCAACCGCGACATCGCGGAGCGCCTCTACATCTCCCCCGACACGGTCAAGACACACCTGGAGCACATCTTCGAGAAGCTCGGAGCGTCCGACCGCACGGCCGCGGTCGCCGAGGCCCTGCGCCGCCGGCTCATCGAGTAGTCCCTCGAACGGGGATACCGCCCCGACAGCGGGTTAGTCCATTGGGTGGGAACCCTTGGCTCTCCGGGTGATGGAGCGAGCGAGGCCGAAGCTGCATGATGGAAGCCCCATGAAGGACGTGTTGTCCCCCTCCCGTGCCGCGCGGGGTGCGCTGCTCGCCGTGGCCGCACTCGTGGCAGTGGCCGTCTACCTGGCCCTGCCTTCGGGCACGAGGTCCCGGGCGCTGGCATCGGAGATCCTTACGGTCCTCAGCTGCCTGCTGTCGGCCGCCCTGGTCTACGGCAGCCGGAAGCTCTGGCCCAGCGCCCGGCACATCGCGGCGCTCCTAGCACTCGTGAGCGCGGGCAACCTGCTGTTCCTGGTTTTCGACCTCGTGGACCCCAGCGTCTATCGGGCGAGGCCGTCCGACGTTCTGTTCCTGGTGTTCCTCGTGCCTCTGTACCTGGCCGTGCGCGACGAGTTCCGGTTCCATCTGGACCCTCACGTGCGCCGCGAGATCGCGATCGACACCGGACTCACAACGGCGGCCGTAGCAGCGATCGCCTTCATCTTCCTGCGCCCGGTGGACGCCGACGCGACGGTGTCGGGAACGGCAGGCGTCTTCGCCGTCCTTGGGGCCTCGGTGTTCGTCCCCTTCGCCACCCTGGCGCTGTGGATACCCACGAGGTCACACCTGTACCTGTTCGCAGCGCTGGCGCCGGCATCCTTCGCAGCGTTCCAGTTCGGCTGGGAATGGTCGAACGAGATCTTCGAAGGATCCTCTCCGGGCGTGGACATCCCGTGGATCTTGGCCCCCCTGGCCGTCGCGGCGACGTTGACGCTCTCCGGACACGACGGGTCGGCCGGGGAGCGGACGACCGTCTCGCGACTGGCCCGGCCCGGGCTCACCAGCGTCGCACTGATGACCGCATGCACGGGGCTGGCTCTGGTGGCGGTTCTGGAAACCTCTCGCGGGATCCCCGGGTTGCAGTCGACGACACTGATCGTTCTGCTCGGAGGCGGCGTTGCCGCGAGATTGCTGGCGAATCAGATCTCGAACTCCCAGGCCCACGACGAGGTCCGCGAAGCCCTGAAGCACCGCGAGGCCGCTCTCCGAGAGGCCGACACCGCGCTGGACAGGGTCCGCGAGGCGAACGAGACGCTCCGCCGATCCGAAGAGCACCTGAGACTGATCTTCGAAGCCGCCGTGGACGGCTTCGTGGAACTGGACGAGGCGGGAACGATAGTGAGGGCCAACGAGGCGTTCTCCCGGATGGTCGGGCTCGACCGCAGCGTGATGGAGGGGCAGAGCTGGACCACGGTCGCCGCGGGCGTACAGGGCGCCGGCCCCGACCTCGCGCGGCTCCCGGAGGCAGGCGAGGCTCAGCTGCAGCGGACCGACGGCCAGCCGCTGCACCTGGAGGCGCGGGTCTCTCGGATCCCGACCGATCCTCCGCGGCGCCTCCTCCTGGTCCGCGACGTCACGGCTGCGAAGATCGCCGACCAGACGATCCGATCCCTGTTCCAGTTCCTGCAGGACCGGGACGAGGACCGGACGCGGCTCCAGAGGCGAACGAACGCCGCCATCGAGCAAGAGCGGAACAGGATCGCGCGCGATCTGCACGACGGGCCCGTGCAGGGCGTTTCGGCCGCCTCGCTATCGCTGGAAGCGGCCCTGCTCATGATCAAGGCCGGCGACACCGAAAGGGGGATGGAGGTCCTCTCCAGGATCCGCCACGAGCTCGCCGGAGAGGCCGACGCCCTTCGCCGGCTGATGTCGGGCCTGAGGCCGCCGGTGCTGGAAGAGCGGGGTTTGATGCCGGCTCTCCGTGAATCGCTCGTTCGGTTCGGAACCGAGACCGGGGTCGTGACCGAGTTCACCGGCACGCTCGCGCGCCCGGTGCCCGACGACATCGAGATCCTCGCTTACCGGATCGTCCAGGAGGCTCTGGCCAACGCCGGACGGCACGCGAACCCGACCCACGTCTCGGTTCACGTCGAGTCGGATCAGACCCAGCTACGGATCGAGGTCGAGGACGACGGTCAGGGGTTCGACACATCGCGAGCGCGCGACTACCTGCACGACGGGCGTGTCGGACTGGCTTCGATGCGCGAGCGCGTGGAGTTGGCCAGCGGGACCTTCGCGGTGCGATCCACCCCCGGCCGCGGAACCGCGGTGATGGCGACGGTTCCGCTTGACGCCGCCGAGGTGATCACGCGCGTTCCCTGACGTCTGGGGCGTCAGGGTGACGCGGACGGTGTCGTGGACTTCGTCGGCTTCGGGGTAGACGACTCGGTCGGGCTCGGTGTTGTGGACTTCGTCGGCTTCGGGGTAGGCGACCCGGTTGGGCTGGGGGTCGTGGACTTCGTCGGCTTCGGGGTCTCTGTAGGGGACGGCTCCACTGAGGGCGACGGCGTGTCGATCGGACAGGGGCTCGGCGTCGCCCCGGCGGTCGGCGTGACCGACCCGCACGGCACCGGGCTGGGCGACGGAAGCGGCGCCGGGGTCAGCGGTCCTGTGGAGTAGCCGTCGAACGATGGCGCCGGGAAGGCCACCGGCTCGTACCCGTCCATCGCGACGGACATGAAGTCCTGCCAGATGGCCGCCGGGATGGTCCCCCCGTAGACGCGAGGCACGCCCTGAACGTTCTCCAGAGGGATCTCGCCTTCGATGTAGCCGATCCACACGCAGGTGGCGATCTGCGCGGTGTATCCGCAGAACCAGGCGTCCACGTTGTCCTTGGCCGACCCGGTCTTACCCGCCGCTGGGAACGGGTAGATGGAGGCGGCGCGTCCGGTCCCCTTCGAGACGACCCCCTGCAGCGCGTAGGTGACCAGATCTGCGTCGTTCTGGGCGAGGACCTGCTCTCCTTCCTCCACGATCGACTCGTCGATCTTGCCATCGGGCGTTTTCACCTGCATCAGAGGCGTGGCCCAATGGCGCACGCCGCGCGCGGCCAGGGTCGCGTAGGCGTTCGTCATCTCGAGCGGGTTCACGGCGACCGATCCGAGGGTGATGGAGCAGTACGCGGGCAGCTCGGAACGGATCCCCAAGGCGTGAGCCATGTCCACGACCTTCTCAGGACCGAGTTGAGCGATGAGCTGCGCGAAGATCGTGTTGACCGAGTGGGCCGTCGCGTCGGCAAGCGAGTAGCTGCCCGAACCCTCGGCATTGACGGGATGCCACAGACCGTCGGACGTGCCCGGATCCGGACATCCTTGGATCGGCATGGTGTACGGGCCGTACCACCTGGAGGTGAGGTCGTAGCCCTCCTTGATCGCGGCCGCCAGCGTGAACGCCTTGAACGCGGAGCCGGCCAGCCGGCCGCTGCCTCCCGAGAAGGTGGCCAGGTTCACCTTCTGGTTGACCCAGTCGCGGCCGCCCGCCATCGCCAGGATCTGCCCGGTCTGCACATCCATGGCCACGAGCGCGGCGCCCGGATCCGTGGCCTCGTCGGGCAGGTGCGTCGCTATGGCCTGTTCGGCTGCGGCCTGCAGCTCCAGATCGAGCGACGTGACGATCTCGAGCCCGCCGCCGTAAACCTGAGCTTCACCGTAGATATCGAACAGGCGCTGCCGCGTGTACTCGACGAAGTACTCGGCGTCGCCCGGAGCGACGATCCGCTCGCCCTCCTCGGCCTGGAGGATCTCCTTGGGGATGCCGCAGCACTTGCGCCCCTTGAAGTTCTCGGCCCGCGCGGGGTCCAGGTACCCGTACGCGGCCATCTGGTCCAGAACGTAGTTCCGGCGGAACCAGTTGTCGTCCGGCCTGTCGATGGGGTCGTACAGCTCGGGCGCGTGCAGCGTGCCGGCAAGTACGGCAGATTCGAGGATGGTGAGTTTGGAGGCGGGCTTTCCGAAGTAGGTCTGTGCGGCAGCCTCGACGCCGTAGGCCCCGTGCCCGAAGTAGACCGTGTTCAGGTACTTGGCCAGGATCTCGTCCTTCCCCAGCTCGTCTTCGAGCTTGAGTGCGAGCAGCGCCTCGCGGACCTTCTCCTTGAGGGACCGCTCGGGGATCACGTAGGAGCGGATGCCGGTCTCCGGATCCGTCACGTAGGACCCCGCGTAGACGTTCTTCACGACCTGCTGGGTGATCGTGGACGCGCCCTGGATCTCGTTGTCGGTGCCGCGCAGGTTGGTCCAAGCGGCCCTGAGGATGCCGATGGGATCGACGCCTGAGTGCTCGTAGAAGTCGTGGTCCTCGGTGGCGACGACGGCATGCAGGATGTGCGGAGACATGTCCTCGATCGGGACGACGGTTCGGTCCACGGCGCCGTGGAGGGTCGTGATGATCTCGCCGTTGCGGTCGTACAGGTAGGTCGTCTCGAGCGGAGGGAGTTCCTGGGGAAGCTGGATCCTGGAGTATGCGAAGAGCAGCGCCGCGACGATGAGCAGCCCGCCCAGGATGGGAGATGCGAGGAGCAGCACCCACCAGCGTCGTCTCAGGAACGACTTCCCCCTGGCGGCCTTCCGGGGCCTCTCGCCGCCATCCTTCCGTGCGGTCCTGCTGTCTCCCCGCTTGCGGGGCCTGCCGTCGCCTTTCTTGCTCTTCTTGCCCTTCGTGGTTCTGGGCGCGTGCTTGGGAACGTATCCGTCCCGGGGAGGCTTGGCTTTGGTTGCCACGGTTCGATGCTAGCAAGGGGTGGTGCGCGCCCGGCTCAGCCGCTGGCCGCGAGCCGCGCCGTGAACGACTCGCGCAGATGGTTCCACTGGCACGAGCGGCAAACCTCGACCACGTAGCAGGCAGAACCCGGATGCGCCGCGGTCATGCGCAGACCGATCTCGATCGACCACACCCGGCCGTTGTCCGCGCGCAGGCCGTCCCCGTAAACGTACGCGAGCAGCACGAGCTTGTCCCTGCCGCAGACCGGGCAATCGCTGGTCGTCGGCTCTCCCACATGCTTGGCGGCTCGCATCAGCTCCGGGTGCGCGTCGCAGAGCTCGGCCACGCTTCGGAGCCCGGCGCGCGCGTCGCGGAGCAGCGCACGCTTGGCGAGCGTGTAGTCGATGACGCCGAGCTGGGCCCGGCGCGGGCTGGCGAGCGGTCGCCGTGACTTCCTCTGCATCGTTCGGCGATGGTACACCCGGGGTCTGACTCTGGTATGCGCCGGAAGTCGTAGCCTGCAGGGCAGACAGGAAGGAGGCCGCATGGACGCGTCGATCAGGGTGCTACATACGGGGGAACGCGAGGGCTGGACGGCGCTGGTGGAGCCGCCCGGCGAGATGGGGACGGGCGGAGCAGAGACCGGGGTGCTGCAGAGCGAGGACGGGCGTTTCACGACAGGTCTTTGGGAGCGCGAGCCCGACACGTGGTCGTTCGAACGTCCCCACCATGAGGTGGCCTTCATCCTCGAAGGCGAAGCCGACATCGAAACGCCTGAGGGCGAGGTCCACACGGTGAAGGCCGGAGACGTGCTCGTCACCCCCAAAGGCGCGAAGGGGACGTGGAGGATCAAGCAGAAGATCGTGAAGTTCTACGCGATCTACGACATGCCCGAAGCGTGAGTCCGGCCGAGCCGGGTGTCTTCACGGTCCTGCTGCGTGGGCTCCGCAAGCGTTGCCCGCGCTGCGGGAAGCGCGGCGTGTTCGACGGCTGGTTCAAGCTGAAGGAGCACTGCCCGTCGTGCGCCCTGGTGTTCCAGGGCGAAGAGGGCGGCTTCCTGGGCGCGATGGTCCTGAACTACGCGCTGGCCTTCGGCGTGTGGCTGGTCGTGCTCGTCGTCACGCTGATCGTCACGGTGCCCGAGGTGCCCGCGCCCCAGCTCATGGCCATGTCGGTGGCGGCCCTGGTGGGCACGCCGCTCTGGTTCTACCCGCGTTCCAAGACGCTCTGGGCGGCGATCGAGTACCTGGTGGCCAGGGGCCAGCCGGGATAACACCGGCACGACGAGCCAGCCACACGCGATCCGTCAGGTCGTCGGCAGGTCGATCACCGCGCGCGACCTGGCGCTGACATCGGGCGAGCCCGGATACAGGAGGAGGTCGCCGACCTGAACGCTGGTTTCGACGATCGCCTCGTGGGTTCCCGGCTCGCACGAGCACCCGGTCAGACGCGCTCCGTTCATGGAAACGTAGAGATCCGCGAGCGCGACCAGGTCGGCTCCGGTCGGCACCGCCAGTTCCTGGGCCACGGCCAGGGCGGCCGAGTCCGCCGCCGTTCGCGCTTTCGAGCGAGCGACGAGCACGCGCCCCAGGTCGGTGACACCCATGGTCAGAACGAGCGCCAGGACCATCCCTCCCGCGAGGAGCACGGACACCGAGCCGGTCTCGCGCTTCATCCGAACTCCTGACGCGCCGCAGCCTCGGAAGTCATCCGGACCGAGTCACCGACAAGCCAACCGACCAGGGGGACCCTCACTGCATCGTCGTAGGTCACGGTGACGGTCACGGTGGAGCCGCGCTCGCCGCCGCGCACGATGTCGATGTGCGTAAGCCCGGGATCCAGGCCGGGCGCGGCGGCCAGCGCGGCCTCGGTCACGGCCGAAGGATCGGCCTGGACGGCGGCGGCGCGCG
>CAZHRY010000021.1:27669-32685 GCA_964535065.1 uncultured Actinomycetes bacterium
CGGCTCTGGCCGCGCTCGCGGCCGGGGGGCGGCGGGGGCCGCGCCCCCCCCCCGCCCCCCCCCCCGCCTCTACGAGCAACCTGTCCCTCGAGAGCAGACCGACCTGGACGAGCCCTAGCACGACCACCAGCACGAGTGGGAGTACCAGGGCGAACTCAACGGCCGCCGAGCCTCGTTGATCGGCCGTCCGGGGCAGGCTCGCGCGCCCGTCAGGCAGCGTCGGCATCCCCGATCACCATGTCGATGACGTGGTCGAAGAACGCCGGCAACTTGCCGGACGAGTGCGCCCATGCGATCAGTACGACCGCGACCGCAGCTGCGGCCAGGATCACCAGCGCGTATTCCGCCGTGGTCTGACCTTCTTCGCGCCGCAGCCGTGTGGTTGCGCTCACCCAGAGGTACTGCAAGAAGTGCATCGATTCACCCCCTCTCAGCCGATGGAACGGATGGTGGTGAGCAGGACCGGCACCACCGTGAGGAGGAGGAATGCGGGAAGTATCAGGAAGACGAGCGGGAAGAGCATCTTTATGGGGGCGGTCCTGGCCCGTTCCACGACTGCAGCTCTCCTCGCCTGCCTGACGGAGGCGGCCAGCTCGGCCGTGGCCTCCCGCAGGGAACTGCCCAACGTTTCGGTCCGCTCCAGCACCGCGACCGAACGGCGCAGGTCGCGCGAGCCCGAGTCCTGGGCGTAGCGTACTAGTTCGTCTCGCCATCGAGCACCGAGGTCCGCTCCCTGGAAGAGCACGGTCAGGTCGGCTCCGAGCGGTCCCCTCAGCGCAGCCGAGGCTCGCCTTAGGGCTTGCTCTGCGGAAAGACCCGCGCTCGACCCCACGGCGAGCAGATCGAGGAGCTGCGGCACCTCGCGCTCCACCTCGCCCGCCCGCCGCCGACGATGGCGGCGACCGGACCGGCCACGGGTCGCACGGGCGGCGTTGGTCGCCGGCGCGGGATCATCGAACATGCTTCCCGGGGCGGTGCCAGCACGGCCTCGACGGGCCGCCAGGGCAGCAGAAGCGAACGCGACGGAGAACGAAGCGCACCAGCCGGCGACATCAGAGGTGTTCATGCCACCGCCAGCAGCCGCCGGATCCAGAGGAACGCCAGAGCTTCGAGCACGAGCCCGAGGAACACCGAGATCACGCCGGCCGGTGTGCCAAGAGCGGCCCGCATCTCGTTCCTCGACGTCAGCCAGAGGAATCCGAAGAAGCCGAAGGGCAGGAGACCGAGCACGAGTCCGGACAGGCGGGCCTGTGCGGTCAGGCCGCGCACCTCCCTGGCCGCCGCGACACGCTCTCGGATCGTGACGCCGACCTGTTCGAGGATCACCGTCAGCTCGCCGCCGGCCCTGCGGTGAAGCTCCAGGACCGATGCCAGCAGGCGGGCATCCTCCGTGCCCAGCCGGTCGGCCCACGCCTGGATCGCCTGGCCGACCGGCAGTCCGACGTGAACGTCCTGAACCATCCGAGAAAGCTCCGAAGCGAGCGGTTCCTCCGCCTCGCCGGCCGCGTAGGCGAAGGCCTGAGGAACCGACATCCCGGCCCTGACCGCGGAGGCGACGGCCCCGATGGCGTCGGCAAGCTGCTCGTCCTGCCGCACACGTGCGGCTCTCAGACGCCTGATACTCGCCAACCTTTCGGCCACGAAGAGCGCGCCGATGCCTGCAACCGCTCCCGCAGGGCCGAGGGAGGCGAAACCGAGAGCGCCGGCCAGCACCGGGCGGGCAAGGAGGCCCACTTCGAGCCGGACGGCGGACCCCCTCGGCTTCGCGAGCCCGGCGCGAGCACGCGCGTCACCCGCCTTGACAGACGCGACGGCGGCAGCGGCCAGTAGGGAAGCCGTGCTTCCCAGCAGCGCGGGCGCGATCAAGCGTCGGGTCCCTTCTCGAACGTTCCCACTTCGAGCCGTTCGCCCCGTTCCCTCAATGTCTCCAGGATCTGCGGGATCGCCCCGGTCGCTTCATGGTCGCCGTCCGTGCCAACCCGCGCGCGGAACCGGAAGAGTGGCTCCACGACGGGCTCACCCCTGCGCGTTCCCTCGACCGCTGAGACCTCCCACACGACACGCCGACCGTCGCGCAGCCGCGCGAGCTGGACGATCACATCGATCGCGGCGGCCACCTGGGAACGGACGTGCGCGGCCGGAAGGACGACGTCCGACATCAACGCCATCGTCTCCAGACGCCAGAGCAGGTGCCGAGGCGAGTTGGCGTGCGCGGTGGAGAGCGAGCCTTCGTGGCCCGTGTTCATGGCCTGAAGCATGTCCAGGGCCTCTCCCCCGCGGACCTCGCCGACGATGATGCGGTCGGGTCTCATCCGAAGGGCGTTCCGAACCAGGTCTCGCACGGTCACCTCGCCTTTGCCTTCGACGTTCGGCGGCCTCGCTTCGAGCGCCACGACGTGCGGCTTGCCGAGGCGCAGCTCCGCGGCGTCCTCGATCGTGATCAAGCGCTCCTCATCGGGGATGAAGCCCGCGAGTATGCCGAGGAGAGTCGTCTTGCCCGAACCGGTCCCCCCGGAGATGACGACGTTGACACGGCCCCGGATGCACGCTGCCAGGAAGTCGAGGGCCCGCGCCCCGACGCATCTGGAGTTCCGCAAGTCGTCTGCGCCGAGCGGCACCTGCGAGAACTTCCTGATCGTCAGGACGGGACCGCGGAGCGAGAGAGGCGGCACTATCGCATGGACCCGCGAACCGTCCGGCAATCGAGCGTCCACCCAAGGCGACGAGCTATCGACCCGGAGACCCAGTGGCCCCACGATGCGTTCGATCAGATGGACGACCGACTCCTCCCCCTCGAATAGCCGGCCGGGCACCTTCTCGATCCGCCCCTCTCGCTCCACGAACACGTCGTCGGGCCCGTTGACCATCACCTCGGTCACCGACGGATCCTTGAGCAATGACTCGATCGGTCCGAACCCGACGACCTCGTCGGAGACCTCGCTGACCACGCGAGCGAGCTCCCTCTGCGGGAGCAACGCACCGCTGGCACGAAGGAGTTGCAGCGCCTCCTCCCGAACACGCACGCGCCTTTCGGTGCGTGGAGCAGTTGCCAGACCCCGCGCGTCCACGCGCTGCCTGAGCTGGTCGCGCAGCTCGCGCCTAACCTTGGCGAGCGCGTCGGCCCCAGCCCGTCCGTCATGTCCATGCGCGTCGCGTGCGTCGCGTTGCATCCTCGATCCTTCCGACGAGAAACGGATGAACAGGGGAAGAACGAGGGAGAGGTGATGCCTTGGCGCCGAGGCGCTTGTGGCGATGAGAACGGTACCCGGCTCCCGCTCGCTTGTGCATCCCCAACCCGGCGGATTCCGATCCTGTCGGCGACCGACCGGTGCGACAAGACGCGGGGGATGGAGCCGGGCCGGCGGCTAGGCGGGGCGCGCACGATGCGCGCCCCGCCCCACGAACTCATCTTCAGGTGGTCAGCTCGCTGAATGCGAACTCGCTCGTTTCCATCCCGCCGCTCGCGTACTCGACCACGACCAACATCCGCGTTCGGTAGACGTAGCCAGCATCGACGTTGATGGATGCCGTGTTGCAGATGTTGCCCGGAGCCTCGTTCGCGATCTCGTCGCCGTTCCACCCGCACACGTTGCTCCTCTGGGTCACCCAGCTGTTCACCCCGTTGAGGGACTTCTGCAGCTGAACGGCTATGGCCAGATAGGAGATGCGACGCCAGCCCTCGTAGTACGCCTTGCCGCGCCCTCGGATGGTCCAGACCGCGGTCCTGAGGTAACACGGGTTGGCCCGCACCCCCTCCACGGTGGTGACCTCCCACCCGGCGCACTGAACGCCGATATCGGCACGGGCCGGCAGCGCCGTGCCCATCACGGTCAGGACCACGATCCCTACGACCAGTGATCGCAATCGCATGATCTACCCCCTTCCTTGCCTGGGCCCGCCGCGCTTGCCGGCGCCATGGGGTGCCGAAGCGACGAGCCTGCCTGTGAGGGGGAGTCGATGTGCCTACCCGCCGGCCCCTTCCTGCGCCTCAGACGCGACGTCCGCAGCAAGCCGGTCGAGCGCACGCCCCACCCTGCCCTTGAGCGGAAGCAGCCTGCCCCGGTCCTGAAGGCGCGCCACCGCCCCGTCCGAGGGGATCAGGTGAACCGGAGCACCGGGGAAGGCGCGGCCGACGTCGCGAGGCGTGATGTCGCTCCCTGCCCCCGCCCGGTTGACGACGAGGTCCACGTACCCGTCCGGCCGGAGGGGAGAGATGGCCTGCAGCGTCCGGGAGGAGGCGCGGAGCGCAAAGACGTCCAGGGTCATCACCTCCAGTAGCCGATCAACCGAAGCGATGCATGCTCGCGAGTGTTCGTCCACGTCGCGGGCGAGATGCAGCACGACCGCGTCGGCCGAGGAGGCTGCGGTCTGTATAACGCGGGACAGGAACGCGCTTGACATCTGATCGAGCGCATCTACCGGCGGCGCGAGCAACGCGCCGAACCCCGAAGCATGCTCCACCGCGACCCGGTCCAGGTGCGATGCCGACAGCTCCGATGCGACAGGGGTCAGGTCCGCCAGGGCCCGGTGCTCCCCGCCTGCGAGGCCGAGTGCCGCGGTCACATCCGCTCGGACGGGATCCAGGTCGATGAGCAGGACGGAAGAACCTCGCTTGGCGAGGGCCTGAGCGAGATGCGTCGCGACGAAAGTGCACCCGGCGCTTCCGCGCGAGGCGCGCACAGCCACCACGCGCGCACGCTTCTCGGGCGCGCCTCGCGCGGCAGCCGTAGACGCCACGGCGTCCACCAAGGCCTCGCGCTCGCCCGGCCAGACGAAGAACCCCTTGGCACCGGCATCGAGCGCGGTCCGGAGAGCGAGCACCGACTCCCGCACAGCTAGAGCCAGAAGAGCGCCCGACGGCACTCCATCGGGCACGAGCGACGGATCCGCCACGACGGCGTGCGGTTCGAGCTGGCGAACGGCCTCCTGCAGCTGCCGCCCGTCGGAGGCCGTGGCCACCACGCGCGCCCTTCCCGACCTGTCGAGGAAGTCCAGGACCTCCTCCGCCACGTCGGG
>CAZHRY010000022.1:0-16120 GCA_964535065.1 uncultured Actinomycetes bacterium
CGAGCATCTCCATGAAGGTGGCGAAGGCCTCGTTGAGCCAGATGCCGTTCCACCAGCGCATCGTCACCAGGTCGCCGAACCACATGTGCGCCAGCTCGTGGGCGACGGTCTCGGCCACGTCCAGGCGCTCGGTCAGGGTCGAGGTGTCGGGATCGACGAGTAGGAGCTGCTCTCGGTAGGTGATGCATCCCAGGTTCTCCATCGCGCCCTGCGCGAAGTCCGGGATCGCAACGTGATCGACCTTGGAGTCCGGGTACGGGATGCCGTAGTAGTCGGCGAACAGGTTCAGGCTGAACACGCCGCAGCCCAGGGCGAAGCCCGCCAAGTGCTCCCTGCCGGGTCGGCAGGCCACGCGAACAGGTATCCCCCCCGCATCGCGAGGCTCGGTGAGCTCCAAGCGCCCGACGACGAAGCACACCAGGTAGGTGGACATCTTCATCGTGTCGGCGAAGCGGACCCTCACTTTCCCGTCCCCCGTGGGCTCCGAGGACACCTGGGGACCGTTGGACAGGGCGGTCAGACCTTCGGGCACCGTCAGCTGGACGCCGAAGACGGCCTTAAGGTCGGGTTCGTCCCAGCAGGGGAAGGCCATGCGCGCGTCGGTCGCTTCGAAATGGCTCGTGGTGATGACTTGCTCGGTTCCGTCATCGTCTGTGTACACGGACCTGTAGAACCCGACCATCCTGTCGTTCAGGGATCCGCGGAACTCCAGGTGCAGCGTCCAGTCACCGGGAGCAGCTTCCTCCGCGAGCTCCAGCGTCAGGCGTTCCGCGTCGGCATCCAGCAGGAACTTCTGGATCTCGATAGGGCCGGTGGCGCCGGAGAAGGAACCGCCCGTCACTTCCAGCTCCTTGGCGTTCAAGACCACCTCTGTGACGGGCTCGTGGACCCGCACCATGACGTCCTCGGAGCCGGTGAACGCGCCCGCTTCGAGGTTGGGCTCGAGCGCGATGTCGTACCGAGACGGGATGACAGATCGAGGGAGCCGGTAGCGCGTCTCCCGGTCGCTCACGGTCAGGGACTCACTCTCCGACGTAGGTGAGCCAGTTCGCGTAGCGCGGGTCCTCGCCCTTCGTGGCAGCGAAGAACGCGTCCTGGAGTTCCTTGGTGACCGGCCCGCGGTGCCCGGCGCCGACCGTTCTGTCGTCCACCTCGCGGATGGGTGTCAGCTCGGCCGCCGTGCCCGTGAAGAAGATCTCGTCGGCTTGGTAGAGGTCGGTGCGCACCATCGCCACCTCTCGCACCTCATACCCGAGGTCTCGGGCCACGGTGATGACGGCTCCTCTCGTGATGCCCGCCAAGCAGCCCTCGGAAGTGGGCGGCGTCGAGATGGCTCCGTCCTTGATCACGAAGATGTTCTCGCCTGACCCCTCCGTCACGTGGCCCGCCTGGTTCAGCAGGATCGCCTCGTCGTAGCCGGCTTTCAGGGACTCGACCTTGGCCAGTATCGAGCCTAGGTAGCCCCCTGTGGCCTTGGCCGCGCTGGGGAGCGAGTTCTGATCGTGACGCTTCCAGGAGGACACCTTGACCCGAACGCCTTGCTCGAGCGCGTCCTCGCCGAGATAAGCGCCCCAGGGCCAGACAGCTATCACGACGTCCACGGGGGCGAGCAAGGGGTTGACTCCCATCTCGCCGTAGCCACGGAAAGCGATGGGGCGGATGTAGCAGGCCTTGAGGCCGTTGGCGCTTATCACGTCCTTCGTGGCCTGGATCAGCTCGACCTTCGAGTAGGGGATCTCCATGTGATAGATGGCCGCCGACGAGTACATGCGGTCCAGATGCTCGTCCAGCTTCCAGACAGCGGCGCCCCGCTGCGTCTCGTACGCGCGGATGCCCTCGAACACGCCGCTGCCGTAGTGCAGGGCGTGGCTCAGAACATGGACCTTGGCGTCCGCCCAGTCCACCAGCTCTCCGTTCATCCAGATCTTCTCGACCTCGGTGATCGGCACGGGCTCCTCCTTGCGCGCTAGTGCCCCCACAGGCAGGCCTACAAGGATACCGATGCGCGCCCGCGCGGGTCAGCCCGGACCCCCGGCCGGCAGGTCGTAGGCGCGCCAGAGCAGTACCCGGTCCCGGGCCTCGGGCGGATCCGGTGAACCGAAGCGTTCCAACGCCCACACGAGGGTCAGCGCGGCGGCTCGCTCGCGATCCACCGGATCTATGTCCCACGTCCATGAATGGAGTCCCTCGCCCATCTGCCCGATGAAGTCCCCGAGCGACTGCTCCGCCCTCTCTCGCACGGGCTCGAGATCCCTCCCGGTGGCTCCGTGGGCCGCGAAGGCGTCGTCCAGAGCACCCATGTCGCCAGGATCCCACCCGAGGAACGTCTTCTTTCGCCCGATCACCTCCAGGAAACGCCGCTGGGCCTCCCTCCACGCCCGCTGGTAGTCACCGTGACCGATCAGGACGACGCCGCCGGGTTCGACGACCCGCGCCACCTCGGCGACGCACCCTCGCCAGTCACGGATCAGGTGAAGGACGTGCCGGATCACCACACCGCCGAAGGCACCGGTGACGAAGGGAAGCACGGTTGCATCGCCGAGTGCGAGGGGGAACGGCGAGCGGCCGCCGCACTTGCGAACCAGCTCCGCAACCATGGGCTCGGAGATGTCCACGCCCGTCATCGAGACCCCGGCGCCGTGCAGGGGAAGGGCGATGAGTCCGGTCCCGACCCCGACCTCCAGACATGTGCCGCGCCCCTGAAGTTCCCCAGCAAGGACCCCCACGAGGTCCCTCATGGCTTCGGCGGTCAGACCGCGGGTCCGGTCGTAGTACGCCGCCGACCGGTCGAACGCGATCGAGTCGCCCATCAGTTGGCCGAGGGATCGAAGGGCATCGACCGCATCAAGGCGAACCGCGGTCCGAGGCGGGCCAGCACGTCGTACCAGAGCTTCTCTGGTTCCTCGTGGAACACGTCGTCGGACACCGGCGTGGTCACCACCCATGCCTCCTCTTCGAGCTCTGCCTCGAGCTGCCCCGGACCCCATCCCGAATAGCCGGCGAACACCCGTACGCGCAGCAGCGGCGACAGCTCCGATGGATCCGCGGTCTCCGGCAGGAACCCGATGGAGCCGAAAGCGATCACACCGGCATCGGATGGGTCCTCGAACTCGGCCACGACGACGGCCGCCTGGGGCTGGACCGGACCCCCTTCGAACAGCAGATCGCCCGGCGCCACCAGCTCGGCCAGCGGAGGGACTGCATCGTCCACCGTGACATCGAGCGGCCTGTTGAGGACCACCCCCACCGCTCCCTCCTCGTCGTGATGGCCCACCAGCACGACGGTTCGCCTGAAGTTCGGGTCGAACAGCGTGGAGTTGGACAGCAGGAGCTTGCCGGTCAGGAAGCCGTTCACCCCCCGATGATGGCGGTTGTTCAGGACTTCGGCACGTTCTTCGCGGGGTCCCAGAACGGCAAGGGGACGACCGTCGCCGACAGGGGCCCTGAGGGCGTGGTGATCAGCAGGCCGGTTCCCATGGCGGCGGCCTCGATGGGAACCCAGGCGTACCCCATGTTCATCTCGAGGCGGGGGGAGTAGGACGCGCTGGTCAGACGCCCGACCTTCTTGCCCCCGTACGACACGGGCCAGAAGTCCTCCAGCCACATCCCGAGGGGCTCACCGTCGATCCGGACTCCTACCAGCTTCTGCCTCACGCCCTCAGCGCGGATCCGTTCGAGCGCTTCGCGGGACACGACGCGATTGTCGTTGTCCAGCTCGACCAGCCGCTCCAGGCCCGTGACCTCGAACGGGTTGTTGGTGATGTCCATGTCGTTGCCGTAGTTGAAGATGCCCGCCTCCATCCGCCGCTGGTCCGAGGGCGCCGTGGCTCGGATCTCGAACTCCTGGCCCGCCTCCATGATCCTGTCCCACAGCTCCGAAGCCCTGGAGGAGTCCCGGAGGTAGACCTCGTACCCGACCTCTCCCGTCCAACCAGTCCTCGAGACCACGACAGGGATGCCTGCCAGCGACGTTTCTGAGCACCAGTAGTAGCGGAGATTCGCGACCGCGTCGCCGAAGAGCTTGCTCACGAGCGGCTTGGACTTGGGGCCCTGGACCTGCAAGGGCGAGACGTCGGGCTCGCGGATGTGAACGTTCAGGCCGGCGAAGGCCTGCACCCCGACGGCGAACAGCAGGGCGTCTGAGTCGGCGAGCGAAAGCCAGAAGCGATCCTCTGCCAGCTTGAGCAGGATCGGGTCGTTGACGATGCCTCCGTCGGGCGCGCAGAGGACCACGTACTTGCACTGACCCACGCGGCACGTTGACAGGTCACGTGGCGTGAGGAGCTGCACGAACTCAGCGGCATCGGGGCCGGTGATCTCGACCTGCCGTTCCACGGCCACGTCCCAGAGGGTCACATGCTCCAGCAGATGCCAGTACTCCTTGACATCGTCGTCGTAGAGCGTCGGGATCAGCATGTGGTTGTACAGGTCCCAGCTCGTGCAGCCCGCTTCGACCGTTCTCGCGAAGTAGGGCGACTTCTTGTACCAGCTCGCGAAGTAGAACTTGAACCAGTTGTTCTCGGTCTGCGTGGCCTGCGTCACGGTCACCTCCATCTGTTTCCGCGCCTGGTCGCGCGGCGCACGTCCTTCAGGATCTGCTTCACGCAGTTGTATGCGGGGATCCCGCTCACTCCCCCGCCCCCGTGCGTGGCGCTCGAGCACTGGTACAGGCCGCGCACAGGTGTTCGGTAGTCCGCGTAGCCGGGCGCCGGCCGCATGTGGAAGAGCTGCTCGGCCGACAGCTCCCCGTGGAAGATGTTGCCGCCGATCAGGCCCCACTCAGCCTCCATCTGGTGCGGTCCGATCACCTGCATGTGGAGCACGGAGTCGGCGAACCCCGGCGCGAGCTCGTCGTAGCCGGCGATCACCCGCTTCGCGTAGGCCTCCAGCTCATCGGTGTGCGGCTCCAGCGAGTACTCGGCCGGGCACCACTGGGTGAAGAGCGAGAGGACGTGCTTCCCCTCCGGCGCCAGCGTCGGGTCATGGTAGGTGGGCATGACCCCGTCGCTGAACGGAGCCGTCGCGGGCCGGCCGCTGCGGGCTTCCTCGAACGCCTTCTCCAGGTAGGCGATCGAGTGAGCCAGCTCGAACCCGCCGGTCAAGTCCTTCACTTCGGGGGCTGACGGGAAGACCGGCGCGCGGTCCATCGCCAGGTTGATCTTCACGGTGCCGCTGCGCGACTTCCAGCTGCGGATGTCCTGGACGAAGTCGTCGGGCAGTTCCGACGGGTCGAGCTGGCGGAGGAACGTGATCTGCGGGTGAGTGGCTGCGACCACGACCGGAGCTGCGAACTCCTCGCCCGACTCGAGCATCACGCCTCTGGTGGCGCCACCACGAGTGAGGATCTTCGCGACCCGCGAGTCGGTGCGCACCTCTGCTCCGAACGAACGGGCGCTCGACTCCAGGGCCGCGGCCACCGCCCCCATGCCCCCGATGGGAACGGCCCAGGCGCCGAGATGCCCATCCCCGACGTCGCCTATCGAATGGTGCGCCATCACGTAGCCCGTGCCCGGCTCGTGCGGGCCGGCCCAGGTGCCGATCAGCCCGTTCAGCGCCATCACGGTCTTCACCTGGTCGGACTCGAAGAAACGATCGAGGATGTCGACGATCGACATCGTCATCAGACGGGTCACGTCGGCGACCCCCCGCACCTCCAAGCCGCGGAACCGCCAGGCGAGCTTGAGCTGCTCGGCCAAGTCCTTCGCGGCCGTAGAGCCGAGTCTCGGCGGAGTGCGCATCATGAGCGGTCCCAGCACGTCGGCAAGGCCGCCGATCCAGGCGTCCCACTGCTCCATCGCGTCGGCGTCCTTCTTGGAGAACTGCGCGAAGGAGTCGTAGCTGGCCTTGGCATCGTCGTCGTAGTGGACGATCGCCCTGCCGTCCGGGAACGGAACCAGGTAGGGGCCCACGGGGATCGCTCGGTACCCGTGCCGCTCGAGCTGGAGATCCCGCAGGATCGTGTCGGGCATGAGGCTCATCACGTAGCTGAGCGTCGTGACCTTGAACTCCGGTGCCTCCGGCCACGGGGCCATGGTGTCGGCCGCTCCCCCGGTCTTGTGGCGAGCCTCGAGCAGGAGGGCTCTGGCTCCGTGCTTGGCAAGGTAGGAAGCGGCCACAAGTCCGTTGTGGCCGCCGCCTACCACGATCGCGTCGTACCGCCGCACGAACCGCACACTACGACTGAACGTCCATTCAATGCAAGTTAGGCTCGCGCGGGCTGCGAGCAGCCATCCGCACTGCTCAATCGCCGTTCAAATACCCTGACTGCTGTTCAGTCATGCGGTCGCGCGGTCTCACGCCCAGTGAGCACTGCGTCTCCTGCCTCGCGTGAGGCCGCGCCGACCACCGCAACCGCCATCGCCCCCGCGACCAGCGCGGCGATCCCTCCGACCCCGTAGGCCGCCTGCGGTCCCAAGAGCCTCAGAGCCGGAGCGCCGGCCAGGAAGCCGGCCATCAGCGACGCATGGACGAGCGACTCGTTGGCCGCAACCACCCGGGCCCGTATCCGGTCCGGGGTCCGCCTCTGCAGGATCCCCTGCTCCGCCACGACCGTGAGCGAGTCGCCGAACCCCCAGAAGAAGTTGCAGGCGATGATCAGCGCGAAGAGTGGAGACAACCAGATGCCGATACCTGCGACCCCCGCGATCGCGAAGCCAACGACCATGACCCTCGCCTCGATCGCTGCGGTCATCTTCGACGCTGCCCAGGCTCCCACCACCGAGCCGAAGCCCCACATGCCGATCATCGCGCCGAATCCCGCAGCCCCGGTCTCGAAGTGCTCGGCCAACGGCCGGTCGGCGACGATCCCGAGGCCCATCCCAAGCAACAGAACCATCCAGGCCGCCGTCACGACCAGAAGGACGCGATCGCGAACCACGAACCGGAAGCCCGCCGAGAACCCCCCGTCCGCCGCTGCCGCATCCTCAGGCAGGTCCTTGCCGGAGAAAGATGCCCGGATCGACCAGACGAGACCCGCCGACACCACGAACGACAGGGCGTTGAGCAGGAACACGGTCTCCGCTCCCAGCCACCCCGTCATGACCCCGCCCAGGGCCGGGCCGACCGTGATGCCAAGGCTGCTGCCCATCCCAACCCAGCCGTTCGCCTTGGCGATCTGAGCCTCGTCATCGACCAGGTTCGGTATCGAGGCCACGGAACCAGCCCGGAACGGCGTCTCGGCGAGCGCAGTCAGCAGGGCGATGGAAAGCAGCAGCCAGGGTGCGTGCACCAGGGCGAGCAGGACGAACAGGGCCGAACCAGCCAGGTCCGACCAGATCATCGACAGCTTGCGGTCGAAGCGGTCTGCGACGATCCCACCGAGGGGCTCCAGCAGGCCCGCCGCCCCGATCGTGAGCAGGATGGCGAGCGACAGATACACCGCTGAACCCCCGGTGGTGACGTACACGAGGTCGATGAACGCCGTGTAGGCAGCCATCGAGCCTCCGACCGAGATCAGGCGCGCGATGGCCAAGCGCCGGATCGCGACGTCCGAGGGCGTCCGCATCCGGCGAAGCATCCCAGAAGGGGGGCTCTCCTGCTATGACCTCGCGGTGTCCAGGTCCTCGGCCGATGCGTACCTGGTGCCCGGACCGGCCTCCGGCTCGGTCTCCCGCAGCTTCAGCAGAGGCAACAGGGCGACGGCAGCCAGGAGGGCGGTCGCGCCTCCGGTGCGGTAGGCGCCCTGCGGTCCGAAGGCCTCCAGGACCGGACCCGCGAACAGGTAGGCGATAGCCAGACCCGCGGAGAGCACGGCGTCGAACGCCGCCATGGTCCTGCTCCTCACCTCGTCGGGGGTCCTGCGCTGCATGATCCCGTTCTCCGAGACCATGGTGAAGCCGTCGCTGGTTCCCATCAGGAACAGCGCCACGAGGACCATCGGGAACACGGGCGCGAAGCCCACGCCGAAGGCGGCAGCCGCGATGCCGAACGAGCCGGCAACGAGCCACACCGGCTCCGTCCTGGGCGTCATCCAGCGGCCCGTGAGCGATCCCACGACCGAGCCGGTTCCCCAGCACGCGATCAGCAACGAGAACCCGACCGGACCCGAGCCGAAGGACTCGGCGAGCGCCGCGTCCGCGACCATCCCCATGCCCATCCCGAGCAGGAACACGAACCACGCCGCCGTCATCCGTCGTATCACGGCCTCACGCCACATGAACCTGAGGCCGGCAGCTAGACCTTCGTGCTCCTGGGATCTCTCCTCTTCCTTCTGGAAGGGCCCATGAACGGTCAGGGTCAGCCAGAGCGAGATGAAGAAGGAGACGCCGTTGATCGCGAAGACCCACGACGGCCCGGTCGCAGCCAGCAAGACGCCGCCGATCACAGGCCCGACCGCGATGCCCGAGTGAACGCCCACGGTGACCAAGCTGTTGGCCCACGAGAGCTGGTCTTCGCTGTCGATCAGGTTCGGTATCGCCGCGCGCGACGCCGAATAGAACGGCAGTTCGGCGATGGCCGAACCGAACGCGAGCGCGATCAACCAGCCCGGGGAGTCGAACAGGGCCATGACCAGGAAGAACACGGCGGCGACCCCCTCGGACCAGATCATCACCTTCCGCCGGTCGTACCGGTCCCCAAGCGCCCCGGCGAGCGGGCCGAGCAGGCCGGTCACCCCGAACGTCAGGAGCAGCGAAAGTGCCTGCATCCCAGGCGAATGCGTGCGATCCCACACGGTGAAGTTCAGCGCCGTGTAGGCGGCGGCGCCTCCGGTAACGGAGATCAGGCGTCCGGCCGCCAGGCGGCGAACCTTCGAGCGTGACGAGTGTGAGAACCGATACATGGAGCGACTCCTAGACGGGGTGTCGGTGCGGGATCAGGCGACGAACGGGAGCGCGGCGGCGCGCGGGGGGCTCAGAGTCCGCCCGTGTCCCCGTTCATGTAAACCGACCGCTCCATAGTCAAGGCAGCGTACCACGGTTCTTGCGCGCGGGCAGGCGATCAGACGGGCAGCGACACCGCGCGGATCGTCTTGGCTTCTATCGCTTCGGCGATGTTCACGAGGACGTGCGCCGGCACTTCGCTATCAACGGTGACGCACATGAGCGCCTCCATCCCCTGTCCCTCGGGCTTGCGGCCCACGTCCATGGTCGCGATGTTGATCCGGTGATCGCCCAAGATCGTGCCGACCTTGCCGATGATCCCGGGGCGGTCCACGTAGTTGAAGAAGACCATCCGGGCCGCCGGAGCGAGCTCTATGTCGAAGTCGTTGACCTGGGTGATGCGCTCTGCGTTGCGCGCCACTATCGTCCCCTCCACGCTGACAGGGCCGACGTCCGTCTCGGCGCGGATCGAAAGGAGCGACACGTAGTCCTGCGAGACCGTCGAGCGCATCTCGCTCACGGTGACGCCGCGGTCCCGCGCGAGCATCGGCGCGTTCACGAACGAGACCGGCTCGTTGACCGAGGGCCCGAGGATGCCCTTGAGGATGGCGAGCGTGAGGACCCTCGTGTCGTGCTCGGCTATCCGCCCCAGGTACGAGGCAACGACCGTGCGCACGCCTCCCTCGGCCAGACCTGCGACCAGGGCGCCCATGCGCTCCGACAGGGGAACGAACGGGCGCACGACCTCCGAGACCTCCGCTCCGGCGGACACGTTCACGGCGTAGGGAACGAACTCACCCTTGAGCGCCAGGCGAACCATCTCGGCCACCGTCGTCCCGGCCTTGTCCTGCGCCTCGCGCGTCGATGCTCCCAGGTGCGGCGTAACCACGACGTTCGGGAGCCGGAACAGGGGCGAGTCGGTGGTCGGCTCGCTCGCGAACACGTCGAGGGCCGCTCCCCCCAGGTGGCCGTCCTCGAGGACCTTGGCGAGCGCCTCCTCGTCGACGATGCCACCACGGGCCGTGTTCACGATCCGAGCGCCGGGCTTCATCATCCGCAGCTCCTTCTCGCCCAGGAGCCCCTCGGTCTCGGGTGTGCGCGGCAAGTGAACGCTGACGAAGTCCGATTGGACCAGGAGCGCCTCCAGCGTCGGCATCATCTCGACGCCCATCTCCTTAGCCCGGTCTCCGCTCACGTAGGGATCGAACGCGATGACGCGCATGCCGAACCCGGCGGCGCGAGACCCGACCAACGACCCTACGCGGCCGAGTCCCACCAGGCCTAGGGTCTTGCCGGCCAACTCCACGCCCTCCCACCTGGCCCGCTCCCAGCGCCCCTCGACGAGGTCGGCATGGGCGTGTGGCACGTTTCGCGCCTGCGCGAGCAGGATGGCCAGCGTGTGCTCGGCGGCGCTGATGACGTTCGACTGCGGCGCGTTCACGACCATGACTCCGCGGCGGGTGGCGGCCTCGACATCAACGTTGTCCAGCCCGATGCCGGCTCGAGCCACCACCTTCAGGGAGGACGCCGCCTGAAGAACCTCGGCCGTGACCTGCGTGGCGCTGCGGATGATCAGGGCGTCGTAGGGAGCTATCTCGGCGGCCAGATCCCCCTTGGCAAGCTCGGGCCGCAGGTCCACCTGGAAATCCTTCCGCAGCAGGTCGAGGCCCTGCTCGGAGAGACTCTCGGTGACGAGCACCCTCACGTGGCGTTCTCCTGGAAGACCTGCTCGGCCGCGGCCACGGCGGCGCCCCGCTTGACCGGGTATCCCAGCCTCTCGAGGGTCATCTCCAGGGCGGCGAGCCCGCGGATGATGTCCAGCTCCGAGAAGTAGCCGAAGTGGCCTATCCGGAAGACCTTCCCCTTGAGAGGGCCCTGTCCGGGGGCCAGCACACAACCGAAGTCCGAGCGGACCCTGCCGGTGATCGTGTCGGCGTCGAAGCCCTCGGGCGCCCGGATCGCGGTCACCGTCCAATTGTCCTCGAGACCTTCGCCGAACAGATCGAGGCCGAGGGCGCGCACGCCCTCCTTGACGGCTCTGGACAGCATCCTGTGACGGGCGTGCGCGCCCTCGATGCCGTCCTGGAAGTACAGCTCGAGGGCTGCGTGTAGTCCCTGCAGCACGCTGATGGCCGGCGTCCACGGGTTCTCCGGGTACTCGAGCGCGGCGAACTTCGCGTACTCGCGCCAGTCGAAGTAGAAGCGCGGGTTGGTGGCCGTCTCGCTCGCCTTCCATGCTCGCTCGGAGATCGCCACGAAGGCGATGCCCGGGCTCGCCGAGAGCGCCTTCTGAGATCCGCCGACCGCGACGTCGATCC
The DNA here is from genome assembly GCA_964535065.1 of uncultured Actinomycetes bacterium. Lineage (GTDB taxonomy): Bacteria > Actinomycetota > UBA4738 > UBA4738 > HRBIN12 > AC-51. The sequence continues at coordinate 11,138 of CAZHRY010000022.1, forward strand.
CCCAGGCGTCGAACTCGAACGGCACCGCGCCCAGGCTGGAGACGACGTCAACCACTACCATCGCGCCGGCCTGCTTGGCTGCCCTCGCGAGGTGTTCAACCGGCTGGATCACTCCCGTGGATGTCTCCGAGTGCGTCAGCAACACGGCCTTCGTCCCCGGATGCTCGGCCAGCGCGGCGGCGACCTTGCCGGGGTCGAGCTTGGTCCCCCACTCCTCTTCGATCGTGTGGACGGTTAGGCCGTAAGCCTCTGCGAGCCTGCGCCACCTGTCGGCGAAGAACCCCGCGAGGGGAACGAACACCTCATCGCCCGGTGAGAAGCAGTTCTGGATCGCCGACTCGAGGCCGCCCGTCCCGCTGGAAGTGAGGAGCAGCACGTCGGCGGCCTCGGTCCGATACAGCTCCTTGAGCCGTGCCGTGACCTCGGTCATCAGCTTCCCGAAGCCCGGGCCTCGGTGGTAGACGAGCGGGCTGCCTTGGGCCAGTAGCACCTCGGGCGGGATGGGGGTGGGCCCCGGGGCCAGGATGATCTCCGGCCTGTCCACGAGTATCACTCCTTCGCAGGTCGAAGCCTCAGACTATCAGGACCCCGCTAGCTCTCCGGAAGGCGCGCCCGGTGGAGACGGCACTTCACGCCCTAACCTCGGTTCGATCCATGCGCCCCTGGTGGAAGCGCCACCAATAGATCCCCGCCAGCACCCCGTAGAAGAGCGCCAGGAGCGCGATCCCCAGGCGGAACGATATGGGGAGCAGCGCGGGGACGAAGGCCCCGCCGACCCACGCGACCTGGTACACGACCTCGTACCTGACGAACACCCGACCCAGCGCCCCCTCCGGTGCGTGGCGCTGCATGAGCGACTGGAACGCGAGCCTGGCGAACTCCGTCGCTGCGCCGGCCAGGAGCGAGTAGACCATCAACAGGGGAAGGCCGAACAGCCGCGCCGCCAGCAGAGCGCCCACGCCAGATGACGACACGCACGCGATCACAACAGCTTCCTCCCGCGTCTGTGTCCTGAGCGAGGGCGCGATGACGTCGGCCAGGAACGACCCGATCACGCCCGCTCCGGCCAGCAGCGCGAACCAGGAGATCGGCACGTCCGCGCTCCGAAGCGAGAAAGCCAGCAGGAACAACAGGAACCCGCCGGCGGCCCGCATGCCAACGGCACCCATCGCGGGCCCAGCCAGCGCCGGTATGCGGCCCCGCACGCCGACGCCTGGCTCGGGAGTAGCCCCCTTCGTCCGGGGGTGCGGCAGGCGGATCGTTAGCAGCGCAGAGACCACCCAGACGATCGCCGCCCCATAGATGGGACCCGACCCGCCGAACGCCTTGAGGAGGAGGAATCCCAGAGGCGTCCCGATGACCGCGCCCGCCACGGCGATCCTTCCCAGGCGGGCGTTGGCGCGCAGGAGCCCTTCCTCCTTGGACGCGTAGGCCATCGTGAGGCCGTTCTTCACGATGCCGTGGATCTTGGCGAGGACCAGGATCGCCAGGGCGAGAGGGAAAAGGAGCAGGGTGTCGATCCGTGTGGCAAGGAGCAGCGCCAGGACCGAGCGCCCCGCGGCGGCGCCGAACGTCACTGATCTGCGCGGGCCCGCCCTGTCCAGGATCGGGACGATCAGCGGACCCGCAAGTGCGAGCGGAAGCATCGTCAAGGCCAGGTACAGCGCGACCTTGATCCTGGCCTCGCCCACGGGCAGCGAGAAGAACACCGAGTCTGACAGCGAGATCGCCAGCAGCGCGTCGCCGGCGACGCTCGTCATGTGGTTGAGCGCGTAGGCGTCTATCGGGTCGGCCGAGCGCCACATGCGGCGCAATGGGTGGACGACGCCCCCTTCCACGGCGCGAACGACCCCCAGCAGGGCGAGCTGCCACAGCGGGATCCTCTTGGGCTTCTGGCTCGGCTTGACGGTCACGGCTAACGCCTAGCCCTGCAGCCGCTCCCGCAGGAGATCCTGCGCGACCTTGGGGTTGGCGGAGCCACCGGCCTTCTTCATGAGCTGTCCGACGAGGAACCCGATCACGCCTTCTTTGCCCCCGCGGAACTTCTCGGCCACGTCCGGGTTCTCGGCTATCACCTCGTCCGCGAGCTTCCCCAGCGCGCCCGAGTCGGAGACCTGCCTCAGCCCCAGGCGGTCAACGATCGCCTCGATCGGGTCGCCCGTTTCGAACGCCTCCTCGAGAGCCCTCTTGGCGCCGGCCCCGGAGATAGTGTCGTCGCCGAGCAGCCGGACGAGGTCCGCCACGTGCTGGGGGGTCAGCGCTCCTTCCCCGGCCTTCCTCAGGCCAGCGACATCCTGGGTCACCCAGTTGGCCGACGCGACGGGGTCGGCACCGAGGCCCACGGCTCGCTCGAACATCTCGGCGGCGTCACGGTCCGCTACCAGCACGCGCGCGACATCCGGCTTGAGGCCCAGCTCGTCGGTGAATCGCCGACGGCGAGCTCGCGGCAGCTCCGGCAGAGACGCCCGGATCTCTTCGACCCAGATGGTGGGGGGCTCGAGCGCCGGGATGTCCGGCTCGGGGAAGTAGCGGTAGTCGAACGCCTCTTCCTTCGAGCGCATCGACTTCGTCGTGCCCGAGTCCTCGTCCCAGTGCCGCGTCTCCTGGGTTATGGGTTCACCGTTCTCCAGGGCTCGCGTCTGCCGTTCGATCTCGTACGTGAGAGCGCGCTCGAGCGAGCGCACCGAGTTCATGTTCTTGATCTCGACCTTGGTTCCGAGCCCCTCGGCGCCGGCCGGCCGCACGGACACGTTCGCGTCGCACCGGAGCGAGCCCTCCTCCATGCGAACGTCGGACACGTCCAGGGCCTCGAGCGTCGCACGGAGCTCGCGGAGGTACGAGGCGGCCTCTTCCGGCGATCGCATGTCGGGCTCGCTGACGCACTCGACCAGGGGCACGCCGGCGCGGTTGTAGTCCACCAGCGCGTGTGCGGCCTCGTGGATCCGTCCGGACTCCGACCCGTGAGTGGTCTTGCCCGTGTCTTCTTCCATGTGAACGCGCGTGATCCCCACCCGCTTGGTGGACCCATCGGGAAGGTCTACGTCCAGGTGACCGCCAACACAGATGGGCAGGTCGTACTGGCTGATCTGGAAGTTCTTGGGCATGTCCGGATAGAAGTAGTTCTTGCGATGGAAGAGCGAATGCGGCGCGATGCTCGACCCGAGTGCCAGGCCTATCTTGATGATGCGAGCGATCGCCTCCCGATTGGGAACCGGCAGCGAGCCCGGCTGCCCGAGGCACACCGGGCACGTGTTCGAGTTGGGCTCGGCGCCGAACTCGTTCCGACACGAGCAGAACATCTTGGTCTGGGTGCTCAGCTCGACGTGGCACTCGAGCCCTATGACCGCCTCCCACTCGCCCATCGCGGGCCTAGCCTATCTGACGCCTAAACGGGCATCGGCGGCGCAACCTGCTGCCCCGGAGCGACCGGCTCGATCACGGCTGCCGTGCCGTAGGCGACGATCTCGGTCATGAGCCCGCCGAACTCCGACGCGTCGAACCGCATCGACAGCACGGCGTTCGCCCCGAGGGTCTCGGCCTTGACGACCATGCGGTCGATGGCTTGCTGGCGAGCCTGCTCCAGCAGGTTCGTGTACGACTTGATCTCCCCGCCGAACATCGAACGGAACATCGCCGCGATGTTCACCGGCAGGCTCCGCGTCCTGACGATCAGGCCGAAGACCTCTCCCTTGGTCTCGACGACACGGTGATCGGCCACGTTCCAGGTGGTACTGACGAGCATCGGCGCCTCCTTCGGTCCCACCCAGCCTACGCGGGCTTCAGGGCGTGGCGATGAAGGCCGAGAAGGTCCCCTCCTCCGCCTGCCAGTAGAAGAGGCGGCGCCCGCCGTCGACGTCGATGATCGCGGGATCCTGGGGCAGCCCGAGCATGCCCCCTTCTCCGTACCCGGGGTCGGTTCCCACGGCGGGGTCGAGTCCCAGCGCGGGGTGATCGCCCTTGATCGAGAACGACAGCCCGTCCTGGGACGTAGCGACGTAGACACCGACACGCTCGGCGGGACGCCGATCCGTCTCAAGCGAGAAGAAGAGCTTGGTCGTGCCCCTCTTCCGTTCCGCGAAGGGGCTCAAGACCATGTCCGCGAACGCGATCGGGTCGTCGCCTGCCTTGATTCGGAAGCCCGGATCCTTGCGGAAGCTCAGGCCGTCGGAGGAGTGCGCGCTTCGGATGCCCCGCCAGTCAGGCGCCTCACCTATGGAGCCGACCGCGTCGTAGTACATGCGGAAGGCTCCGCCCGGCAACGCGAGAACGTCCATGTGGATGATGCCCGAATCGTCTGGCTGCCCGGCGGATCCCGGGCGCAGGCGCGTTCCCTTCTCCTTGGCGAACGCGAGCCCGTCGTCGGAGATGGCGCTGCGAACCACGCCGCCGTCGGCAGGATCGGTGCTCACGTAGTACAGGCGAACACGCCCGTCTGCCAGCCTCACGACCGTCGGGTGACCGGCGGCGTCCATCCTCACACCCGCGTCCGCGACGAAGGTACGGTCATCCGTCGAGGTCATGCTCAGGATCTGGCCGCCCTTCATGTAGTAGGCGCGAAGCTTGCCGCCTCCGAACCTGAGCAGGTCGATGTTGTGAACCCAGACGTCCGAAACGGTGATCCCCTCGCGCGTCCACGCGCCCAGCTCTGGAAGCCCCGCGCGGGCAAGCGCGGCCGCGATCGAGAGCGCCACCGCGGTGGCCAGGACGAACGCGGATGCCCTGCGGAACCCTCCCATGTCTTGGGTTATCGGCCTCCTCGGCGCGGTGCTTAGGCCGCCCGTCGCGCGCATACCGCCCGTATCCTGGATGGATGGGCGGGGACCGGAGCGGGGACGAGCACGCGAGCCCCGCCCAGGTCTGGGGCAATCTGGGTGCCCTCTACTGGGTCTGGGGAACCACCTACCTCGCGATCGCCGGCGTCAACGAAACGCTTCCGCCGCTGTTGGGGGCGGCCGCGCGCTTCCTGGCGGCCGGCACGATCCT
>CAZHRY010000022.1:16130-18252 GCA_964535065.1 uncultured Actinomycetes bacterium
CGCGGCCCCGCCAGTGGCGATCGGCCGCGGTGATCGGCTGCCTCCTCCTGCTCGGAGGGAACGGAGCCGTCGCGTGGGCCGAAAGGACCGTGCCCACCGGCGTGGTGGCCCTGATCATCGCGCTCGTTCCCATCTGGCTGGCACTGACCGATCGCGTCCTGCTCCGCAGCTCGCCCCTGGGCTGGAAGACCGTCGTGGGCCTCATCTCGGGCTTCGCCGGCGCCGCCCTGCTGGTCGGCGCCGGCGCCTCCATCGACGGACTGGACCTTCCAGGCATGCTGTTCGCCGTCGGAGCCTCGCTGTCGTGGTCCGCGGGGACGCTGTACGCGCGGAGGGCAGACATGCCCTCTGACGCTTTGCTCGGCAGCGGCATGCAGCAGGTCGCGGGCGGAGGAGTGATGCTCTTGGTCTCCGTGGCGCTGGGCGACCTCGCCGGCTTGGACCTGGGCGCCGTCTCGGCGACCTCTTGGGCGAGCCTCGCCTACCTGATCATCTTCGGCTCGCTGGTGGGCTTCAGCTCCTACCTGTGGCTGGTCCGCCACGTCCGGACCTCGCTCGTTTCGACCTACGCGTACGTCAACCCGGTGGTCGCGGTCCTCCTCGGGTGGCTCATCCGCGACGAGACGATCACGGCACGCGTGTGGCTCGCCGGCGCCATCATCCTCGCGAGCGTCGCCCTGATCGTGTCCTCCGGCGGCACTCGCCGGACGGACATCCACGCCCGGCCGTTCGAGGAGCCCGAAGCCGTCGCCTGATCCCGGTTGCCAGTTTCGGTACGGTAACGTAGCGTATCTAGCATGTTCGCTCATACCTGCACGAAGCGGCGCCTGCGCGGGGCCGCGATCATAGCGGGCGCGTTGGCGTCCGCGGCCGTGTTCGTGGTCACCACCTCGGTCCTGGGGATCGAGGTCACCGTCCCCGAGCGGCCCGGCGGCCTTCAGGCCGAGCTGACAGCCCCTCGCGTGATCGCGCTCGCTGCTGTCGGGGGCCTGCTCGCCGTGGCCGCCGCCCTCCTGGTGGAGAAGCTGGGTAAGGGTTCCCCAAGGCTGTTCGTCGGGGTGACGATGCTGGGGCTCGCTCTGTCGTTCATCCCGTTTCTCGCGATAGAAGGCGATCCCGCGGCCAAGGCTGCCCTGATCGCCATGCACGTGGCGGTCGCAGCCGTGGCCGTTCCCCTACTCGCGAGATCCTTGCGACTGGCGCCCTGAGCGCTTCATGCCCGCTGCGCTCAGGCGCCGGTCGCGAGGGCAGGCCGCAGCCCGAGGCCGAGATCGGCTTCCAGCGCGTTCGCGGCCCTGAGGAGCGTGGCCTCGGCCAGCACCGGCGCGGTCAGCTGTAGGCCGACGGGAAGCCCCGCCTCATCCAGGCCGCACGGCACGCTTATGGCCGGAACGCCAGCGAGGTTGGCGGGGATCGTGAAGACGTCGGACAGGTACATCGCCATGGGGTCGTCTGCCTTCTCCCCTATCCGGAACGCGGTCGTAGGCGACGTGGGAGAAACGAGCACGTCGAAGGCACCGAATGCGGCTTCGTAGTCGCGGATGATCAGCGTGCGGACCTTCTGCGCCTGCCCGTAGTAGGCCTCGTAGTAGCCGGCGGACAGCGCGTAGGTTCCAAGCATGATGCGGCGTTTGACCTCCGCGCCGAAGCCCTGCCCGCGCGTTCGGAACATCATCTCCACCGAGTCGGCGTGCTCCCCGTCGGCACGGAACCCGTAGCGGACGCCGTCGTACCGGGCCAGGTTGGAGGACGCTTCGCTCGGCGCGATCAGGTAGTACGCGGAGAGGGCGTAGTCGGTGTGAGGGAGGTGTGCCTCGCCCACCTCGGCTCCCATCGCGGCCAGACGATCGACCGCGGCACGCACCGAGTCGTGCACGCCCGGCTCGACGCCTTCCCCGAACGCCTCGGACACCACGCCCACGCGCAGGCCTTCGATCCCTGCGTCCAGGCCGGTCGTGTAGTCCTTCGCGTCGCCGTCCAGGCTGGTCGCGTCCCTGAGGTCCTTACCTCCCAGCACGGAGAGCAGGATCGCGGCGTCCCGCACGCTCCGGGTGAACGTCCCGACCGTGTCGAGCGAAGAGGCGAAAGCCACGATGCCCCAACGCGAGCAGCGGCCGTAAGT
>CAZHRY010000022.1:18262-32033 GCA_964535065.1 uncultured Actinomycetes bacterium
GAGGCGAAAGCGATCAGCCCGTACCTACTGATCAGCCCGTAGGTCGGCTTGAGTCCCACCACGCCGCACAGCGCCGCGGGCTGGCGCACGCTGCCACCCGTGTCGGTTCCAAGTGCCCAAACGGCCTCACCGGAAGCAACCGCGGCCGCGCTGCCGCCGCTGGACCCGCCCGGCACCCGGTCCAGGTCCCATGGGTTATGCACCGGCCCGAACGCCGAGTTCTCGTTGGAGGATCCCATGGCGAACTCGTCGCAGTTCGTCTTGCCGACCAGCACCGACCCGGCGCCGGAGAGCCGCGCCCAGGCCGTGGAATCGTAGGGTGGAACGTAGCTCTCAAGGATCCTCGAACCGCACGTCGTCCTGATCCCGTTCGTAGTCAGGACGTCCTTCAGGGCGAGGGGTATGCCCGCGACGCTCCCTTGGGGAGCCCCGGTGGCCAGGTAGGCGTCCAATTCCGCCGCTCTCTCGAGCGCGACCTCGGGCGTGAGCGTGAGGAACGCGTGAAGCCGGTCCTCGACCTCCTCGATACGTCTGAGGCATGACTCCGTCACCTCAACCGCCTTGACCTCACCGGAGGCGAGCTTCTCCGACAGCTCTGCACCGGTCAGCTCGTACAGCTCGGTCACGAGCCCGTCTCCACTATGCGCGGCACGCGGAACCGGTCGCCCTCCCTTTCGGGAGCGTTCCTGACGGCCTCCTCCACGGGGAGCGAGGGCTCCGGCCGGTCTTCCCGGAAGACGTTCGCACGCGGAATGGCCGACGCGGTCGGCTCTACGTCCCCGGTGGCGACCTCGCCGACCTTGGCGGCATGTTCCAGGAACAGTCCGAGCTGCTCGGAGAGCCTGGCCTTCTCTTCGGCGGTCAGATCCAGGCGAGCGAGCCTCGCCACGTGGTCGATGTCGATCTGGACAGGCACGCGCGGCAGTCTATCGGGACCGCCCGTTCAGCGGATCAGGACAGCAAGCGGTCCAACTCGTCCTGGTCCTCGTTGCGAGGCCAGAACTCGGTCGCCTTGCCGTCCTTCACGTGCATGACCCAGACGGACGTCTGCGTCGTCGTCCCCGCGGGTGCCGTGAGGGTGAAGCGCACCATGGCGAGCACGTGCTCGTCGTTACCGACGACATCGTGGATCTCGTCCAACCTGGACGAGATGCCCGCCTCGGCCATCTCCTGGAAGCGCCCCATGATGGCCTCCCTGCCCACACGATCTCCCGACCACCTGTTCTTGCCCGGCAGGTGCCAGACGGCGTCTTCCGCGATACCCGCGGCCATCGTCTCCATGTCGCCCTTGAGGAACGCCTCGAGTGAAGCGCGTGCCGCTTCGACGTTCGGATGCTCGCCCACAACTCCCCCTCCCCACCCACGATCCGGAACCGGGTAGAGCCTCACACGACCGGGGCCCCGAGCCCAAGTCCCATGGGTTCAGGTCAGGACGTCAGGCCGAGGCGGCGAACGTGATGACGGCGATGCCCCATCCCCGGATGGATCTCACGCGCGATCCCCTCGAGCGCGCCTCAGGAACTCCTGCTCGTCGACGACCTCGACGCCGAGCTCCACGGCCTTGGCGTACTTCGAACCCGGGTTCTCGCCGGCCACGACGAAGTCGGTCTTCTTCGAGACGCTCGAGGCCACCCTAGCCCCGGCCGCCTGGGCGAGTTCGGTGGCCTCGTCACGCGAGAGCGTCTGCAGCCCCCCTGTCAGCACTATCGTCTGGCCGGCCAGCGGCAAGGGTCCGGCGGCCTCGACGACGGGGTCGGCGAGGCGAACGCCAGCCGCCCGGAGCTTCTCGATGAGCCGGCGGTTGTCTTCGTCGTCGAACCACTCCCTCACCGAGGCGGCGATCTCGGGTCCGATCTCGGGCACGGCGTCGATCTCCTCGGCCGAGGCCCCGGCCAGGGCATCGACCGAGCCGAAGGCCGAGGCGAGCACCTGCGCGACGTGCGCACCCACGTGCCTGATGTTCAACCCCACCAGCAATCGCCAGATCGGGCGGTCCTTGGAGGCTTCGATCTGCTCCAGGACGTTCGTTATCGCCTTGTCCTTGAAGCCGGGAAGTTGAGAGAGCTTCTCCGGATCCAGCTCGTAGATATCCGCAGGATCCTCGACGATCCCCTTCTCCATCAGGCGCATGACCGTCATGTAGCCGAGGTGCTCGATATCCATCGCCCCGCGTGCGGAGAAGTGGAACAGCCACTCCAGCCCCTGCGACGGGCACCCCTTCTTGTTGGGACACCGATGGTCCGCCTCGCCTTCGGCACGTACCAGCGGCGTTCCACACGCCGGGCATCCGGCTGGCATCGACCAGACCTTCGCACCGCGCTTCCGCTTGGACGGCACCGGTCCGACGATCTCCGGGATCACGTCCCCCGCCCTGCGGACGATCACGGTGTCGCCCTCGCGGACGTCCTTGCGCCTGACCTCGTCTTCGTTGTGAAGCGTCGCGTACGTGACCGTGACACCTCCGACGAACACGGGCTCGAGAACGGCGAACGGCGTGACCTTGCCTGTGCGGCCGGTGTGCACGTCGATCTTGTGAAGCACCGTCGTCCTCTCCTCCGGGGGGAACTTGAAGGCGATGGCCCAGCGGGGCGCCTTGGACGTGGCGCCCAGTCGCTGCTGGTCGGCAGCCGGATCGACCTTTATCACCGCACCGTCGATCTCCCAGTCGACGCTGTGCCGGTCGCCCTCCCACCGCTTGAGGAAGGCCTTCACGCCTTCCAAGGAGTCCTGACGCTCCGTGGTCGGCGCGACCGGGAGACCCGCTGCGGCGGCCCACTCCAGGAATCGGAGATGAGAATCGAACGACACTCCCTCTGCGGCACCGAACGAGTGCACCCACATGCGGAGAGGCCGGGACGCGGTGACCTTCGGGTCCTTCTGGCGGAGGGAGCCCGCAGCCGCGTTCCTGGGGTTTGCGAAGGGGCGCTGCCCGGCCTCGGTCAGCTCCAGGTTCAGCTTCTCGAAGGCCTTGACCGGCAGGTACATCTCGCCTCGGACCTCGATCACAGCCGGCAGCTCGGCGCTCATCAGTTTCATCGGCACGCCGCGCACCGTCCGGACGTTCGAGGTGATGTCCTCTCCGACGACGCCGTCCCCTCGCGTGGCCGCCTTGACGAGCGTGCCGTCCTCGTAGGTGAGGGCGCAAGCCACGCCGTCAATCTTCAGCTCGCAGGCGAACACCGGGGACTTGCCCGAGAGGCCCCGGACGACACGCTCGGCCCACGCATCCAGCTCCTCGAAGGAGAACGCGTTGTCGAGCGAGAGCATCGGGGCTCTGTGGGTCACAGGTGCGAAGAGTTCCGACGGGACGCCACCCACCCGCTGCGTCGGCGAGTCTGGCGTGATCAGCTCGGGGAAGCGCTCCTCGAGCGCGACCAGCTCGCGGACCAGCTCGTCGTACTCGGCGTCGGAGACCTCCGGATCGTCGAGCACGTGGTACCGGTACTGGTGGTGGCGGATCATGTCGCGGAGCTCCTCGACCCGGAGCTTCGACTCTGCTCGCTCGCGCTCGGCCGACCGCGCCCCTTCGCTCACCCCGAGATCTCCACGCTTCCCGACACGCCTATGCGGTCCCCGACCACGACGACGCCCCCGTGGACGCCCGGCACCTGGCGGAGGTAGTGAAGGGCCATCCCGAACCCATCCGGCTTCGGCAGGCACGCCTGGACGCCGGCCGCGGCCGCGTCGGCGAGCATGCACGTCTGAGCGATTATCGCTAGGCCGTCCGGTCCCTCGCCGCCGCGGCCGCGGCCGAGGGTGGTTGAGACCCCCACCCCGTACCCCGACGGCTCCAGCGACACCGTGATGGGCTCGCCTCCGCGGCGCTTGACCGCCAGCTTCATGCGCTTGCGAGCTTTGATGAAGTAGTCGCCGTCGCACGAGACGGTCACCTCGGAGAGCTGCTCGGCCAGGAACCGGCCGACCTGGTCGACCACCGCCCCGCGGAACGTGAACATAGGGCCCACCCCGGCCGATGTCGCCGCGGCGACGACCTCCTTCACGATGTCCGGCGCATCGGACGCGATCTTCTCCAGCGGCCTCTTGCTCGTCCGGAACTCGGGGTGCCGCAGGCCGAAGGACTGCAGCTGTTCCCAGAAGGAAAGCGCCGCGGCCCGCGACTCTTCGGCGAAGTCGTCGGGAGCGGTGATGTGCAGGGTCAGGTCCTGCACCTGGATATCGAACGCCTTGGCTCGGCGCCGCAGGAGCTTCACGGAGCCGATGATAGTCGGCCCTGCCGACACGGCCGCGAGCTTGCCCGATGGCGGCGGTCGAGGATACGGTCAGAGTTCACGACACCTAGGGGGGTGCCTATGTACGCGCGTGTCACCACGATGAATGGATCTGCCGACTCCGTCGATGCAGGTCTGGACGACGTGAAGGGGAACATCCTTCCGGCCTTGCGTCAGGTTCCCGGCTCCGCGGGGATTATGACCCTGACCGACCGGACCACGGGCAGGACCATAGGGATCACCCTGTGGGAGTCAGAAGCAGCGATGAGGTCGAGCGAAGAGGCCGCCGACGCGATGCGCAAGGGCACCGCCGAAGCGGGAGGCTCACAGATAGCCAGCGTCGAGCGGTTCGAGATCGCCCTGGACGAGCGCTGGTAGAACCGAACCCATCACGAACCCAGGATCAGGTCTACCACGGCCTGGTCCTGGTTCGTGACCCAGAACTCGGTCGGCATACCCTCGGCGACGTGCATCACGATCACCTGCGGGCCGTCGTACCGCTCATCGCGTGCGTTGGTGAAGTGCGCGTGGACCAGGGCCACCGCGTGTTCGTCGTTCGCCACCACGTCGTGGATGTCGAAACCGTGCCCGATGCCGGCTTCGCGGAGCCGATCCATCCGGGACTCCACGGCAGCTCGCCCCTGGAACTTGCCCGAGAACCGGTTGGTGCCCGGCTCGTGCCATATCGCCGCGTCCGCCAGCCCGCCCGCATCGCCCCAGGAGAGGGACGAGAGGATCTCCCGGGCGATCTGCGCGTTCGGATGATCGGTCATGTCGGCTCCTCCTAGCGGAAAGACTCGATGATGCGGCCGCCGCCAAGCAGCTCTTCTCCTCTGTAGACGGCGACACTCTGCCCTGGCGCCACCGCCCGCTGCGGCGCCTTGAACTCGACGCGCATGGCTCCGTCGAGGGGAGTCACCACCGAAGGGACCTCGTCGCCGCGGTAGCGGATCTGCACGCCGGCCTCGAAGGGGCCGTCGGAAGGCGGATCGCCCGCCACCCACGTTACGCGGTCGGCGACCAGGCCTCGCCGCGACAGCAACTCCTGCGGCCCCACGACCACGCGGTTGCGGTCGGGCTGAAGCTCCAAGACGTACATGGGCGCTCCGGCGGCCACACCGGTCCCGCGCCGCTGCCCGACGGTGAACGCGAATGTCCCATCGTGCTCGCCCAGAACACGACCCCGTGGGTCAACGACCTCTCCGCCCGCGCGCACCATCGCCGGGGCGTACCGCCGCACGAACCCGCCCGCATCGCCGCTGGGAGCGAAACAAAGCTCCTGGGAATCGGGCTTCGAGGCCACGGGGAGCCCGAACCTCTCCGCCAGCCGTCGCGTCTCGGCCTTCGGGAGCGAGCCGACGGGGAACAGCGAACGCGAGAGAGCACGCTGCCCCAGCATGTGGAGCATGTAGCTCTGGTCCTTCGACGGGTCGGCGCCGCGCAGCAGCTTCCACGAGCCCCCCTCGTGCTTCGTCCGCACGTAATGCCCGGTCGCGACGAAGTCGATCCCCATCTCATCGGCTCGCTTCAGGAAAGCCCCGAACTTGATCTCGCCGTTGCACCTGGCGCACGGGTTCGGGGTCCGGCCGGTCTCGTGCTCGGCGAAGAAGTCGGCGACGACCTCCCACTCGAACTCGGCCGACAGGTCGCAGACCTCGAACGGGAACCCGGCGATCCGGGCCACCTCGGCGGCGTCGGCTCGCGCCGAAGGCCCGCAGCAGCCGTGCTCGGTTCCCTCCAGGTGGACCAGCGACATGTGCGCGCCGACCACGTCGTAGCCCTGCTCGGCGAGCAGGCATGCCGAGACCGAGGAGTCCACTCCCCCGGACATCGCCACCAGCACCGAGCCCCTGCTCCTCATCGAGGTCCAGGCTACCTGGATACGCTGGCACGGTGATCGAAGCCAGGTTCGACGACCTCACGGGGGGCCAGCCAAGCTTCCGGCTGGTCGAGCCCGTCGGCGTGCTGGAGGCTTCGCAGCCTGCCGAGGTCGAACAGGTGCTCAGGGCGGCGGAGGGCGCGGCCGCACGGGGGCTATGGGTCGCGGGCTTCGTGGCTTACGAAGCCGCCCCAGGACTCGACGCGGCGCTCCCCGTGCGGCCGCGCCCCGAAGGCGACCCCTTCGAAGACCTGCCCCTGGCCTGGTTCGCGATGTTCGAGGGCCGCCAGGAGACCGTTCTGCCCGAACCGCCTCACGACGCTCCCGCCTCTGATGCTTCGGCCTGGACGCCGAGCGCCGGCCGCGATGCGTACGACTCGACGGTCGAGCAGATCCGCGAGCGCATCGCGGCCGGCATCACCTACCAGGTCAATCACACGCTCCGCCTCAGAGCCCGCATCGAAGGCGACCCCCACGGGCTCTACCGCGATCTCTGCTACGCGCAGCGCGGCGCCTACTCCGCCTATCTGGACCTGGGCCGGTACCGCATCCTCTCTGCCTCTCCCGAGCTCTTCTTCCGCCTTGACGGCGACGTCGTCACCACCAAGCCGATGAAGGGCACGGCGGCGCGAGGCCGCTGGCCAGAGGAGGACGAGCTCATCCGCGCTTCGCTGCGAGGCTCCGTCAAGGACCGCGCCGAGAACGCGATGATCGTGGACCTGCTCCGCAACGATATCGGACGCATCGCCCGGGCGGGGTCCGTTCGCTGGTCCGACGTCTTCGAGGCCGAGCGCTACGAGACCGTCTGGCAACTGACCTCCACCGTATCGGCCACCCTGAGGCCCGACGTCGCGCTCCCCGACGTGTTCCGCGCCCTGTTCCCGTGCGGTTCGGTCACCGGCGCCCCCAAGGTCTCGACGATGGGGATCATCGCCGAGCTCGAGGACTCGCCCCGCGGCGTCTACTGCGGCACCGTCGGCTACCTCGCCCCCTTCGGCGAGCCCGGCCCGCGGGCCCGTTTCAACGTGGCGATCCGCACGGTCGTCCACGACGCCCAGACCGGGATGGCCGAGTACGGGACGGGAGGCGGCATCACCTGGGACTCGCGCGCTTCCGCCGAGTACGACGAGCTGGTTGCCAAGGCGAAGGTCCTCACGGTGCGCCGCCCGCCGTTCCGACTGCTCGAGACACTCCTGCACGAGCCGGGCAAGGGATACCGGCGCATGAGCGAACACCTGGCGAGGCTCCGCGCCTCGGCCGAGTACCAGGGGTTCGCCTTCGACCCTGAGGCCGTGCAGGCCGCGCTCGACCGGGAGGCCCGCCGTTTCCCGTCCAAGGCCGCCAGGGTTCGCCTGCTGCTCGACCGGCGCGGCAAAGTGGAGACGGGCGGCGCCCCGATGCCCCGCTCCCCCGAGCCCGTGCGCCTGGCCATCGACGCCGGCCATCCCGTCGATCCCTCCGATCCCTTCCTGTTCCACAAGACCACCCTGAGGGACGGGTACGAACGGGCCAGGGAGCGCCATCCCGCAGCCGACGACGTGATCCTGGTCAACACGCGGGGCGAGGTCACCGAGACGACCATCGCCAACCTCGCGGTCCGCATCTCCGGGGTCTGGTTCACCCCTCCCCTGGACTGCGGCCTGCTCCCGGGCTGCGAGCGCGAGGCGTTGATCGCGGACGGCAAGCTCCGGGAGCGGGTGATCACCGTGGATGAGCTGAGAGGCGCCGAGGAACTCGCCATCTTCAGCTCGGTGCGGCCTTGGCGCCGCGCGATCCTGACTCAGTCCTGATCTGTCGGCTTCGACGGCGGTTCGCTCGGGAAGACGAACGGCTCCATAGTGCTCTCGTCCAGCGGGCACGCGCAGATGGGACAGCGAGGCGGGTCCTCGTAGACCAGGACGTTCCGCTCGCAGTACGGGCATGCGCTCATGCGCATCGCGGGAGGCTCGGTGATGTCGTTAGGCATTCGATGGTCCGCTTCGGGGGGAGCGGTCCCCCAACGCATCGGCAGGCCCTGGCCCTACCTTGAATCGACCACGGTCGCTCGGGGAGCTCCGGTCCCCCAACCGACCGACTACGCGCTCCGGATATGCAACGAGGCCCCTCTCCAGAGGGGCCTCGGCCTTGTCTATCCGGTCGGTTCCTCAGGCGGCGCGGCTCTTGCTCCTGCGCTTCCCCCGAGGGATGTATTCGTGCACCGGCTCGTGCTGCCAGCAGTACTTCCACTTGTTATAGACGGAGAGCTTGGTGCCGCACCCGGGCTCGGCACAGACGCGACCCTCGCTGTACTTCCTGTTCGGTCTGGGAAGCGTTCTGACGGCCGCCCCCCTGAACCTGTCGTTCATCATGGCCGTCACTTCCTTTCCCGGGGGCCGGATCGGTCTCGGGCAAAGCGGTCGGTCCCCTCGTACCTGTTTCGAACCCGCCGGTGAGCCGGTTCATTCCAGGGGGTTCAGGATCGGACACCCAGTCTGCGAGCTAGGTCGTCTACCTGCGAAGACAGCTGGACCACGCGTTGGCTGAAGCCCAGGTTCTCCCAGAACTCCATCGCGTCCTTGTTGGGTCCGAACGTGTGGAGGGTGACCCACCTGAGGCCTTTCTCTCGAGCGAAACGGACCGCCTCCTGCATCAGCAGGCGCCCGATGCCCTCCCGCCGGCGTCCTTCCCGAACGATGACGCCCGAGACCTCCAGTGAGCGCTCGTCGGAGAACCGGCTCGGCGTCTGCGGTTCGGCGTAAGCCATGCCGACGATCTTGCCTCCGTCTTCGGCCACCGCAACCATCGCGTCCGCCCGGCCGACGGCCTCCCTGTACTTGCGCGCCACCTCGTCGCTCACGCCCGGGCGCGGGGTGAACACGCGCCAGTCCCTCTGGAGCCTGTCCAGCTCGGCGAAGAGGGCCAGCAGGTCGGGCAGGTCTTCCGCCCGGGCGCGCCGGACGCGAACGGTCACTCCCCCGTCACCCCGAACCGAGGCTCCCTCTTCTCCAAGAAGGCCCTCATGCCCTCTCGCTGGTCCGGCGTTCCGAACAGGTGGAGGAACTGCATCCGCTCCGCCCGGATCCCGTCGGGGCCGGGCTTGAGGACCGCGCCTCGGATGGCCCTCTTGGCAGCGGCGAGAGCCTGCCTGGGCCCCCGGGCGAACCGCTCCGCGTCCTGGACCGCCGCCTCGAACAGCTCGCCGGGCGCGACCACGCGCTCCGCCAGCCCCAGCTCCTGGGCGCGCTCCGCCCGCACGTGCTCGCCTGTGTACACGAGCCACCTGGTCATCCCGAGGCCCACGAGGGGAACCAGCCTCTGCGTCCCACCCGCGCCGGGTATCACGCCGATGCGGATCTCGGGCTGGCCCACCCGGGCATCCTCGGCCAGGTACCGCAGGTCGCACGCCAACGCCAACTCCAGCCCACCACCCAGAGCGAACCCGTTCACGGCCGCGATCGCGATCTTGGGGAGGTCCTCCAGCATGTCGCAGGCCTCGCCCAGGGCATCCACCGAGGGCCTTACCTGCTCGGCGTCCCGATCGGCCATGGCCTTTATGTCCGCGCCCGCGGCGAAGATCTTCGGACCACCCCATACGACGAGCGCGCCCACGTCATCCCTTCCGCCCGCTTCGCGGATGGCTTCCTGCAGCTCGAGCCCGACCTGAAGGTCGATCGCGTTCGCCGGCGGCCGGTCGATGCGGATCACGCCGACCCCGTCGGCACCCCCCGCCATCTCGAGGCGAACGAACTCACCCATCGCCGGGCGAGCTTACCCGGCGTCGATGTCGGCCGCCGCGTGAAGGGTGATGCGAAGGCCCTCCAGCAGGGGAGTCAGGGCCACGCCGAAGGCCCCGGCCGCGTCCGGGGCGTCGGCCCGGCTCGGCAACCCCAGGAACCCGGCGACGGTCTCGGTAACCGGGATCCCGAGGAGTTCGGAGAGCCGTTCGGCCGCCCGGCCATGCGAGATCTCGTGTCCTTCGCCCCTCAGGAGCCTCACGAGCCCGTCGGCCGTCACGACATCCGGGCCTTCCGATGCCCAGGTCCCTGCCACCTCGGCTTCGCTGTCGTCCACCGCCGCGATCACAGCCGCCAGATCGTCGGCGAAGACAGGTGCGACCTCCTGCTCGCCGGTCCCGGGAGCGAACGGGGGATCTGCCAGGGCCCCCTCCACCGCGGCCGTGAACCAGAACCCGCCCAACCCGTAGACGTGCGAGCTGCGGATGATGGCGTACTCCAGCTCGGAAGCTGCCACCGCCTCCTCGGCCAGGCCCTTGGCGCGCAGGAAAGGGTTGGCCGCCTCCGGGTGCGCACCGGGCGCGGACACCATCACGAAACGCTTGACGCCGGCCTCTCGCGCCGCTTCCAGGGCATGCAGCACAGAGGCGTGGTTGGCCCTGAACAGCTCGTCATCGTCTTGCGCCCTCAGGCCTCCGACCAGATGAACCAGCGTGTGACAACCACCCAGGAGGCCGCCGAGGTCCTCGAACGGATCGCGAACGGCGACCTTGGCGCCCAGCGCCCTGAGGACCTCGGCGGCCTCTGGGCGGCGGACGGTTGCTCTCACCTCGTCCCGGGCGAGCAACGCGCGGACGGCAGACCTTCCGATCACGCCCGAGGCCCCGACCACCATCACGGTCATGGACCCGAGCCTACCGGCACCTGCAACTCGCTGCTTTGCACCTGCAACATGCTGCTATCCTCGCGGCTCGTGGAGCTGAGCACAGCCGACTTCGCCGACGTCATGGAGCTTCTGAAGGACCGCGGCCTTCGCATGACCCCCCAGCGAAGGGCCATCGTCTCGGAGGTCATGCGTTCGCAGGGGCACATCTCCCCCGCAGCTATCGCACCCAAGATCCAGGGCGTGATGCCCGGCGTGAACCCCTCGACGGTCTACCGTACGCTCGCGCTCCTCGAGGAGGTCGGCGTCCTCCAGCATTCGCACCTCGAGAGCGGCGCGGAGTACCACAAGGCAGACGAGGCCCAGCACGTGCACCTGACCTGCCACCGCTGCGGCCGCGACGACGTGCTGACCCTGAAGGAGGCGGGCGCCCTGTCAGAGCTGATCCACCGCCACCACGGGTTCGAGGCCGACCTGACGCACTTCGCGATCACGGGGCTCTGCGCCGACTGCGCCGCTGCAGCTTCGTAGCCATGGCCGGAGAGGCGCCGCCGCGTCAGTTCGAGGAGCTGAAGGCCAGGTACATGCCCCGATGGCCGTGGCGTCTGGCTGTGGGCCTCTTCGGCGTCTTCTACGGATGGTGGGCCAGCCGGCTGCGGTACGGCCTACCCCCCATACCCTTCATCGTGCCCTTCTCCATGGGCGCATCCATAGCTGTTACCTCCTGGATCCGCCAGCGCAGGCTCGGTCTGTGGTTGTTGACGCACCAGCGATGGGGCAGGCGCCTTACATGGTGGCTCGCATTCGGCTTCCCCGAGGAGGGCGAGGGCCCGCGGAGCTTGTCGTGGTCGGCGTGGGGGGTCGGCATCTGCGGTCTCGCGATCGCAATCATCGGTTCCGTATGGGCACTCCTACCGCCGGCATGACCGGCCTGGCCTGATCAGGACCGGAGCTGCTCCACCGCCACCACGGGTTCGAGGCCGACCTGACGCACTTCGCGATCACCGGGCTCTGCGCCGACTGCGCCGCCGCAGCTTCGTAGGGCTGGCGGAGCCGCGACCTCTGAAGGGAGCCCTTCCCCCGTTGGCCCGCCCCGCTCCCGGATACCTCCACTTGCGACCTTGGCCGGGTTGCCTGGATGAGTTCGCCCCGCCCTTATCGGGCCGTGTTCCACCATATAGTGGAAATCTGGTAAAGTAGCCCGCCATGTTGAGCAAGAAGGAACAGGTATGGCGCCACCTCTTGGTGTCGAGCGAGCAGGGCGAGCGCCGCTGGGCTTCGCTGGCCACGTTGGCGGGTGAGCTTGACTTCGGGTTGTCCACGGTCCACAAGGCGCTCGGCCGCCCCGTGGAGATCGGCGCGGTGCGGGTTCGGGGCGGCGGCGGACTTCGACTGATCGATCCCGGCCGGCTGCATCTACTCTGGGCCGCCTCGCGGGCCCCGGGGCGAGATCTGCTGGAAGAGCGACAGATCCGGATGCCTGCGGTTGAAGCGGAGAGGCAGCTGCCCGCCGATCGGTTCGTTCTGGGTGGGTTCGGCGCGATCGTGGCCCATGAAGGCGGCAACTTCGTCTCGGGTTATGACCGCGTGCTCTGCTACGGCGATCCAGGGAACCTTCCCGCCTCGCTGGTCGGAGACCCCGATGGCGAAACCATCCTGACCGTGCTCGAGCCCGACCCTTTGCTCCGCCGGTACGGCTCCGTGACGCCCGCGAGCCAGGCGTACGCGGACCTGTTCAACACGCCGGGATGGCCGGCGGCCCGGTTCGTGCGAGCCCTGTCGGCGCGGCTGCTGGAGCCTGATGCCGCCTGAGGAGTTCTATCCCCGGGAGTACACGGACACCAGCCGTGCCGTGCTGGAGCGGTTCCTTGCGGATTTCCCGAGCGCAGTGCTCATCGGCGGATGGGCGAGCTGGAGACGGATCGGCGCACTCCAGAGCCACGACATCGACGTGATAGTCGGGCGTGAGCTCCTTGGACCGATCGGCGAAAGGTACGGCCCTGTCACGGCGTCCACGCACATCGCGGGCGGGAAATGGAGAGCGGATCACGATCGTGTCCATTTCGACATCTACGTCCCGTACGCATCCAGGCTCGGTCAGAAGCTCCGGCTGCGCGTGGAGCACCTGCTGCCGTACGCCGAGGATGTCGATGGGTGGCGCCTGCTCACCGTTCCTGCCCATATCGCAACGAAGCTCGCGGCTCTCCTCGACAGGCCGGAGTCTGAGCCTGGAGAGAAGGACCGGCTCGAGATCCTTGGGTTGCTTGGGCTGGGCGTCGACCCGCACCAGATCGCGCAGGTCCTTCTTGCGGCGGAGGCATCGTCAAGCGAGACCTCGGCCCTGGCACGCGAGGCGTTCGAGCTGATGCAGGACCTCGAGCTGGACAGGACGCAACGCCGCCGTCTGCGTGAGATGGCCTCCGCGATCGCAGAAGCCCTTCTCGGCATAGCCGACACGGATCTCTGACGCCGGCAGTCGGTCGTCGGCGATGTATCTCACCAGGTCCTCGCACATGACCACGGATCCGCCAGTCATGCCCGGGCAGCCGTGCTTGAGCCAGTGCCTAATCGCCTCCAGGCCGACGTACAACGCGGCCTCGATGACAAGCGGATCCACTAACGACTTTTCAGGCGCTGGTAGGTGCGGGTGAACGAAAGGACCGGGGTGGTTCCCTGCTTGTCGGTGCGGCTGACCGGGCGCGAGAGCGGATGTCGAGCGGCTGGCTATCCGTTCCCGCCGCGTCGGGCTGCCTTCTTGTCGAGGTTCTTCAGGGCCCTTTCTGCTTCCTTCCTCACCCAGGCTTCGGGCCGGTGGAGCAGGGCCTCTATCTTCGAACGGCCAGCCTCGTCGCCTCGCCGGCCCATGGCTTTCGCGGCGTACGGTGCGAGGAGCGGCTCGTCGATCAGCCTCATCAGCACCTCGCCCGACTCCGCGTCCCTCGTCTTCCCCAAGGCCAAGGTGAGAGCGACACGCGCATCGTCGCCGTAGGCGGGATCCAGGACGATCTCGCGTGAAGCGTGACGGGATTCTTGGAGGCTCCAGGCCTTGAGAGGATGGAGCCATGTC
>CAZHRY010000023.1:0-21281 GCA_964535065.1 uncultured Actinomycetes bacterium
CGCGACGTAGTAACCGACGGCGAGGGTGATCGGCAGCGTCATGAGGCCGGCGAGGAGGGTCGCGGCGATCATCGTCATCGCACCGGGGTGGCCGAGCCCGGTCAGTTCAGAAAGCGCCCACGCCGCCGCCCCGATCGTCGCGAATACGGTGACCCCGAAGATCACGACGAGCGAGCCGTCCACGATCGCCGGAGGTTGGGGCCAGCCCCTCGGGCCGATCACACCCAGGCGGAGCTTCGAAGTGAGGCGTGAGGAAAGGATGCCGCCGAGGGCGCCGGCCTGCGATACGAACGGAGGGATCATCATCAGCACCCCCGGCACGGCCTGTATCGCAGGCCGGCGCTCCTCCAGCAGCGCTCCGGCGAGGATGTCGAGCAGCGGGACGAGAGTGATGATCGGGATCATCTCCACCAGGACCCGTTTGGTCGCCTTCGGGCTCCTCAGGGCGGCCACGGCCAGAGCCGCCACCGCTGCCGCGATGCTCAGTCCGGCCAGCACCGCGTTCACGACGTCCAGCCTGACGACGAAGGTCGCCAGGAATAGCGCGGGGAGGGTGACCATGTCGCCGATGGCCGTGACCATCGGGGTCGAAACCGCATCCAGGTCCCAACCGCGCCTGAAGGAGAGCACCGCGAGTCGGACGGTGACCACGAGGATCGCCGCGGACGCCAGGACGCCTCCGGTCACGGAGATCGTGAGCAGGTCCCAGACCGAGATCGTGTTCTCGCCGAAGGCGGCCGCAACCAGCTTGGCCATCACGGCCAGGTAGGCGGAAGAGAGGAATGTCGAAAGGATGGCCACCTCCACGTTCTGACGGAGGAGCCCTTCCTTCCTGAGGGTGGCTTCGAACAACCCGGCGTGTATCCCGGTGCCGAGCCGCGCTCCAACTGCGCCGAAGATGGTGCCGCGCATCCCCACCGACGCCGGGATCAGGACGAGGAGGCCGGGCAGGGCGCTCAGGGTGTCGGTGATGGATCCGAGGGTCAGGCCTGCGACGAAGGACGCCGCGGTGCTGAGGACGAGCGCGACCAGGCCCTGGCGCAGCGTCCGGGTTTCGGACCGCCAGTAGCCCAGGAGCCGCTTGGCGCGGCGGGCGAGGGCGCGGCTGGGGCGCGCCATCGGCACTCCTTCACGGTGTCGGCCTCCTCTTCGCTCTTGGGTCGTCGCGGGCCCCGGAGAGTATGGCTGCGCCTGCAGGGCAGGACAACCCTCAGCCGTCCACCCAGTCCTTCGTCAAGAACAGCCAGAAGGCCAGGCCTGCGTCGGGCCCGAAGCGCTGGAACCTGCGTTCGATCACCCGGTCCGAAGGGGGTTTCCGCCTGCCGGTGAGCCTGGCGAACTTCGGCCGTGTCCACGAGTCGAGGATCAGCCTGGAGTTGCGGCCGAGGGTCATCATGATGTGGGCGGCCGCGTACGGACCGATGCCGGGCAGGGACAGGAGCGCTCGCTCGACCTCTGAGTCTGGGAGCCGATCGCGGCTCGTGGTGCCCAGCTCCTCCAGGTCTACTTCACCACCAGCCACGAGCCGGGACAGCTCGGCGAAGTAGGGGGCGCGGTAGCCTGCCCTGACGACGTCGCGGTAGAAGCGCTCTGTGACCGAGCCCATCGCCTCCGGTGTCGGGAAGGCGTTGGCGAGCGGATCGCTTCCTCCCGCGGGAGGGTCGCCCAGCTCCCGCACCAGCGCCTCCGTCATCTTGGTGGTCAGCGCCCACGAGCAGTTGGTCGTGCAGAGGGTCTTGACCACGTCTTCCCATACGGTGGGGCTTCTCAGCATCCGGCCGGCTCCCGACGTCGCCCATGCCAGGTCCGGGTCTTCGCGAGCCAGCCTGTAGAAGCCGGAGAGGTCCTGGTCCAGGTGCAGCACGCGGCGGACCACGGATATCACGTGGTCCACGGCGTGCGCCGGCAGGGGAGTGCCCTGAACGTCCACCCGGGCATGGCCGCGCGAGCCCGCGCCCACGCTTACGCGCCTCGGCTTCCCTCGCGGCATCCGGACCGTGAGGGAGAGGGTTCGGCGTTGCTCGTCGATCCTCACCGGGGGCAGGTCGTGGAAACCGTGAGACACCAGCGTTCGCCACAGATCGACCGGCTCGCCGCCAGGCCCTCGAAGTTCGAGCTGTATCGCTTCCATGCGGCCGGGCCCCCTCCGGGTTAGCGGTCGCGGACCTTAGCATGGCTTCCGTGGTCTCGTTCACCGAGCGCGCGGCCGACGTCCTGCGCGCCGCCGCTTCCGCGGCGGCGCGCTTCGGCCAGGATGCGTTCATCAGGGTGCGCCGCCAAGGCGACGGGGTGACGTTCGAGCTGGCTGAGGGTCCCCAGCCCGGCGACTCCATCGTGGAGCAGGAGGACTTCAGCCTCCTGGTGGAAGCGGGCCTGGAGGGGGTCGTGGACGCCGGGGACCACGGGGTGCTGACGCTGAAGGAGCCGGGGTGAGCCGGCCGGGGGTCCGGCAGGTTCTGGCCGAGCGCCTCGCATCGCTCGAGGGCGAGCTTGCCTCGCTCATGGAGGTGTCGCCCGGATCGGGCGTCTCGTTCGGGAAGCGGATCGGCGACGGAACGACCGAGGCGGTGGAGCGGCTCTCCAAGGTGGGCGCGGCCAGGGAGCTGGCCGCGTTGAAGGCCGACGTGGTCCGCGCCCTCCAGAAGCTGGACGATGGGACCTACGGGCTCTGCGACAGGTGCGGGCTCTCTATCGCCGATGAACGCCTCGAGGCGCGGCCGGCTTCGGTCCTCTGTGTCCGGTGCGCGTCTGCGCTCGTGTAGGACCGCTACCTGACGCCCACGGGCTCCAGAACACGGTCGATGGCGCGTGCCAGCGACACGTCCTTCTCCGTGACGCCGCCCTCGGAGCGCGTGGTGATAGAGACGATGACGCGGCCGTCGTGGATCTCGATGTCTGGATGATGCCCGTTCGCGAGGGCCTGCTCGGCGATCCGGTTGACGAACGCCACCTGGGCCCTGAAACCCCGGAGGGCGAAGGTCTTGTGAAGGGCGTTCCCGAACGCGGTCCAGCCCTCCAAGTCACAGAGCGCCGCGTTCAGCTCGGAAGGAGTCAGCTTGGGCATGAACCGAAGCCTAGGGCCCCTCGGGGTCACTTTCGAGCATCTGAGCGGTATCTGCGCAGTTCGGGGTAGGCGGCCGCGGCGAGGGCGGCGCCAACGATGCAGGCCAGCCCCCCCGAAACCACACTGAACCCGGGCGAAACCCAGGAGGCCACGAGCCCTGCCTCGAAGTCGCCGAGCCTGGGCCCTCCGGTCACGACCAGGAAGAAGATCGTCGAGAGGCGCCCGCGCAGGTGTTCGGGAACCGTGACCTGCAAGATCGTCGAGCGGAATATCGCACTGATCACGTCCGCCGCGCCCGCCACCGCAAGGAAGAGGAGGGCGGCGGGCAGGCTCGAGCCCACAAGCCCGAACGCGGCTATCGCGGCTCCCCAGCCGGCCACGGCCCAGATGACGACCTCGCCCTGTCTGATCACGCGGCGGGTCCACCCCCCCATCAGGCTCTGGATCAGCGCGCCTGCCGCCGGGGCCGCGAGCAGCAGCCCCACGACCGTCTCGCCCCCTCCGAAGCGTGTGGCCGCCAGGGCGGGGAAGAGCGCCATGGGCATCCCGAAGACCATGGCGATCAGGTCGATGACGAAGGTCGATCTGAGAAGGCGGTCACGCCCGACGTACCGG
The DNA here is from genome assembly GCA_964535065.1 of uncultured Actinomycetes bacterium. Classification (GTDB taxonomy): domain Bacteria; phylum Actinomycetota; class UBA4738; order UBA4738; family HRBIN12; genus AC-51. The sequence goes on from CAZHRY010000023.1 coordinate 3,680, forward strand.
AAACCTTCTGTCGCGGCATGCAAACCTCTGGCTGCGCCGGGCTCGTGGAGCGGCGGCATCGGCTTCATCACCAAGGCGGCGAAGAAGAGCGCCGCGTAAGTGACCAGATCCAGGCCGTAGGCCCAGCCGAACCCTCCTGCGGCGATCACCAGGCCCCCCAAGGCTGGCCCGGCTATCGACACCGTCTGCCAGAGGATCTGGTTGAGCGCCAGGGCGGAGGTGATGAGCTCCGTTCCGACCAGCCTCGGGGTCATCGCGTTGCGGGTCGGGCCCTCGAACGCGCTCACGAAGGCCGTCACGGCGTTGGCGCCAAGTATGACCCAGAGCGGCGGCTTACCGGCGATCGCGCCGGCCAGGAGCACTCCCGCTGCGACGGCGAACGCCACCTGGGCCCAGATCAAGAGCTGCCGCCTGTCGCGGGCGTCGATGAAGGCGCTCGCAACGAGCGCGCCCGCCACCGCCGCGACCAGGCCGGTGAGCCCGATCATCCCGACGGCGAGGTTGGAGCGCGTCAGCTCCCACACCTGCACGTAGATCGCCACCCGCGCGAACTGGTAGCCCAGCTCGCTGACGAACAAGCCCGACCAGAGCAGACGGAAGTCCCGGGAGACCCGCAGGGGTGTCAGGTCTACCGCGATCCGCCTTAGACGCCCCCTGCCGCCAGACATGGCGGCAGGTTATCGGGTGCCCGCGCTACGACACGGACGAGGCCACGGCATCCTCGAGAACGTCCAGCCCGTCCGCAAGGAGCGTCTCGTCGATGTTGATGGGCGGTAGCAGGCGCACGACGTTCCCGTACGTGCCCGCGGTCAGGACCAGGACCCCGTTCTCCAGGCAGGTGCGGGCGATGGAGCCCATCTTGGCTGCGTCCATCGGGGCCTTCGTGGCCGGATCCTCGACGAGCTCGATCGCACACATAGCCCCGCGGCCCCTGACGTCGCCGACCTGGGGGACCTTCGCCTGCATGGCGCGGAACCGGTCCATGACTATCTCTCCCACGCGGACCGACCGCTCCAGGAGGCCGTCTCGCTCGATCTTGTCGAGTACGGCGAGCGATGCGGCCGCTGCCACGGGGTTGCCGCCGTAGGTGCCGCCCAGCCCGCCGGCGTGGACGGAGTCCATCAGCTCGGCGCGGCCGGTGACCGCGCTGATCGGCATCCCGCCACCGAGCGACTTCGCCGAGGTCACGATGTCGGGGGTCACGCCTTCGTCCACGATCGTGAACCACTTGCCGGCACGGCCCATGCCGGACTGGATCTCGTCGGCGATGAACACGATGCCGCTCTCGCGGCAGAAGTCGGCGATGCCCTTCACGAATCCGGGCGCCGGGACGATGAAGCCGCCCTCGCCCTGGATCGGCTCCATGATGACAGCGGCGATGTTCTCTTCACCGATGTGCTTGTGCATCTCGTCCACGGCGTACGCGAGGCATGACGCGGCGCACGTGTCAGGGGAGCCGCCCGTAGGGCACCGGTACGGGTACGCGAACGGCAGGCGGTAGACCTCGGGGGCGAACGGCCCCATGCCCTGCTTGTACGGCATCACCTTGGCCGTGAGCGTCATGCCCATCAAGGTGCGGCCGTGGAACGCGTGATCGAAGGCGATGACGGCCGTTCGACCGGTCGCCTTGCGCGCGATCTTGACGGCGTTCTCGACCGCTTCGACGCCCGAGTTGGCGAACATCGTCTTCGCCGGGCCTTCGATCGGCGCCAGCGCGTTGAGGCGTTCAGCCAGCTCGATGTACGGCTCGTTCGCCGTGACGTGGAAGCAGGTGTGCGTGTCCAACTCGAGTTGCGCTCGCGCAGCCTCGACGACCTCAGGGGCTGTGTGGCCCACATTGAGTACGGCGATCCCCGTGGCGAAGTCGATCAGGCGGTTGCCGTCGACGTCCTCGACGATAGCGCCGGATGCGCGTGCGGTGACTATCGGGTGGATGTTGGCCACGCCCGCGGGCACGGCCGAGGCACGCCGCTCGAACCACTCGCGGCTCTTGGGGCCGGGGATCTCCGTGACGACCTTGCGTTCCTGGGGGATGTCCATGGGTCGAGGTTCCTCCTCACGCGGCGACAGGCGCGGCATCCCGCGCCACACCGGAAGTCTGAGGGCCGCCGGCTCGCGCGTCAGGCGCACGTGTGGCCTTGAACGGCGTTCAGGTTTGTACGCTGTGGCGAACCCGAGCCGCCGCATCCGTGTGCCCGGGCGGGGCGTCTGTACGTTCCGTACAATCCACCGGTGGCAGTCTCCGTCGCCGACATCGTCTCGATCCCGGGCATGCCCTTGAGCTTGCTTGCAGGGCAGGACAAGGCGTCGGTTCCCCTCCGTTGGGTTCATATCAGCGAGCTGGACGACCCGACGCCATGGCTCAGAGGCGGGGAGCTGATCCTCACCACCGGCATGGGGATAGGGGAGACGGCCGCGGAACAGCGTTCCTACGTGAGGCGGCTGGTCAGGGCGAAGGTGGCGGGCCTCGGGTTCGGTCTGGGTTTCGGGCATGACAGGACGCCGCGGGCGATGGTCAACGAAGCGGAGAAGAGCGGCTTCCCACTCTTCGAGATCCCCTATCCCGTCCCGTTCATAGCGATAACCGAGGCCGTGTTCGCCAGGCTGGCGGCGGAGCAGTACGACACGCTCCAAAGGGCCGTGGACGCCGAGCACGTCCTCACGCGAGCCGTCTTGGAGGGGAAGGGCGTCGAGGGCATCGCCGGCGCGCTCGCGGAAGTGATCGGCGGGTGGGCCCTGCTGCTGGACCTGCACGGCATGGCGATGGCGGCCACTTCGAAGGCCGCGGCCTCACGCCGGGAACGCGTGTGGGAGGAGTTGCGCGGATCGAGGCCGAGCGGGGCGAGCTTCTCGCTCACCCTCGTGGACCACGGTCACAACATCTGGGTGCAGCCGGTCGGAGCCCAAGGCCGGGTCGAGGCGTTCCTCGCCGTGGGCAAGCCCGAACAGCCCAGCCAGTACGACCGTATCGTCGCCGGGCATGCGCTCAGCCTCTTCGCCATCGAGCTCGCCAAGTCCAAGGCGGTGGCGGACGCGCAGCGCCGGCTGCAGGGCGACTTCTTCGACGAGCTGGCCGGCGGCGGGCTCGGTCCGGCGGAAGCGGCTCGCGGTCTGGCCAGGTTCGGGTTCCCCCGCGACTCGCAGGTGGTCGTCGTTGCCGTAGAGGGCGCGGACGGCGACACGGATCCGGATGAGCTTGCCCAGGCTGCGACCGATCACTGCTCTCGGCTTGGCGGCGGCTTCCTGGTCTCGGCAGGTGACGAGCACATCTCGCTCCTGCTGGCGGCCGATCCGGCGCCCGCGCTGGTCGGGTTTATCTCGGCGCTCGGCGACAGGGTGGGAGTGGCCCGGCGCGCGGGCGCCGGATCGGCGGTGCCCCCCGGCGATGTCTCGCGTTCGGCCCGTGAGGCCCGGTACGCCCTGCAGGTGTGCCGCCTGGAAGGGTGGCCCCAGGCCGGTTTCGACGACCTCGGCACCTACCGGCTGCTCCTGTCGATGGCGGATCCCGGCGCCCTGCGGGCGTTCGCGGACTCGATGCTCTCCGCGCTGGACTCCTACGATCGCGAACACGGCGGCGAACTTCTCGGGTCGCTCGAAGCCTTCCTGCAGCACAACGCGCGCTGGGAATCCGCGGCGGCGCAACTCTTCGTGCACCGGCACACCCTCCGGTACCGGATGCGCAAGGTCGAGGAGCTGACCGGACGGGACCTGGCCAGCTCCTTCGATCGGATGGAGTTCTGGCTGGCGCTCCGCGCCCGGGACCTCCTGGCCGCCGAGGCGGAGTCCTGACGGTTCTCGAGGCGGGTGACGTTCCGTACATCCCGCCCCCGTCCGCGTTCCGGAACGTCTAGTGGCCGTCGGGCGGGCGATTCGGCCATACTTCGGCTGCAGAGCGGCTTCGACCCCTGATCGGGGGTCCCTGTGGGAAGGGGAGGCTTATGGCCGACTTGAAGACCTGGGGTATGTACATCGGAGGCGAGTGGGTCGAGTCCGGACGCGGCGAGACCGAGCCGAGCATCGACCCCTCGACCGACCAAGCGGTCGCGACCGTTCAGGTCGGGACCCGCGAGGACGCGGACAGGGCGGTCGCCGCCGCGAAGAAGGCGTACGAAGAGGTCTGGTTCGACACGCCGCCGAAGGAGCGTTCGGCGATGATGCTTGCTCTCGCCGACGCGATGGACAAGGACGCCGACACCCTGGCGCTCCTCGAAGCCGAGGACGTGGGCAAGCCGATCTCGGTATCGGCGGCCGACATCCCGTTCATCACCGACAACCTGCGGTTCTTCGCAGGGGCTGCGCGGCTTCCCGAAGGCAAGTCCGCAGGCGAGTACGAGAAGGGCTTCACGAGCATGATCCGCCGCGAGCCCCTCGGAGTGACGGTGGGGATATGCCCGTGGAACTACCCGCTGATGATGGCGATCTGGAAGCTCGGTCCGGCGCTGGCGGCGGGGAACACCTCGATAATCAAGCCCGCTGAGATCACGCCGCGCACGGCGCTCAGGTTGGCTGAGCTGGCCCAGGACATCCTGCCCCCCGGGGTGTTCAACGTCGTCACCGGCCACGGTTCCGAGATCGGTGACCAGCTGGTCAAGCACCCCGATGTGAGGTTGGTCTCCGTGACGGGAGATACGGCGACCGGGAAGATCATCGCCGCGAACGCCGCTTCGAACGTCAAGAGGGTTCACCTGGAGCTCGGCGGAAAGGCCCCCGTCGTGGTGTTCGACGACGCCGACCTCGAGAAGCTGGTGGAGACCCTGAAGTTCGCGGGATACACGAACACCGGTCAGGACTGCACCGCGTCTTGCCGTGTCGTGGCCGGTCCGGGCATCTACGAGGACCTGCTCGCGGAGCTGGTTCCTGCCGTCGAGTCGATCAAGGTCGGCCCGATCATGGATGAGGACGTCGAGATGGGTCCGCTCGTGTCTGCGGGCCAGCGCGCCAGCGTGGCCGGGTTCGTGGACCGGGCGCAGGAGAGCGGTGCGAAGGTCCTTACCGGCGGAGAGCCGATCGAGGGCGCCGGCGCCTACTACAAGCCGACCGTCGTGACCGACGTCGACCAGAAGGCCGAGATCGTCCAGCAGGAGGTCTTCGGGCCCGTGGTCACGGTCCAACGGTTCAGCGACGAGGACCAGGCGGTCGCCTGGGCCAACGACGTCGTGTACGGCCTGGCCTCGTCGGTGTGGACGCGGGACACCGCGCGCGCGATGCGCGTTGCCCGCCGCCTGCAGTTCGGCGCGGTCTGGGTGAACACCCACTTCATGATCACGGCCGAGATGCCGCACGGCGGCTACAAGGAGAGCGGGTACGGCAAGGACATGTCTGTGTACTCGCTGGAGGACTACACGCAGATCAAGCACGTGATGGTTTCGCTCGACTGAGCGAAGCCTTCACATAGAGAGAGGATCGACGGAACGGGGGGGCGCCCGTCGGGGCGCCCCCCCGAACCGTCTGAAAGGTGGTGAGTGATCCACTATGACGGTGCGCCCATACCTCGTTAACGGGGAGTGGAGGACCGGCGAGGGCACCTTCGAGGTGAAGAACCCCTTCGACGACTCCGTGGTCGCCCAGATCGCCGTGCCTTCCGAAGCCGATGTCGAGGAGGCGACGGCCACGGCCGCCGCGACCTTCGAGGAGTCCAAGAAGCTCTCGGTGGCCGCGCGTTCCGTGGCCCTCGACCACATCTCGAAACGCCTAGCAGAGACGCAGGACGAGAACGCCGAGCTGATCGCCAAGGAGGGCGGCAAGCCCCTCAAGTGGGCGAAGGTGGAGGCGGCCAGGGCAGTGTCGACGTTCCGCTGGGCTTCGGACGTCTTGCGTCACGGCGACGACGAGCTGATGCGGTTGGACACCGAGGCCGCCTTCGGCTCGCGCCTGGGGCTGCTCAGGCGCTTCCCCTTCGGGCCGGTCCTGGGCATCACGCCCTTCAACTTCCCGCTCAACCTCGTTGCCCACAAGGTCGCGCCTTCCCTGGCCGTCGGCGCTCCGATAGTCGTTAAGCCGGCCAGCGCCACGCCGATCGGCGCCCTTCGCCTCGCGGAGTTCTTCGCGGAGACCGACCTGCCGAAAGGCATGTACCAGGTCCTGCCAGTCTCGTCGAAGGTCGCCGACAAGATGGCCCGCGACGAGCGCTTCCGCAAGATCTCGTTCACGGGCTCGGCCGGCATCGGCTGGTACCTGAAGTCGCTCGACCCGAAGAAGAGGGTCACGCTGGAGCTGGGCGGAAACGCCGGCGTCATCGTCCACAGCGACGCCGACCTGGATCTCGCGGCGCAACGGGTCGCGTTCGGCGGCTACTACCAGGCGGGCCAGAGCTGTATCAGCGTGCAGCGCGTGCTGGTGGCCAGTGAGGTCTACGACGACTTCGCAGCACGGCTCGCGAAGCAGGTCGAGCAACTCAAGGTCGGTGACCCCATGGATCCCGACACGGACGTTGGACCGGTCATCGACAAGGGCGAGGTGGACAGGATCGCCGCCTGGGTGGACGAAGCCGTGTCCCAGGGGGCGGAGGTCCTCGTCGGTGGCAAGGCCGACGGGCCCTTCTACACGCCTACCTTGCTGTCGCAGACGACCCCCGAGATGAAGGTCCGGTGCGAGGAGATCTTCGGTCCCGTGTGCACGATCACCCCATACCAGACGTTCGAGGAGGCGCTGGCAGAGGTGAACGCCTCCAAGTACGGCCTGCAGGCGGGCGTGTTCACGAACGACCTGAACAGGGCGTTCGAGGCGCACAGAACCCTGGAGGTCGGGGGCGTCATCATCAACGACGTATCCGCGTTCAGGGCCGACCAGATGCCGTACGGGGGCTCGAAAGAGTCCGGGTTCGGACGCGAGGGGCTGCGCTTCGCGATGGAGGAGATGACCGAGCCCCGCATCATGGTCCTGTCCCACGTTCCCCTGTAGGGGGCCCTGCGGGGGCGGCCGCCACGCGGCCGCCCCCGCAACATCTGGCACCATCTCGCCATGAGCGAACCAGAACTCGGCTTCGCCCTGCGGGATCCGCATCGCTGGCCGGACTTGGCCGGCCTCGTTCGCCTGGGAGAGGCCCTGGGGTACACGGCCGTCTTCCTCCCCGAGGTGGGCGCGCGAGACACGCTCGCCACGCTCGCTGCCCTTGCCGGTGTGACCACGCGGCTGCGTCTCGCTACGGGTGTGGTCCCGCTGCCGGCCCGGTCCCCAGGCCTGCTGGCGATGGCGGCGGCGACGGTGCACGAGTTGAGCGGCGGCCGTCTGATCCTCGGCCTGGGGACCGGGCCGGCCCGCTCGGGTGCCCTAGACCGGCTACGGCAGACCGTCCTGGCCACCAGGGCGGCTCTGTCCACCGGGCACGGCAGGCTGGGAGAGGAGCAGATAGACCTGGGCCTCATCCCCGGCGCCCCGCCCATCTGGATCGCGGCGCTGGGTCCCCGGGCGGCCCGGCTGGCGGGAGAGGTTGCAGGCGGCGTCCTGCTGAATTGGTGCACGCCCGAGCGGGTCGCCGATGCGGTGTCTCAGGTGGGCGAAGGGGCGAAGCGCGCCGGAAGAGACCCTGCCTCCGTGACGATCGCCGTCTACGTTCGCGCCTGCATTGCGCCGGACGAGGCATCAGCTACAGAGGCCCTCAAGACCGCTGCGGCCGAGTACGCGTCCTACCCCGCCTACGCGAGGCAATTCGCATCTCTCGGGCTCGGGGAAGAGGCGGAACGAGCAGCGATCGCCCATCGGGCCGCAGACCCCTCGGGCGTGCCCCAGCGCCTCGTGGAAGCCGTCACCTTGACGGGCCACACGGCGAGAGACCGCCTGAAGGCCTACATGCAGGCAGGAGCACACCTGCCGATCGTGTACCCGGTTCCGTGCGCCGGTTCGATACCCGCTGAGAGCGTCGCGGACACACTCGAGGCCTTGGCCCCCGCGTCTGCCTAGGTCTTCCTTGCCATGGGAGGAGGTTGATGCCGCCTCCCGGCGCGGTAACATTTCACCGATTGACACGGTGAGAATCGGAGAAAGTCGATCGGAGGGATAGGAAATGACCTACGTGATCACCGAGCCTTGCATCGATGTCAAGGACCGTGCCTGCGTGGACGAGTGCCCCGTTGACTGCATCTATGAGGGCCCTCGCATGCTCTACATACAGCCCGACGAGTGCGTGGACTGCGGGGCGTGCGAGCCGGCGTGCCCCGTCACCGCGATCTTCTACGAGGACGACGTACCGGCCGAGTGGAAGCAGTTCACGGCGATCAACTCCGAGTTCTTCACCGACTCGGTGTCGGGCGTCGGCTCGCCCGGAGGCGCTGCCCAGGTGGGGCCCGCCGCCACCGATCACCCGACGGTGGCGGGCTGGGAAGCCGTCTAGTCGTCCTTCGCGGGCGGCTCGCTCGGCAGCAGTACCCGGAAGGACGCGCCGCCGCCTTCGCGGTCCTCGACCCACGCCGTGCCGCCGTGCAGCTCGGCGAAGCGGCGCACGAGCGCCAGGCCGACCCCGACGCCCGGTGAGTGGCGCGGAGCGTCGGGCCCCTGCCTGAACGGCTCGAAGATCTCCTCCCGGAGGTCCTCGGCAACACCTGGGCCGTCGTCCTCGACCATGAGGAGCGCGCCCGCCGGGTCCGGAAGCACGGACACCCAGATGGATGAGTCGGAGGGCGTGTGGCGAACCGTGTTCGCCAACAGGTTCTCGACTATGCGCTCGATCTTGGACGCGTCGGCGGGGATCACGACCGGCTCCAATCGCGCATGCAACCGGGACGTCGGGATCAGTTCCGATTCGGTGAGGACGTGCTCGACGATCGTGGCGATGTCGGTTGGCTCGAGCTTGGGGGTGGCTATCCCTCTCGCGAGCCTGTCCAGATCCAGCAGGTTCGTCACGAGCCGGTCGAGGCGCTTCGCGTTCTCCGCGATCCTCAGCGCCAGGTCCCGCGCGTCCTCCTCCGGCAGTCGCATGTCTCCTCGCCCCAGGGTGATCGCAAGCCCGAGGATGGCGGCCAGCGGCGTCCTCAGGTCGTGCGACACGGCCTGGAGGAAAGTGTTCTTCATCTCGTCGAGCGCCCTCAGGCGCTGCGCCGCGTCCCTCTCGACCTCGAGGGCCCGGGCCAGCTGGTCCTCGGCCTTCTTGCGTTCCGTGATGTCGAGCAGGAAGCCCTGCCAGAACGGAGTCCTGCCGTCGATCTGCACCAGCTGCGCGTCGTCCTGGACCCAGATGATGCGACCGTCCTTGGCGATCATCCGGTATTCGAGCGAGAACCGGTCGGCCTCTCCCGAGTTGCTCTTCACGTCTGCCGCGAGGACCCGGTCCCGGTCCTCCGGATGGATCAGGCGCGTCCACAGGGTCGGGTCGGCGATCACGTCCTCGACCTCGTAGCCGAACACCTCGGGCTGGCGCGGAGATATGTACGTCGTCTTGGACACCGAGGGGTTCTCCGGGTCGAACTCCTGCGTGTAGATGATCGCCGGGTTGTTCTCGACGATCGTTCGGAACTTCTCCTCGGCCTCCCTGAGCTGCTGTTCGGCCTCCTTCCTCTCGGTGATGTCGACGATGAATCCCTGCCAGAACTCCTCGCGCCCCACTTCGGACACGAACGATGCCTCGTCGTGTACCCACACGTACTCGCCGTCCGAACGCATGAAGCGGTAGTCGACGGAGTACTGCTCCTTGGTCTGATTGGCGAGCTCGTTGGCCTGCAGCACCGCCTGCCGATCATCCGGATGGATGTGCGCCCGCCAGAAACCCGGTGTGCCGGTCCACTCCTCGGGGGTGTACCCGAACAGCCGCTCCGCCTGGGGACTTATGTAGAGCCTGCCGAGGTCCGGCGAGGGAGGCTCGCGGTAAACGAGTGCCGGAAGGTGCTCGATGGTGGCTCTCAGGACCCGTTCCGCCTCCGCCAGCTGGTCCTCGGCCTGCTTGCGCGGCGTGATGTCGAATAGGAAGCCCTGCCAGAATCCGGCGCCGTCCTCCGTGGGCACGAAGACCGCCTCGTCGTGCACCCAGACATACTCGCCGTCCGCGCGCCTGAACCTGTACTCCGTGGCGAAGGCCGCGTGGTCACCATCCGTTCGCTGGTCGAGTCGCTCAACCTCTTCACGATTGTCACGGTGGATGTGATCGAGCCAGAAATCCGGGGTCCAGGTCCACTCGTCGGCCGTGTATCCGAAGAGCTGCTCGACCTGTGGGCTTAGGTAGAACTTGTGCGGGTCGGCATCCGGGGACTCGATGTACACGGCGGCCGGCATATGGTCGATCAAAGCCTGCAGGCGGTCCTGAGCGTGCCGCAGCTGTTGTTCCGCCTCCTTCCTCTCCGTGATATCGACCATGACGCCTTGCCAAACGACGGGCTCTCCCGAAGCGTCGCGTATCAGGTGCGACTCGTCGTGGAACCACATCAGGCGCCCATCGGCCGCGTACATGCGATAGTCCTGCCGGTAGGGTTCGCCCGTTTCGTTGGTACGGTTGCTCTCGGCGAGGACGGCCGGCAAGTCGTCGGGATGCATCACCCGAGCCCAGAAGCCGGGTGTCTCCCACTCGTCGGGTCGGTATCCCAGGATCGCCTCGATCTGTGGACTCACGTACGACATGGTCGAGTCCTCGCTGTAGGGAGCCCGGACGGGGCTCTCCTGGTAGCTGATGACCGGTGTGTGCTCGACGATCGTTCGGTAGCGCTCCTCGGCGATGCGGATCTTCTCCTCAGCCTCCCTGGCCGTCGTGACGTCGAGCATGAACCCCTGCCAGTAGGCGGGCTCCTCGCCATGAGGCGGGATGTATACGGCCTCTTCGTGGATCCACGCGACGCTGCCGTCTGCTCGGAGCACTCGGTAGTCCGTCTTCAGGGGCTCGCCCGTCTGGTTGACGTGCTCGAAGGCGGCCTCCGCACGCTCCCGATCTTCCGGATGGACGATCCTTTGCCAGAAGTTGACGTCCTCGAGCCAGCTGCTCGCGGTGTAGCCGAGGACGCTCTCCACCTGCGGGCTCACGTACTCGGCGAGGGTCGCCCTGTGGGTGCCCGGTTCCACGCCCTCCGTGTAGACGATGGCCGGCATCTGCTCGACAAGCACGCGGAACCGTTCTTCGGCTCGCCGCATCCCCTCCTCCGCCTCGTGGCGGGTAGACACGTCCATCAGGAAGCCCTGGAAGAACCTCAGGTCCCCTTGCTCGTCGTACACGGCGGTGGAGGTGTCGTGCACCCATATCCAGCGGCCGTCGGCGTGGCGCATCCGGTATTCCTCGGCGAAGGGCTCCACGCTGTTCACGTCGAACGCTCCCGCGCCGTCGAGCCTGGCCAGATCGTCGGGGTGCATGATGGAGAACCAGAAACCGGGATCCTGCGTGAACGACTCGGATGGATACCCCAGGACCGCCTCGATCTGGGGGCTCACGAAGGTGATCTTGGCTCCTGCCCCGGTCTTCGCTCCCGTGGGTTGGTCGATGTAGGTGACGGCCGGGATGTTCTCCACGACCCCTCGGTACCTGGACTCGGCTTCCGCGAGGGCCTTCGCCGTCTCCCTCCGCATCGTCACGTCGAGCAAGAAGCCCTGGAAGTGCGAGACGCGACCCGTGTCGTCCGTGACCGGAACCGACGTGTCGTGGACCCAGACCCATCCGCCGTCGGCGTGGCGCATCCGGTATTCCTCGTCGAAGGGCGCCCCGTCGTAGCCGCTGCGTCTGGCTGCCGCATCGACACGTTCCTGGTCGTCGGGATGGACCAGTTCGAACCAGAAGTCCGGGTCTTCAAGGAAGCGCTCATAGGGATAGCCGAGCAGCGCTTCGATCTGGGGACTCACGAAGCCCATCCGGACGACGGTCTCCTCCACGACATCGACGTAGGTGACCGCCGGGATACGTTCGACGACGCTCCGGTAGCGCGCTTCCGCGAGCCGGACGCGTTCTTCCTGCAGTTGCCTCCCTATGGCCGCTCCGAGCAACGCCGCGGCCGTCCGCAGACCGTCGAGGTCTTCCGAGGACCAGTCACGGTCCATCTCGCAGTCCTCGAACCCGACGCACCCCCACCACGAGCCCTCGGCCGCAACGGGGAAGTAGGCGAGGGAAACGATGCCCTGCGCGCGCAGCATCTCTGCCTCGGATACGGGGAGGCCGCGGACAGGACCGATGATCGAGGCCCCTCGTTCCATGAACGAGATCCAGCGGGCGAATCCCTCCTCCCACGGGGACTCCTGCAGATCGGGGTTCCCCTTCTGGGAGGGGATCCCCGGAGCGCACCACTCCGCCACGAGGGTGGAGCACAGCCGGCCTTGCCGATCCACCGAGTTCTGCGTCAGTGAAGCCCGGGAGACCGCGGCGGCCTCGCCGAGCCTGGCGAGCACCTCCTCGACCGTGTCGCGCCAGTCCGCTGACCGGAGCAGGCGCTCGGCAGCAGATGCGACCGCCTCCAGAACGGCGTCGCGTCGTATGGGCGTTTCTGCGGCTCGAGCCGCATCGGCCATCCTGGCCTCCTCCTGTCCCCGGACATGACCAGACCTGCCCGGAGGTCGCTCCCTCGATTATCGGCGCCGGTAGGCGCCGGTGGAGTCCGCTTCGCGGGGGTTGCTCCGTAGTCCGTCGTGACTACCTGAAGGTCGCTAGGCCCTGTCCACAGGCAACCAGAAGACGACGGATGTTCCCTCGCCAGGGGCGCTTCGTATATCCAGGCTGCCCCCTGCAAGTTCGGCGCGGTCGCGCATCGAGCCGAGGCCTAAGTGCCCGGGCTTCCAGGCCGCTGTGGAGGGCTCGAAGCCGTCGCCGTCGTCACGCACGGTGACGCGGAGGCCTCGGTCGTGCGCCTCGAGCACGACCTCCACCTCGGCGGCCCTGGCGTGCTTCCTGGCGTTCGTCAGCGCCTCTCGGACCACCTGGAACGCCGTGACTCGGACATGCGGGGGAGCTTCGAACGGCAGACGGTCCTCCACGGTGACCCGCGCTCCGCCTTCGTCCGCGTGCTGCGCCGCGTAGTCCCTGATCGCGGCGGCGAGTCCGTCGCGCTCCAACGCGGGGGGGCTGAGGTCGAAGAGCAGGCGCCGCAAGCTCTTGGTCGTCAGCGCGACGACATCGAGGGTGTCGCGGAGGCGCTCGCGCTGCGCCTCGTCCTCGAGCACTGAGTCCAGCAGCTGCAGGCGCAGCGCGAGCGCCGTCATCTTCTGGATCGGATCGTCGTGTATCTCGCGAGCGATCCGCGCCCTCTCTTCCTCCTGGACCGAAGTTAGACGTGAATAGAGCATCCTGCGCTGCGCGTCGGTGCGCCTGAGCGCTTCTATGGTGCGCTGCAGGTCTGATTCCGCCTCCTTGATCCGGCTGACATCCATCAGGTAGCCCTGCCAGACCATCGCGCCGCCGGGTGTTCCCTCGACCAGTTCGGCATGATCGTGGACCCAGATCGTCCGGTCGTCCTTGGTCAGGAAGCGATACTCGATGTCCCACACCTCTCCGGTGAGGTCCGTCCGCTCGTCCTCGGCTCTAACCCCGGTGGCATCCTCCGGGTGGACCCGTGACATCCACAGGCCGGGGTCGTTCATGAGTTCGGCCGCGGTGTAGCCGCTCAGGGCCTCCACCCTCGGGCCGAGGTAGGTCGTCTTGTACTGCTCGCCCGGGCTGAGGCTCTCCGTGTACAGGGTCACGGGGCTCCTCTCCACCATGGCACGGAAGGCCAGGTCCGCCCCATCGGCTCTTTCCTCCGCCTTGCGAAGCTCCGTGACGTCGATCATCATGCCGTACCAGCGGATGACGTTCCCGGAGGCGTCGCGCTCGGGGCGTGCCAGATCGCGGACCCATACGATCCGGCCGTCGGCGGCGATCATCCGGTACTCGAGGGAGAACGTGCCGGCAGAGTCCGAGGATCTGACGTCCGCTTCCAGGACGCGCTCCCGATCGTCGGGGTGCACCAGGTCCTCCCAGAGGCGAGGATCCGTGCACCATTCCGCCAGCGGGTATCCGAGCAGAGACTCGACGTGAGGAGAGACGAACAGGCAGTTCCCGACGGGGTCTTCGACGTACGAGACGGCGGGCAGGTGGGACACCAGACATGCGTAGTCGTCGTAGCCCAGGGCCCCGTCAGGCCCGTCCGGAACGATGGCGGGCTCCATCACCATGCACGGTTCCTCCCGTAGAGGTGTCGGCCGGGTGGGGGAGGAGTTGAGGGTGGGCCGACCTAGCCGGTCAGGCCGGGAGTCGAACCTGCGGTGGAGAGCTCATCCGCGGAGGGCCAGCGCTCGCGTGACTTGGCCGCCAGCTTGAAAAGGAGTTCGAGCGTCTTGGGTTCGTCAGATCCGGGCCGGGTCTCGACGATCCCTTCCGCGACAGCCCTGTCCCAGATCTCTTTGCCCCGTTCGGTCCTGATGATCGTGATGCTCCAGCCCTCGGACTGCCCGATCCCGCCGAACGAGATGTCCGCGTGCTGCGCGGCGAAATCGGGGCAGTGCAGGCACCCGGGCCTCGTGAACCTGTGCGATTCCTTGAGGGAGTAGACGAGTTCGTCGCCCGAGTCGGTGTAGAAGAGCAGCTTGCCCTTGATGTTGACCCTCGCGAGGTGATCCAGGTCGATCCCTAGCTCCTTTTGGGCGATCTCCACCATCAAGCCGTCGTAGGAGAAGGTCTTGGAACAGAGAAGCCCTAGCGTCCAGGCGATCTTCTTGCGCCACTTGTTGACCCTGCGGGCCTCCATGGAGCCTGTCGCCGACGCCTGGCATCCCATCCCCACCAGCGCGACCTTCGAGAGGCCCATCTCGGCGGCTTTGAGCAGCGCCAGCGGATTGGCGCTGTACGTGTATCGGCTGCCAGCGGACGCCAGCACGCCTTCCCGGTCGGTCACGACCGTGGGCTCGGCGTCCCACTTGACCTCGTCGGAGAGCCTGGAAGTGCACGCTCCATCGATCTGTCCCGTCTCGAGTCCCCAGATGAGCAGGGCCGAAACGACGCCGCCGTCCTGGCCTCTGGCCAAGACGTCCGAAGTGGCCGCTCTCGCGAAGACGATGTCGTGATACTGGCCTATCAGCTCATCGGGCCGCCTGGTGCGCCCGAAGAGCACCTGGTCCGCATCCGCCTCCCATTCGCGGAAGCGGGGACAGGCCAGGGTGCAGAGCGAGCAGCCCTTGTCGCCGTGCGAACACGCGTCGGGGCCGTCCTCCTGCAGCTGGACCGGCTTGTTGTCCTCATAGCCGAGGACGTGGAACGGGCAGGCAACGATGCATGCGGTGCACCCGGTGCACAACCCCGATGTGACGACCTCGTGATAGAGATCCTTCCATTGGGTGCCGTCTTCCTTGGGCATGTCGGCGGGAAGCATAGCGTCTGGCTTGCACCAAAGACAGGTCGGTGGTCTCCTTGTTCCTAGGACCGGGGGCAGGGGTCGAGAGGGGGGCGCATGAGGAGAACCGGCATAGGTTTGGCGGTTGCGGGATCGCTCATCCTGAGTGCGGGTTGTTCGTCCGGGACGGAGACATCCGCCCCGCAGGCCGAGACGACGGCTCCGGATATGGGCGTGCTTGCCGATCACGTGGACATGGCCGGCTTCGCGTTCGAGCCTTCACAGGTGACCTTGGAGCAGGGGTCGGATTTAACGGTGACCAACAAGGACTCGGTCACCCACACGTTCACGATGGACGACGGAAGCATCGACGAGACCCTGGAGCCGGGTCAGACCGCAGACGTGACGATCGCGTCGGCGGGGGGCTTCCACTGCGACATACACAAGTCGATGACGGGCACGGTGTCCTTCGGCTAGATGCTGAAGGACTCGCCGCAGGCACACTCATGAACCGCCTGCGGATTGCGGACCCTAAGTCCCCCGCCTATGAGGTTCTCGTCCAGGTCGAGTGTGGAACCGGCGACGATGGGGGCGCTCCGAGGGTCCACCAGCACGCGGACGCCTTCTGCCGCACGTATCACGCTGTCCTCGGCTTCGGGGGCGTCCTCGAAGGAAAGCTCATAGGAGAAGCCGGAGCACCCGCCGGCAACCACGCGCAGACGAAGGATGGGCTCGGCGCGCCCTTCCTTCTGGGAGAGCGCTTTCACCTTCGAAGCGGCCTTGTCCGTGACCGAGAGGATCCCTTGAGTCGCGGTGTCCATCCCTCCGATGGTAGCGCCTATCCGGCCGAACACGGCGCTCGGGCGGGGTTCGCCTACGATGGCCACCATGCCGCCGGACCTGCGCAGCGCGCTCAGGGGATGCCTGGAAGCCGACCCAAGGCCGGTTCCGGCACCCGGTGACCGGCTGGCCGCCGTGCTCGCGCTCGTGGTCGAGGAGCCGGAGCCCTCGCTCCTGTTCACCGAGAGAGCCCAGGGCATGTCCAGGCATGCGGGGGAGGTTTCCTTCCCCGGCGGGCTGCAGGAACCGAGTGACGTGGGGCTCGAAGCCACGGCCCTTCGCGAAGCGGCCGAAGAGGTGGGCCTCAACGCGGGAGCGATCGATGTCCTGGGAGCCCTGCCGCCAGTTCACACGTTCGTCTCAGGCATCCTCGTGACGCCTTTCGTCGGGGTAACGGGCCGGATGCCGGCCCTCGCGGTCTCGGACGCGGAGATCGCGAGGGTCCTGACGGCCCCCCTTCGCCGGCTCTTCGGCGTTGAAGAACGGAGGGAGCTGCACCGCTCGGGCGGGCGTGTCTACCGGGGGTGGTGGTACGAACTCGGCGACGCGACTGTCTGGGGGGCGACCGGCTCCATGGTTCACGCGCTGCTGGACGTGCTTCGGAAGGAGGCGCCATGGACGGCGGCGTGAACCCCGGCGATCCGGAGCTGCGGGCCTTGCTGGGCGAGGCGCGAACGATCGCCGTCGTCGGCCTGTCGCCGCGTCCGGACCGGCCTTCCTTTGAGGTGGCCGAGTACCTGAAGGACAAGGGCTACAAGATCGTTCCGGTGAACCCGTCGGAGGAGAGGATCCTCGGCGAGGTCGCCTACCCCACCTTGCTCGACGTGCCTTGCGCGATAGACGTCGTGGATGTCTTCAGGCGGGCCGACGAAGCGCCGGAGATCGCGCGCCAGGCGGTGGCCATCGGAGCCAAGGTCCTCTGGTTCCAGGACGGGATCGTGAACGAGGAGGCATATCGCATAGCCAGCGAGGGCGGCCTGGAGGTCATCATGGGCGTCTGTATCAAGAGGACCCGCAAGCGAGTGATGGGGGAGGCAGGAACATGAAGTGGGAGTACTTCGTAGCGCCGGTCCTGGAACACAACCCGGCGGAGATCCTCAACACGTTCGGGGAAGACGGCTGGGAACTGGTCTCGGTGGTGACGCAGCCCACGCCCGCAGGCGGCGTCTCCTTGGTCGCCTACATGAAGAGGGAGAAGCGCTAGCCGCGGCGTATGCGCCGGCCCGCCAACGAGCGAACGAGCAGGCCCGCTGCGAGGACGACTGCGGCTACCACGGGGAGGACGGCCGCCGATCCGCCGCCACCACCCGGTGCGGGCGTGGGGGTCGCGGTCGCCGTCTGAGCAGGCGGAGAGGGGGCCGGCTCGGCGCTGGACGGCGACGGACCGGGTTCCGGGGCTCCGAGGCGCCATATGGCGTCGGAAGTCGCCGCATATAGGAGGCCGTCGGGCCCGACCGACAGGTCCGTGATGCCCCCGGGGACCTCGGCGACCGGCTCACTGCCCGCCTCGCCGGGAACGAGAACGCGCACGATGGGGCTCGGATAGCGGCAGGAAAGAAAGTCGG
>CAZHRY010000023.1:21291-30205 GCA_964535065.1 uncultured Actinomycetes bacterium
CAGGTCGCCCCGCCACGAAGCGCAGCCGGTGATCGCGATCGGCTGGGGGAACACCAAGATCGGATCGATGTAGGCTCCGCCGCTGCTGCCGGTGACCTCGGGCCAGCCGTAGTTCCCGCCCGCCTCGAGCACGTTGATCTCGTCATCCACGTCCGGGCCGTTCTCGGTCTCGTAGATCTCCCCGCCTGGAGAGGAGCAGAGCCCGAAGGAGTTCCTGTGGCCGATCGAGTAGACGGGGTTGGCCGGGCCGAACGGGTTGTCGGGCGGGACAGACCCATCGGGAGCGAGGCGCAAGATCTTGCCCCCGAGGTCGTCCGGATCTTGTGCCCTGGCCGGGTCGTGGGATTCGCCGACGGCCACGTAGAGCATGCCGTCGGGTCCGAAGAGCAGGTCTCCGCCGTTGTGGTATCCGGGAGCCTGGGGCAGGTCGTTCAACAGCACCTGGGTCTGGGTCGCTTCGTCGCCGCCGGCGCGGAAGCGGACCAGATGATTGCGCTGGCTCTCAAGGTCGGTGAAGTACACGTAGACCCACGGCTCGTCCGGGAAGCGGGGGTGAAGGGCGATGCCGAGCAGGCCTCGCTCGGCATCGCCCTGGACGTCGAGATGAGCGAAGGGGCTCTCTCGCAGCTTCCCGTCGGGTGAGACGACCCGAACGTCGCCGCTTTCCTTCTCGGTGAAGAAGAGCGTGCCGTCGGGCGCCCAGGCCATGTTGGTCGGGAAGGCGAGCCCGGTGAGCCAGACCTCGGCGGGCTCCTTGGCCGAAGCCGCCGGCGCGAGCACGAAGATCGCGAGGGCGCACGCCGCCACGAGTGTCCGGATCATCCGAGCGCGGTCGCCAGGTCCTGCACCAGGTCGTCGGCGTGCTCGATCCCGACAGAGAGCCTGATCAGCTCGGGCGGGACCTCGAGCGGAGATCCCGCCACGCTCGCGTGGGTCATCGGGCCGGGAACCTCGATCAGAGATTCGACCCCCCCGAGGGACTCGGCCAGGAAGAAGAGCTCGGTGCGGCGGACCACTTCAAGAGCCTCCTGAGCTGAACCGACCAGGAACGAGATCATGCCCCCGAAGCCGTCGCGCATCTGGCGCGCCGCCACGCCGTGGCCGGGGTGATCCGCCAAGCCCGGATAGAGCACGCGTCTAACCTTGGGGTGGTCTGCCAGGAACGCGGCGATGGTCTCGGCGTTGGAGCAGTGCTGCCTCATCCGGACGGCCAGCGTCTTCAGGCCGCGCAGGGCGAGATAGCTGTCCATCGGCCCGGGAACCGCGCCGACGGCGTTGGTCATGAAGGCGAGCCGGTCGGCGAGATCGGCGTCGTCCGTGACCACGGCTCCGCCGATCAGGTCGGAGTGCCCTCCGAGGTACTTCGTCACGCTGTGGACGACGATGTCCGCGCCGAGCTCCAGTGGCCGCTGCAGTGCCGGCGTGGCGAACGTGTTGTCCACCACCACCTTTGCCCCGGCGGCGTGGGCCACGTTCGCCACGCCGGCGATGTCCACGATCTTCAGGAGCGGGTTGGACGGTGTCTCAACCCACACGAGGCGGGTCTCGTCACGAAGGGCTGCCCTCAAGGAGGTGTCGTCGGCCAGGTCGCATGTCGTGAACGCCAGACCCCATGGCTCCAGCACCTTGGAGAGAAGACGGTACGTGCCCCCGTACACGTCGTCGCCGAGCACCACGTGGTCGCCGGGCCGAAGGGTCAGCAGCAGGGTGCTCTCGGCTGCGAGGCCACTGGAGAAAGCCAGGCAGCGCTCGCCGCCCTCCAGGGCGGCGAGCGCTGCCTCGAACGCCGCCCGGGTCGGGTTGCCTCCTCTCGCGTAGTCCCATCTCTTGGGCCGTCCGACCTCCTCCTGGACGTACGTGGACGTCTGGTAGATGGGCACGTTCACGGCTCCGTAGAGGCCCTCGGGATCCTGTCCTGCGTGGATAGCTTCTGTCTCGAACCTCTTGTTCATCTCACCTCCGGGGGCAGGGCCCACCCTCGCTCCTTCAGCTCCTCCTGCGCCTCCTGCCCCTCTCTGACCAGGCGCCACAACATGGATTTCCTCTTAGCGTCGTGCCCCTTGGCGAACTCGCCACGGGTCAGCTCGTGACATCCCGCGTCACCGCACGCGCACTCCTGGAACAGGGGGACGGTGTCCTCGTGGCGGGCCTCGGGCGGGGCGTGCCGGTACGGTCGCGCGGGAAGGGAGGAGGCAGGAAGGACGATCACGCCTTCCTTCGGATCTCCGGGGGCGAACCGTCGTCCCTTGAGCGCGTGAAGGCCCGTCAGGGCGCACAGGGCGGCATCGATCCTGTCGGCGGTCGTGAGCTCCGTGGTGGTCACGCCCTGGGCCCTGAGCACGCGGTCGCGCCACGCCTTCTTGCTGACCCCCTTCGGAGGGAGAGCGCCGGAAAGAACGGCGGCGCTCGCGTGCGGGAACACTTCGAGCGCCTTGCCGCGCGGATCTCCGGCCCGGTACCGGGCGTAGCCGTGCGCGGAAGCGATCCGGAAGACCTCGAAACCTCTCTGCATCCACGCGTAGAAGCTGTTGTCCCGCCCGTGTTCCGCCGACGGCGTGTTGAACGCGTGCAGGTTCAGCTCCGCGAGTAGCCTCTCCGTCAGCCTCGAGCGGCCGCTCGGCGCCCACGTCGGAGGAGCATCGATAGCCACCACGTCGGGCTTCATCTCATCGATCAGCCGGCCCAGGCTCTCGGTACCTACCCGCGAGACGATCCTCAGCGGTGCGAGGGCTTCGTCCAGCAGCACCAGGTCGAGCCCCTTGCCTGCGCCCACGTCGATCCCCAGTGACAGCACGGTCTCAGGCGCCGGGGGTCTCGCGGCGGTGGGCGAGGAAGTCGAGCAGGTCGCTACGGGTGAGGACCCCCGTGATCCGTTCGCCCTCGGCGACCAGGACCGCCGGCGCCCGCTCGAGCTCTGAGAAGGCGTCGTCCACGGAGGCCTCCGACTCGACCACGGGCAGGGGCGGAGCCATCACCGAAGCCACATCGGCCTGCAGGGCGTCCGGATCGCGGAACACGTGCTCCAGCAACTCGCGATCGCGGATGGAGCCCACGAACTGGGCAACATCCGTGGACTCGTCCCGGACGACCGGCGCCTGGGAGATCCCGTTGGCATGCAGTAGATCCACGGCGCTGCGCACCTTGTCGTGTGCTTTGACGGTGAGAAGAGCAGGCAGGGGCCCTCCCTTCGCGGACAGGACACGGCGGACCGTGACGGCCTCGGGAGCCTCCAGGAAGCCGTACTGGCGCATCCACGCGTCCGAGTAGAACTTCGAGAGGTACTGCCGGCCCGTGTCGGGCAGCAGCACCACGATCGTCACGTCCGGGTCGTCTATCTCGCGAGCGACCGTCAGGGCGGCGACGATGGCAGAACCGGACGATCCTCCAACCAGGATCCCTTCCTGGCGGGTAACAGCCCTAGCCATCAGGAAGGCGTCCCGGTCGGGCACGCGTACCCAGCGGTCCACTACGCTCGGGTCGAACGTTTCTGGCCAGAAGTCCTCGCCGATCCCCTCCACGAGGTACGGGCGCGGCTCGTCGCCGGTGAAGACCGAGCCCTCCGTGTCGGCGCCCACGATCGTCACGCCCGGATCCATCCGCTTGAGGTAACGGCCGACGCCCGTGATGGTTCCGCCCGTTCCAACCCCGGCTACGAAGAAGTTCACCGCACCGCCGGTCTGTTCCCAGATCTCCGGGCCGGTCGTTTCCTCATGGGCCTTCGGGTTCTCCGCGTTGAAGTACTGGTTCGGCTGGAACGCCCCGGGGATCTCGGCGGCGAGGCGGTCGGCGACCGAGTAGTACGACTCCGGCGACTCGCGAGGGACGGCCGTGGGCGTGATGACCACCTCGGCGCCATAGGCGCGGAGCAGGGCGATCTTCTCCTGGCTCATCTTGTCGGGCATCACGAAGATGCACCGGTAGCCCTTGATCGCGGCAGCGATCGCCAGGCCGTGTCCCGTATTGCCGGAAGTCGGTTCCACGATCGTGCCGCCGGGCAAGAGCAGGCCGTCGCGCTCGGCCGCCTCGATCATCCGGATCCCGATGCGGTCCTTGACCGACCCGCCGGGATTCAGCATCTCCAGCTTGGCCAGGATCGCAGGCTTCACCCCGGCTGTGACCGAGTTGAGTCGGACGAGTGGGGTGCCGCCCACCGCGTCCAGGAAGGTGTTCAGGTATCTCATGAGCTCACGCCGCTCCCAGGATCCGCGGCCGTGTCCGGCCGAGCGCGGTCGCCGGGGGAGGAGAGCCGCCGGAGGCGCACCTGCCACCGGCCGGGCATCTCCACGATCGAGCCCCCCAACGCAGCCATGATTGCACGCTCGCGGCTCAGGAACCGACGCGGAAGGCTTTCGTCGTCCAGGGAGTCGATGTCGAAACCCGATCGTGTGGGCCGTATCAGCGCTCCCGGCGAGGAGTGCTCCAAGAACCTCTCTACTGCCCGATAGATGACGCTGGCGTCTGGCTCCCCCGGCTCCTCAACGCTGGGATCTTCGACCGAAGCGTCGTAGCGCCGTGCCAAGTCTCGCACGGCGGGCCAGAGCCGCCCCTCGGCCAGGGGGAACGGGCGAGTCGCCTCGACGATGCGGCGGAGCCGATCGATAGATGCTCCAAGCTGCTCGGCGATCTCTGGTGCCGTCTCGCCCAGACGCATCTGTGCGGCGACGAGTGGCTGGATGGCATCGTCATGAAGGGCTGTTACCAGCGCTTGGCGCGCTTCCTCATCCCTCTCCGTAAGCTCTGCGATCAGCCTTCGAGCTCGCTCGTAGGCATCGTCGAGGGTGATCGCTGCCGTCCCGGCTGCACTCGCCGCATGAGCCAGCGCGCTCACATCACAACCGGTGAGGTAGACCCCCGATCCGGCGGGTCCGATGTCGAAGAGGAACACGTGGTCCTCGGCATCGTCGTACAGCGTGATCTCCCAGCCGTTCAAGGATCTGCCGCTCCGGGCCTTTTCGATAGCCTGCCCAAGTTTCTCGACGCTGGACGGATCGGACGCTTCGGGCAAGGTTCTTCCCTTGAGGAACGCCTCCGCCATGGGGCTGGCCGCCAGTATCTCCAGATCCGGGTTCACCAGGAGCGCGAACCCGGGCAACTCTCGCGGGTCAATCAAAGCACAGCCTCGATGACGGCCACCGCTGGTTCCCCGTTCTCTCCGTACCGCTCGCGAACCTCATCCCGGAGCGCGACGAAGGACCTGGCTACGTCATCCGTAGGTATGGCTCGGGCCGTCAGCATCTCTTCCAGCCATCCCTTGTATGCCACGAAGACCTCATGGTCACCCAACAACACAGCTGCTGCCAGGTGCTGGATGTGGAAGACGATGTCTTCCCGGCACCTGATCCGAGCCGCTCGCTCGTCGCGGTAGATGCGGTACATGTCCGGTCTTTCGTTCTCCATCCTTTCCATGACTCGTCCGGCGATCACAGCCTGATCCGCGACGAGCGAGTCGGCGAGCTCAAGCGCCATCCGCCACCTCCAACACCTCGTGCAGCTCGACGTGGGGTGGTCCCAGGCCGGCGCGCACACCCTCAGGGAGCCTCTCGTGGGTCGAGCGGTGCTCGGGACTCGCGAGATACCGGTGGAGATCCTCGCGTGTTTCCCACCAAGTGATCACGACGTATCGGGGCCGCTTGCCCAACTCGCGTCTGAACTCGTACCTGATGAACCCGGGGAACGAATCGACCGCCCGGGTCCTTGTGGCCATAGCAGCCGCGAAGGCGTCTCCCGCTTCAGGGCTGGCGACGCTCACGTAGCTCGTGGCGACGATCATGGCCGCAGAGCCAGCCTCGCCACGTCTCTCGCGTCTGCAACCACCGCTTCGGCCTGCAGGCGCTCCAAGATGCCGGTCCCCTGGGCTGCGAGTCGTCCTCCCAGTATCACCGGCAGACCAGGCCGCGCTGCCCTCAACTCGACTAGCACCCGTTGCGTTTGGACCAGGTTGATGGGGACGTTGACCGTCAGGCCCACCCAGGCGGGCTCGGCCTTCTCCACGAACCGCAACAGGTGCAAGGTCGGCACCGACTGACCCAGGAAGTGTGTCCGCACGCCGGCGCGCACGAGCACCTCTTCGGTTACGCGCAGACCGAAGGAGTGAAGCTCGCCCTCGGGGCAGGCGAGGACGACCGCCGGCCCCTGCGGCTGCGGGGGCTCGATCGAGTCGGAGACCCACTCGAGGACCGACTCGGCGATCGCGGTGGCCACGTGTTCGTCGGCGACGGAGAACTCGTTCGCCAGCCATAGCTGTCCGACCAGTCGCTGCGCCGGGACGAGCAGGTCGCAAGCGACCTCCACGGGGGTCCAGCCCTCGGAGAGAGCCAGGTCTGCAACCCGCAGCGCGCCTCGCCGGTCCATAGAGCGAACCGCGTCCATGTAGGCTTCCAGGTAGCCTTCGGCGGCACCCTCCACCGCACGCCCCCTCTCTTCCAAGGGCCGGATGGTACCTCGGGCCGAAGGGTCCGGCCTCCACGCTTGGCTCACCTCCGGACGGTAAGCTGCCGATGATTCGTCGGCATGGACCCGGGAGCTGTCGTGAGTGATCAGGAGCGTGAGGGCGGGGAGAAGCTCCTCGTTGTAGACGACGACCCCTTCATAGCCCGATTGCTGGAGATCGAGCTGGCGGCTGCCGGCTACGTCGTCCGAGTCGCGAGCGACGGGCAGCAGGCGCTGGATCAGGTCGGCGAGGACATGCCGGACCTGGTCATCACGGACGTCATGATGCCTCACGTCGACGGGTTCGAACTGACCCGCCTGCTGCGCCAGGACCCTCGGACGTCGGCGATATCGATCATCATCCTCACGGCTCGCGGCCTGTCCGCCGACAAGCTGGAGGGCTTCGCGATCGGAGCCGACGATTACATCGTCAAGCCCTTCGACACCCCCGAGCTGCTGGCTCGCGTCCGTGGGGTCCTGCGGCGCTCCAAGGAGATGAAGGACGAGTCACCACTGACCGGCCTGCCCGGCAACGTCCGAGTCCAGGAGGAGATCGAGTCGAAGGTGGCGAGCGGCGGCGAGTTCGCCTTGCTGTACGCCGACATGGATCATTTCAAGGCCTTCAACGACCACTACGGGTTCGCACGTGGAGACCAGCTGATCGGTGACGTCGCTCGCCTGATGGAGCGGGTGGTGGCCGAGCTTGCCCCCGATGACTCGTTCGTCGGTCACCTGGGTGGGGACGACTTCGTGGTTGTGGTGCCGCCGGCGTCCGCGGCTCTCGTGGCGGACACCATCGTTCAGCGCTTCGATGAGGCGGTGCCCGGCTACTACGACGATGAGGACCGAGAGCGCGGGTGGATCGAAGTCCTCAATCGTCGTGGCGAGCCGCAGCGGTTCGAACCTGTGACGATCTCCATCGGGATAGCCAGCACCCAACGGCGCCGGTACGCGCACTTCGCCGAAGTGGTCGCCGTCGCCACGGAGATGAAGAACTTCACCAAGGGAACGCCCGGATCGTCGTGGGCTATCGACCGTCGCAGCAGCTGACGCTCAGGACTCGTCGGAGCCGAGCGTCGCGAACCTGAGGTAGAACACACTCCCGCCACCCTCGCGCTCTTCGGCCGCCAGATCGCCCCCGAGGGCCCGCATGATCCGGCGCGCGAGGAACAGCCCGATCCCCAAGCCTTCGTGCGAGCGGGTCATCGAGTCCTCGGCCTGCCAGAAGGCATCGAAGACCTTCTCCCGTTCCTCGGCGGACAGGCCGGGCCCGCGGTCGGCGACCGTGATGTCCAGGTCAGTCGGGCCGATCATACGTACGCCTATTTCAACCGCCGCGTCGGGCGGAGACAGGTCGAGGGCGTTCTCCATAACGATGGCGATGGCATGAGACGCGAGATCGGCGTCCGCCCACACACGGTGCGACAGCGATCTCAGGGAGTCGTCGATGCTCAGCCGCGAGTCGCTGCTGAAGTCGGCGGCGGCCCGGTCGATCAGCTCCGCGGGTCGCGATGGACGGGTCGCGACCTCGACGCCTTCGCGGTCGAGCTGCGCCGCCGCTCGCAGGTTCCCGACGAGTCGCTTCAGGCGACCCGACGCCCGCTCCACGCCGTCGGCCAGAGCCCTGACGTCCTCGGGAGCCAGGTTCTCCCCGCGCTCGCCGACGGTTAGGGCGAACCCGTGGATGGTCGTGAGCGGTGTGAACAGCTCGTGGGCCAAGACCTGGATCAGCTCGCTCTTGACGCGGTCCAGCTCCCGCAGCTCATCGGTAAGTCGCTCGGAGCGCTCCAGGTGCGCCACCAGCTCGTGTATGACGTCGGCTGTGACTTCGACGGACAGCACACCCTGGCCGCGCACCGCACGCCGGATCGCATCGACTATCTCCCCTCCGGGAACCCCTTTCACGACGTAGCCGGCAACACCTGCGCGGAGCATGTCCACGACCGTGCTGCGGTCGTCATAGGCGGACAGCGCGACGACCCTGGTGCCGGGCGACCCCCGGCGTATCTCCCTGGCAGCCCGGGGCCCTCCTCCGCCCGGCATCTTGACGTCCAGGAGAGCTACATCGGGGGAGGTGTCGAGCGCGATGGTGATGGCCTCGTCGGCGTCGGCGGCGGCTCCCACCACTTCCATGTCGGGGGCAGAGCCGACGAGGTCGGCCAGCGCTCCGCGCACGGCCGCCTCGTCCTCCGCGATGAGAACCCTTATCGCATCCAAACCTTCCTCCGTCCCTCGTTCACGCCTGTTCACCGGGGAGCGGGCCCGGCTTGGCCAGGAGGTAGCCCTGGCCGTACCTGACGCCAAGCTCCAAGAGCGTGGCGAGCTCCGCCTCGGTCTCGATGCCCTCGGCGACGATGGTGATGCCCATCTCCTCGGAGAAAGAGACGATGGACCTGGACAGCGCCCTCTTCGCCCGGTCGGTGTCGATGTTCCTCGTCAGGGATATGTCGACCTTCACGACCTCCGGCTCAAGCCTCAGGGTGTG
>CAZHRY010000024.1:0-26172 GCA_964535065.1 uncultured Actinomycetes bacterium
ATGACGAAGCGCGCGCGGATCCGCGCCTCGCCGTCATCGCCGCCGACGGCGCGCACGGTTGCCCCTTGTACCCAAGAGCCGTCCGTGAGGGGCCGGACGGCCTCGGTCGCCTCCATCAGCCGCGCGCCGGCCTTGACGGCGCGTTGGGCGAGCATGCTGTCGAACCGGTCCCGGGGCATGACCAGCCCATAGGCGGGCCAGGAGTCCAGCTCCGGCCAAGGCAGTTCGATCGTCGTCGTCCGCGAGTAGACCCGTAGGCCGAGGATCCGCTCGAAGGCCGGGTCCTCGGTGTCGATGCCCATCTGGCGCATCGCCTTGACGGCTCTCGGGGTCAGTCCGTCCCCACAGACCTTCTCTCGAGGGAAGGTGGACCGCTCCACGACGGTCACGTCCAGGCCGTGGCGGGCCAAGTGGTAGGCGGCCGCGGCACCACCTGGGCCGCAACCGATAACGAGGACGTCCGTCTCCGTCGTTCGCTCTGCGCTCACGCGCTCCCCCCTGAGCCAGCGCTTGTGAAAACTTTCACAAGCCCCAGGCTACATCACGCCCCGTCTCCATGTCGGGCTGCCGGCGATGTTCCGGCCGAGTCTAC
This sequence comes from uncultured Actinomycetes bacterium, assembly GCA_964535065.1. Lineage (GTDB taxonomy): Bacteria > Actinomycetota > UBA4738 > UBA4738 > HRBIN12 > AC-51. The sequence continues at coordinate 593 of CAZHRY010000024.1, forward strand.
GTTGCTGCGCCGCGGTGGTCCCAGGTCCGGATCCTGGCCGGAGCCACCCTCAGGAACCCCAACACCGGGATGTCCTGCGACAGGGCCTCGAACGAGTTCCCGGGCATGTAGGTCCGGTACTTCTCATACCAGGCCGACATCGGCTCGCGCAGGTCGGGGTGTTCGGCCGGCAGCAACTCCGCCACGCCTTCAACGCGCGCGCCCGACATCTCGTTCCAGTCCTTCCCGCGGTCGATCAGGACGGCGACCCGGTGGTCGCGGGAGGCGTTCTCCCAGGTGGTGTCGCCCGAGCGCGTCGCCACCCACAGCGCGTCGTCCAGCCAGACGAACCACCTGACCGCCAGGTGCGGCCCTCCATCCGGCCGGACGGTGGCCACCCGGCACGCCGGCACGTCGCGGAAGTGCCTGCGGATGACGGACGGATCCTCGGCGACACCCATCACGCGGACCCCATCACGCGGACCCCACGAGATCGGCCATGACGCGGAGGCCCTTGGCCGCATCGGGGTCCAGCACGGCGGGATCGAGGGCCTCCTTCGCCTGCTGAACGAGGACCATGGCATCCTCGGCCGTCACGCCAGGAGGCGATTCGCCATCGCGCAGGTCGTCGAGCATCTGGAACGCCTCGCCGAGCGGCTCTCCGTAGCGCCGCAGGTGCGCCTCGACCTGCAGGGTGGCACCGGCGAGAGCCGCCCCGAACAGCAGCGGACCCTCGACCGTGTAGGAGCCGCCCTTCAGGTAGGCGAGCCTGCGGGCGTCCGCATCCGCATCGATGAGGTCCAGGTACTGGCCCGCCGCCATCTCCAGGCGCATGCGGTTGTAGTGCTCCATGGCTCCGACCAGCCTCTTGGCCGGGAAACCCGCTTCCAGGAAGAGCTGGTCGGCGAGGACGGATGCGAGGTCTCCGGCGAGGACGGCCACAGCGGTGCCGATCCTCGAGGCGTCCTGGGCTCCGCGGAGCGCCGCGGCCTCGGTCTGGCGCACGTGCGCCGACGGCTGGCCGCGGCGCTCCGCGGAGCCGTCCATCACGTCGTCGTGCAGCAGTGCCATGCTGTGCAGCAGCTCGAACCCCGCTGCCGCCCTGAGGATCTGGCCGTCGTCCGGCCCGCCCGCCGCCCTGTAACCCCAGTAGCAGAAGGCCGGCCTGAGCCTCTTCCCGCCGGCCTCGACCAGGCGTACCAGCTCGTCCACGGGCTCGGTGCTGCGCTCGTCGATCCACTCCAGCTCCTTGCGACGAGCCCCGAGGTACGTTCTCAGCACGTCGTCGATGCGGTCGCGCAGAGCAAGGACCTGCTCCTGATCGGTCATGCGGCCAGTATGGCAAGACCCGGACGATGTGAAGGGGCGACTATCATGGGCGCCGTCCGACCAGACATGGGTACTTCCAAAGCCTTCCGCCGCCTCTCCGTCGCCACGACGGCGCTGACGCTGCTCCTGATCGCGTGGGGCGGGATCACCCGCGCCACGGGCTCGGGCGACGGGTGCCCCGACTGGCCGAAGTGCTTCGGCCGCTGGATCCCGCGCCTCGAGTACCACACCCTCATCGAGTACACGCACAGGGCCCTGGCGTTCCTCTCGGGTTCGATCTCGCTGGTGCTCGCGATAGTGGCGATCGCCGGGCTCGTGCTCGAACGCAGAGGCCGGCCGCTGCCCTTCCCTCGTCAGGCCGCCTGGCTGGCCGTCTCCCTGGCTCCTCTCTACGCCGCCCAGGGAGCCGTCGGCGGCTGGATCATCGCGAGCGGCCTGGACCCGCGGGTCGTGACGATCCACTTCGCGGTGGCCTTCCTGGTGCTCGCGATCGCCGTGGTGATCACCGCGCAGTGCTACTCCGGCGAGCAGGTGCTCGCGAGCGAGGGGCGCGCGGCGCTCTCCACCGACGGAGACGCTGCGTTCTCGCCTCGCAGTTACGCACGCCTGGCGATGTGGGCGGCCGCGACGACGTACGCCCTGCTCCTGGTCGGGACCTACGTGCGAGCAGAGGGGTCGGGCCTCGCGTTCCGCGACTGGCCGCTCATGGGCGGTCGCCTCGCGCCGTCGCTGTCCGGGTCCGGAGCCCTGGAGATGTTCCTGCACCGCGGGCTGGCCCTGGTCGTCACCGCCCAGATCGTCTGGCTCGCCGTGCGCGCCCGGAGCATCGCGCCGCGCTCTCGAGCCCTAGTTGCGCTGTCCAGCCTGGCAACCGCCTCGGTGATCGCCCAGGTGATCCTCGGGGGTCTCAGCGTCGTCACCGACCTGGCCGCCGCGCCGAGGGCGGCCCACGTCGCCAACTCCGCCCTGCTATGGGCCGCCGTCGTCGCATCTGCGGTCGTGGGGCGGCGCGAACCGGCCGTCGGAACCATCGGGGGGCCGGCAACCGAGACCTCCACCGAGACCAGCTCCTCTCAGGCCGGTTCGCGCCGCCTGGCCGCCTACTTCGAGCTGACCAAGCCCCGCATCATCGTGCTGCTCCTGGTCACCACCGTTCCCGCGATGATCCTCGCGCGGGGCGGCATGCCGCCGCTCTGGCTGATCGCGGCGACGCTGCTCGGCGGGGCCATGGCGGCGGGGGCCGCCAACGCGATGAACATGTACCTGGACCGTGACATCGACCTGGTCATGGGCCGCACGCGTGCCAGGCCGATCCCGGGCGGACAGGTTCGACCCGAACAGGCCCTCCGGTTCGGGTTCGTGCTCGGAACCCTGGCTTGTGCCTTCCTCGCCCTCGTCGTCAACGTCCTGGCGGCCGTCCTGGCTCTGGCCGCGATCGTCTTCTACATCTTCGTCTACACGATCTGGCTGAAACGCGTGACCCCGCAGAACATCGTCATAGGAGGGGCGGCCGGCGCTGTACCCGTGCTCGTCGGCTGGGCGGCCGTGACAGGCACCCTCGCCTGGCCCGCCTGGATCCTGTTCGCCACGGTCTTCGCGTGGACCCCCCCGCACTTCTGGGCGCTGGCCGTCAGAGCTCGCGACGACTACGCCGCGGCCCGGATCCCGATGTTGCCCGTGGTCCGAGGCGACGCCGAGACCAACAGGCAGATCTTCGTCTATTCGCTGGTCCTGCTCGCCATCACCCTCGTGCTGGTTCCGGTCGCTGCCATGGGTCCCGTCTATCTAGCCACCGCCGTGCTGATGGGCACCGCGTTCTGCTACCGCACGTTCCGCCTGTGGAGAGACCCGTCACGCGACCGCGCCTGGAGGCTGTTCAAGTTCTCGGTCCTTTATCTGGGCTCGCTCTTCGCCGCGGTCGCGGTGGACGTGCTGCTCTAGGCATCCCCCAGCAGCTCGTCTAGCAACCCCGAGAGTTCCTCCTCGTTCGTGGCCCCCGCGATGACGAATCGGATGGTTCCCGCGGCGTCGATCACGTAGGTGTCGGGGAGCGCGAAGTACCCGAGGTCGCCGGAGAACCGCCCCTCGGGGTCGTACAGGCTCGGGTACGGAACGCCGAACCGCCGGACGAAGGCGAGTGCGGCCGCGTTCTGATCGGTGTGGTCGATCCCGAGGAACGACACGCCCCTGTCCGTGTACGCAGCGGCCACGCGCACCAGCTCGGGCTGCTCAGCCTCGCACGGGTCGCACCAGGAAGCCCACACGTTGATGACCAGCACGTCCCCGACGAAGTCCGACGTGGAGAGCGGCTCGCCGTTCAGGTCCACGCCGCTCAGTTCGGGCAACGGCTCGGAGACCCGCTTGGGGCCTGAGGTGACCGCGGTTCCCGGACAGGCGACGGTCAGGAACGCGAGGGCGGCGTAAGCGACGAGCCTGAGCACGGGTCCGAGGATACCGGCGGCTCGCTGAGCGCCGGTATGCGGCTAGCGCTGTTCCGGTTCATGGGACCCAGTTCCCACATATCGGAACAGCCGCACCCCAACGCCCACGGGTGGGCGTCGATACCTTGACATGCCCGATCCCGATCTTGCGGCCTGCCGCTAGGCCTCTTCGGCCGGCGCTGCGGCCTCGACGGACGCCGTGAGCGTTCCGTTCATGGTCGTCGGATGCACCTGGCAATAGAAGAAGTACTCGCCCGCAGCTAGCGGATCCACCGCGTAGTCGACCCGAGCAGGCCCGTTGATGGTCACGCCCTCGAACAGCGATGCGGCCGCAGGGTCCTCCAGGGGGTCCGCGGTCGCGACCCACACGTTGTGTGGCACCTGCGGATCCTGGTTGTCGAACGCGATGGTGAATGCCTGATCGGCGGGCGCCAACAGCTCGGTCTCCGCGAAGCCGCTGGCGGCGGCCCCGGCCGGAGCCGTCACCGCCACGACGACGCCGGTCTCACCCTCGGCCTCCTCGCCGGGCTGGCCGGCCACCAGCGCCACTCCACCCGCCAGCATCGCAACGCCCAGGAAGCCCCCGAGCAGCGAAAGGGTCGAAGCGCCCTCCACCTCCTTGCGGCTCGCAACGTAGGCGGCGACCGCCAAGATCCCGAGGGCAGCGACCAGAGCGGTGGCGGTCGCCGCCGTGTGCGTCACGCGAAGCAGTACCCGCGAGAACAGGAACAACACGGTCACGATCACGGCAAGCGACCCCACGGGGATGAGGACGGCGAGCAGGAGGTTCGATCTCTTCATCGGCTCGGCTCCGGGTAGGTCTCCGGGTAGGTGAGGTGTCGCTCGCGCGCCGCCCACCTGAAGAAGATGACCGCGATCACCGTCCAGAGGATCGCGCCGCCTCCAAGCTTCATGATCAGGCCGGCCACGAGCTGGTCGGTCATCGCCGAGATCCCCCAGATGCGGGGGAAGGTCGCGTACACCTCATAGAGCGGCGAGTGACCGAACGTGAGGAAGGACGCCGGGATCGTCGGCGCGATCGACTGCGCGAACAGGTAGAGCATCTGAGCCGGGGGCGCAAGGGCAGGCATCTCACTCAGGGGTGACAGGACGGGCCACCACATCACGACGGCCGACGCCACCACAAGTGCGTGAACGGAGAAGTGCACGATTTCGGATGTGACAGACGACGTCACCACGGCCGGCCAGTGCGAGAACAGCAGGACGCCGTTGAACACGACCACCGCCACCACAGGCCGAACGAAGAAACCGAACACGGCTCGAGCCGGGGCAGGTGCGAGCATCCGCCTCCAGAGCCACGCCGGGACCCCGGCCACGAGAAGCGGGGCGGCGATCAGCGTGAACAGCATGTGCTGAACCATGTGCATGAGGTACAGGTAGTCCTCGGATAGATCGTGGACTGGCCAGTCCGACGCCACCCAGAGCACAGCCGCACCGCCCAGGAACATCCACCGGCGGGCCTCACGCCCCCGGCACGCGATCAGGTAGGCAGCCACCACCGAGCCGAGGATGACCCAGACGTCCACGTGCGCATGCCACTCGGGAAGCCTCATCGCAGGAACACCCGGGAGGTCATCAGCACGATCAGGTAGAGGGTCAACGCGCCCGCGAGCCCGGTGACGAAGAACCGGGAATAGCGCGGGTCGTCGAACTTCAGGTGCATGAACCACAGCACCACCAGCGCGAGCTTCAGCGCCGAGGCGCCGAAGAGGAGCCCGATCAACCAGCCTCCCTGAAGCCCCGAATAACTGAGCCACACCTCGAATCCGGTCAGCACGGCCAGAACGATGCCGATCCTCACGTACTCGCGGGCGCTGGGGTGAGGACGGTGGCGGTCCGTCGTGCTGCGTTCCGATGTCTCTTGCATCCGTGTCTCCTCAGGCAGGCGAAGGCGTGGGGATCAGGTACACGATCGTGAAGATCACGATCCAGACGATGTCCACGAAGTGCCAGTAGAGCCCGACCATCTCGACCGGGAACGGGCCCGGGAGGCGCCCCGCCCAGGACATCCCCACCAGCGAAAGCAACATCATCACGCCCACCGTCACGTGCGCCCCGTGGAACCCGGTTAGCACGTAGAAGGTGGTTCCGAACAGGTTCGTCGTGATGGTCAGGCCCTCGTTGTAGAAGACCGTGAACTCGTAGACCTGACCGCCGACGAAGGTCATGCCCAGGAACGCGGTTGCGAGCAGCCAGAGCCGCATCCGCACCATGTCGCCGCGCTGCGCCTGATTCAGAGCGAGCACCATCGTCAGCGAGCTGGCGACCAGCACGAACGAGGACACCGATGTATAGGGGATGTCGAACACGTCCGCCGGATACGGCCCCACCAAGCTGGCGCCGCGATAGAGCACGTAGGTGGTGATCAGCGCTCCGAAGAGCAGACACTCCGAGGCCAGGAACAGCCAGATGGCGAGCTTGGTGTGGGAGTTCTCATGGGTCATCTCCATCGCCATCTAGTCAACCTCCGCAACCGAGGGCTCCAGAGCCCAGCCGTAGAGACCGACCAGCAAGACCACCGCACCGGCGCCCAGCAGCCACCAGGAGTAGAGCACCCCGTACCCGATGATCGGGATCCCGAACGCCGCCACGAGTGGCCAGTACGAAGGGCTCGGTAGATGGATGCCGTGCCCTTCCGCGTGGGCCTCGGCCGCCGGTCTGTCGCCGGGCCCGTACTTCTGGTGCCAGAAGTCGTCCACCGAGTGCACGACCGGTATCTCGTCGAAGTTGTGCTCGGGGGGCGGGCTCGTGGTAGTCCACTCCAGGGTCCGCGCGTCCCAAGGATCCTCCTGCACACCCCTCGGCTTGCGGCGCGTGCGCCAGACGTTCGCCATGAACAGCAGGACCCCGACCGAGATCAGGTAGGCGCCCACCGTCGACATCTGGTTCCACATAGTCAGGCCCAGCCCCTCGGGGTAGGTGTAGGAGCGCCGGATCATCCCCTGAAGCCCGAGGGTATGCATGGGACCGAACGCCAGGTTAAAGCCCACGATGGTGATCCAGAACTGGATCTTGCCCATCCGCTCGTCGAGCATGCGACCGAAGATCTTGGGCCACCAGTAATACATCCCCGCGAAGAGCGCGAATATCGCTCCCCCGAACAGCACGTAGTGGAAGTGCGCCACGATGTAGTACGTGTCGGTCTGCTGGTAGTCGGAGGGCACGATCGCGTGCGTCACGCCCGACAGCCCGCCGATCACGAACATCGCCACCGCGCCGACCGAGTAAAGCATCGGCGTCGCGAAGCGGATGTCGCCCTTGTACATCGTCGCCATCCAGTTGAAGATCTTGATCCCGGTCGGTACCGCGATGATCGCCGTCGAAAGGCCGAAAGCCGTGTTGGCAACCGGTCCGAGCCCCGACGCGAACATGTGGTGCGCCCAGACGCCGAACCCGATGAAGCCGATCGCGATGCCCGAGAAGATCACGAACTGGTACCCGAACAGCGGCTTGCGGCTGAACACCGGAAGGATCTCGGAGATGATCCCGAAGGCGGGCAGGATCAGGATGTAGACCTCGGGATGGCCGAACAGCCAGAACAGATGCTGCCAAAGGACGGGGTCGCCTCCCCGGCCGACATCGAAGAATGCCGTGTCCCACCTGCGGTCGAACAGGAGCTGGAACAGCGCCACGGTGATGATGGGCAGCGAGAAGATCAGCAGGAACTGCACCACCAGCCCCATCCACACGAAGACCGGCGTGCGGAACAGCGACATGCCGGGTGCGCGCATGTTGATCACGGTCACAGCCAGGTTCACCGCGCCCGCCGTCGATGCGATCCCCGTGATGAGCAGACCCAGGGCGTAGAACGTCATCCCGGGCGACGGGTCTCCGGTCGAGTTCGGCGCGTATCCGAACCATCCACCGTTGGGCGCGCCTCCCAGGAACCAGCTCGAGTATAGGAACAGCCCTCCCATGATGAAGACCCAGAACGAGAAAGCGTTCAGACGCGGGAAGGCCACGTCACGGGCCCCGATCATCAGGGGGATGAAGTAGTTGAAGAAGGCCGCCGACATCGGCATGACGAACAGGAACACCATCGTCAGACCGTGCATCGTGAACATCTCGTTGTAGACCCGCGCGTTGAGGAAGTTCATGTCGGGCGAGTAGAGCTGCGTGCGGATCAGCAAGGCCTCGGTTCCTCCCACCAGGAAGAAGACGAAGGCGGACACGCCGTAGAGGAGGCCGATCTTCTTGTGGTCCACGGTCGTGAACCAGCTCCAGAACCCCGTTGTGGCAACCGGCCGGCGAAGTCCCCCGGCAACCGGAACGCTCACGCTCGCCATCCAGCTCCCTTCACACGAGTGAGGTGAGGTACGCCACTAGGGCGTCTATCTCTTCTTCTGTCAGGTCGTAGTCGGGCATCTTCGAGCCCAACTTCACGTCGGTCGGGTTGCGGAGCCACTCCTCCAGGGCGGCAAGGTCCGACGTCTCCCAGTTGCAGCCGGCGAAGCACTCGTGCTGCGGCGCAGCGAAGTGCGTCAGGTTAGGGCCCGCAGGGCTCGTCGCTTCCGTCCCGCCGACGGCGTGGCAGGCGATGCACTGGCCACCGCTGGACACGCCGTTCAGGAATAGGTCCATGCCTTTCTGGGCTAGGGGATCGGACGGGGTGGCGGCCGGCAACTTCTGACCGGCCACCCACGCCTGCCACTCTGCCTCGGGCAGCGCCACGATCCGGAACTTCATCCGCGCGTGTTGGAGGCCGCAGAACTCCGCGCACTGGCCCCAGTACGTGCCCGGTTCGTCCGCGGAGAAGACTATGTGGTTGGTCCGCCCGGGCACGACGTCCTGCTTGCCGAAGAGCCGCGGGGACCAGAACGAGTGGATGACGACTTGGTCCGGCTCGTCGCCCCCGACCAGGCCACCCGCGGCCTCCAGGGAAAGGTCCACCGTCCTGCCGACAGGGACTACGAGGGTGTCCGCGGTCACGATGGGTCCCTGGCTCCCGTAGGAGATGGTCATCTCGGGGTCCGTGTACTCGAACCCCCACCACCACTGGTAACCCTTGACCGTCACGTGCATCGCGTCGGATGGGCGCTCGGCCAGGTCCCAGATAAGGGACACGGTCGGAACCATGACGAAAGCCAGGACGACGGCGGGAAGGATGGTCCACCCGACCTCCAGTCTCGTGTTGCCATGGGTCTGGGGCGGAAGTTGCTCTCGGTCCTTGCGATGCCGGTACTTCAGGGCCAGGAACAGGATCCCCCCCTCGACGATCACGAAGACGCCGGTAGCGACCCAGAGCACGGGCATGAACAGGTCCTTCTGCTTCTGCGCCGTGGGGCCCGCCGGAGCGAACGTGTTCTGGGGTAGGTCGGGATCCGAGCAGGCCGTGAACAGGATCGCCATGGCCGCGGCTGCGCCCATCCACAGGATGCGCCTTCGCACTTTCCTCGGGTCCCCCGTTCCGGTCTCACGCCCCCTCTGGGCGCGGGCTCGGAGGAATCTACCACCGCCCTCCGGGTCGCACTACTTCGCGAAGGGCACTACTTCGCGTAGGAATGGAGTCCGGAGATCCAAAGGTTGACGGCGTAGTAGGTGACGAGGAGGCACACGGCCCCGACCAGTGCGACGACGGCCGCCCGGCGCCCCTTCCAACCGCTCGTGGCGCGCGCATGCAGGTATCCGGCGAAGACCACCCAGGTGATGAACGACCAGGTCTCCTTCGGGTCCCAGCCCCAGTAGCGACCCCACGCCTGTTGTGCCCAGATCGCCCCGCACAGGACGCCGAAGGTCCAGATGGCGAATCCGAAAGCGATGAACCGGTAAGCCATGAGGTCGAGTGACGCTGCTGCGGGTAAGGCGCCCGTGCCGGCGCCGCGCTCCGACCTCGCTTTGGCGAGGAAGAGGACCGTGATCACGCACCCGATGCCCAGCAGCGACGAGGCGGCGATCATCGACGTCACGTGGATCTGACGCCAGTACGAGTTGAGAGCGGGCAGCAGGTCCTGCGGCCCCACGTAGAAGAACGAGACGGCCATGGCCATCGTGAAGACGACGAACGCGTAGACGAAGCCGCCGAGGGTTCGGATCCGCGCCCGGGACTCCACCGCGGCCAGGTAGACGAGCACCGCGAGCGCCGCGAGCAGGGACGAGTACTCGTACATGTTCCCCCAGGGGGTACGGCCGGCCGAGACGCCGCGCGTCACGATCGAAGCGAGGTTGGCCGCGAGCCCGCCGATGCCGGCGACGGTCGAGACCGTCGCGAGCGGCTTCCGTTTGAACGCCAGGAAGGCGAACGACGCCGCCATGGCGGCTACGTACGCGAACAGCGCGACGTCGAAGAGCCGGCGAGACCACTCAGCCATCCGGCGTCCCCCCCGCGATGGCGTCCACCAGCGCCGCGAACTCGATCTCGAACTGCGCCTTCCGCTGCAGCGCGGAGCCTCCCACCTCGACGGCCGTCCCCCCTTCGGCGGCCTCCGCGCGCACCCACACCTTCCGCCGGGATGTGTAGAGGGCGGGCATGAGACCGAGGAGCAGGAGGATAGCCGCCACCAGGACCACCGGAACCCCGGAGTCCTTGCTCACTTGAAGGACCGAATAGCGCCGCAGGTCCGTGAAGCCCATGGTGAGGCTCGCATCCCGGTCGCACATCGACGGTGACACCTGCGCGGTTTCCGACCTGGGTCCCGAGACGACGCAAGAGCCATCCAGATCGACGACCCAGTCGCCTGCCGCGATCCCCGAGCCCGTCTCGCGCATCCGGGTCGTGTCCAAGGAGCCTAGGGAGAGGTCGCCCAGCTCTCCCTCCCAGACGCCGTAGCGCATCACCGGGGCGAACTCCGAGGTCATGGGCGTGGTGCCGTCGCCGAAGAACGCTCTGCCGTCGGGCCAGAGCTCGAGGCGGACGGCAACCTGGGGCGACTCGGATGAGAGCTTCACGACGCCCAACCAGGGCATCGCGAGCTGGGACACGCCTTCCGGCGCCGGCTCCTGCCCCATGACCACGGGACCGTCGAAGAGCGGCTCACCGTCGCGCTCCACGCGGATGACGGGTGCCCAGCCGAACCCGTACTGGAAGATGCGAACGCCCTCGAACCTCGCGGGCGCGTTCACGCGGACCTCGGTCGCCAGTGAGCCGGTGGAGCCGGTCAGCTCGACCCTGGAGACGAAGTCCATGGGAACACCGCTCTCTCGGAAGTCGTTGCGGAACTCCAGCAGCTCGATCGCCACGCCGGAGTGCTCCGAACCCCAGCGGCCTACACGAAGCGTGCCGTCGAAGTTGGCGGGGGCGTCAACCCAGGTCTGCCCCTCGACTATGGTCGCGCGCCCGCTGTACCCGGTCCCCTTCCCCACGATCACGCCCGCCAACAGCAGCACGAGGGCCCAGTGGAAGAGCAGGCTGCCGGCCTCTCGCAGCGAACCCTTCTCGGCGGCGAGCGCCGTGCCCTTGACGTCGACGCGATAGAACCGCCGGCGCAGCACGGCGCTCGCCGCCCCCAGCACGTCGTCCGGCGACCCGCGAACGACGCGCACCGCGTGATGAGGGAGGGCATCGAGTTCCGCCGCTTGGACCGGGCGCTGGCGCACCGCGCGGTACAGAGCACGCGTGCGCGGAAGCAGGCACGCCACGAGCGACACGAACAGCAGAGTCACGATCAGGCCGAACCACCACGAACCGAACACGTCGAACAGGCCCGCCCGCCAGAACAGGTCGCCCCAGAAGGGGTGATCCACCAGGTAGCGCGCGACCCGGTCGGGCGTGTTCGGAACCTGCGGGAGCAGCGACCCTCCCACCGAGGCCAGCGCCAGCAGGAACAGCAGGATCAGCGCCGTCCGCATCGACCGGAGCGTTCGCCAGACCAAGCCCAGCGACTGGCGCATCGTGAACCTCGACATCACAGCAGCGCCGGGAACCTGGACTGGAGCGGAGCGAACAGCCGCGTGAAACTGCCGGTCATCACCAGCACGCCCATGACGATGAGCAGCACGCCCGACACGAGGGAGATGGCCGCGTAGCGGCGCTTCACCCAGCCCAGGGCCCCGACCAGTCTCTGCACGCCCACGCCCACGAGCAGGAAGGGCACGCCAAGGCCCAGTGAGTAGCAGACCAGCAAGAAGGCTCCGCGCGCAGCGCTCTGGTTCGCAGCCAGGGCGAGGATCCCGCCCAGCACCGGCCCGATGCACGGGGTCCAGCCGGCCGCGAAAGCCATCCCGAGGGGCACCGCGCCCGCCGGGCCCGGCTTCACCTTCTGGAGCAGCGGCCTGCGCTCGGCGAACAAGGCCAGGGGGCCGCGCTGGAGCCCGTAGGCGATCATCAACACCCCCAGGACCGCGACGATGCCCCCCGTCACGATCTGCCCGGGGCGGCCCTTGAAGAGCTGCACGAAGGTCGAGGAGAAGGCCCCCAGCAGCGTGAACACGAGCGTGAACCCACCGATGAACGAGATGATCGGCGCCAGGCGGGCCCTTTCCCGGCCGGCGGTATCACCCGTCACGAATGAGATGTACCCCGGCACGAGCGGAAGCACGCAAGGGCTCGCGAACGAGACCACGCCGGCCAGGAAGGCCAGGGCGGGCGCCCACCACTGCGAAAGATCCTGGGAAACGTCGGCGATCATGTCCGTCGGGCCTCTGGGTCCATCACCCAGTGTAGGGGCGGGCCTTACCTCCGTTGCTATGATTCGGGCCGCCACGGAACGGACGAACGGATGAGCCAGGTCGAAGCAACCAGAACATCCAAGGGCGTCAAGGCCCGCACGGAGGAGTTCGTCAAGGACTTCGAGTGGACGTGGACCAACGCCGTCCTCTTCTCCCTGGCCCTCTGCTTCTTCCTGCTTATCGCGGCGTGGATCATCCCTTCGTTCTGGATGTACTTCGCCGAGGGGGAGCTGGGCTGGGGCGGGCCGAGCGACCTGGAGGCGTTCCTGAAGAAGCCGTTCGAGTCGGGCAGCTTCCTCGGTTTCGACAGCTTCCCGTTCCCCAGCCTGCAGACCAAGCTTCAGATCCGCGACGCCATCGCCATGGGCCTGAGCACCGGGCCCATAATCACGGTCCTCGTGCTAGCGTCGGTGATGCAGGACTGGCGCAAGAAGCTCCGCGGCGGTGGCGGGGAGTCGAGGCCTTCCGGCGGGTACCGGTAGGGGGGCCGATGCCTTTCACGAAGACCGAGGTAGACATCCACGACGACTACGTCGTGGAGGCGGTCGATGTCGCGTGGCTGGCCCAGGGGGTCAAGTCTCCTAAGCACCTCATGCTCGACCCCGACAACTGCATCCTGTGCCGGGCCTGCGAGGACGTCTGCCCATGGAACTGCATCTGGATGATGTCTCCGGACATCGTCACGGGCGCAGCGGAAGGATCCGTCGATGCCGAGGTGGCCGGCGCGACCGCCGTGTTCGTCGTGGACGACAATGCCTGTACCCGCTGCTCGGTCTGCGTGGACCGATGCCCGACGGACACCCTGTACTATGCGCGACTGCCCGAAGGCAGCAGCAGCAAGAGAACGATGGCCGAGGTTCCCGCCTCCCAGGCGGCCGCGGAGTAGGAAGGGAAGAGATAGGTGGCCAAGATCAAGCCCCCGTCGCCGAGTCAGGTAGGCGACCGGCTCCGGGACTCCGAGGTCTGGAAGTCCATCTTCCGGCCGGGCTCGATCTACCGGAAGGGCTACAAGGACACCTCCCGCGACCGTGCGCTGGCGGTCATGAACAACGTCCTGTGGCACCTGCATCCGGTCAAGGTCAAGCGCCACGGGCTGAAGTTGACCTACACGTTCTGCCTGGGCGGCCTGTCCTTCTTCCTGTTCATCCTGCTGACGCTGACGGGCATCTACCTGATGTTCTTCTACCGGCCGATGGCCGACATCGGTGGTGGGCAGGCCTACACGGACATGCAGACTATCCGCACGACGGTCTTCTTCGGAGACCTGATGCGCAACCTCCACCGCTGGGGAGCGCACCTGATGGTGCTGTCCGTCACCCTGCACATGGCCCGGGTCTTCTACACCGGCGCCTACAAGCCGCCTCGCGAGTTCAACTGGGTGGTGGGCGTGGTCCTGCTGCTCCTCACACTCCTTCTTTCGTTCACCGGGTATCTCCTTCCCTGGGACCAATTGGCCATCTGGGCAGTCACCGTGGGGACGTCGCTGGGCAACTACGCGCCCTTCATAGCCAAGCAGGCGAACTTCCTACTGCTCGGAGGCGCGGTCGTGGGACCGGAGACCCTTCTCCGCTGGTACGTGCTGCACGTCATAGCCCTCCCGTTCGTAGCCGTCCTGTTCATGGCCGTCCACTTCTGGCGGATCCGCAAAGACGGCGGCATATCGGGGCCCCTGTAAGGAGCGGATCGGATGCCTAGGGAAGACACGCCGCTCGACCAGGAAACCTTCGACCGGGTCTTGGCCGAGGAGGTGGCCAAGGGGACCGCTCAGCGGGTCGCGGAAGGCCGCGCTCGGTCGGCTGCCGTGAAGGCCTACCGGGCAGCCCATCCCGAAGAGGTCAAGGAGCGGCCCGCCAAGGCTCCTGCGGCGGCTGCGCCCGCTGCGGCGGCTGCGCCCGCTGCGGCGGCTGCGCCCGCACCTAGCGCCCCAGCCGCAACCGCTGCCGCTGCGCCCGTGGTTGCAGCCGTCGCCGCCACGATGCCCGTCCGCGAGGCGCCGCTGCCGACCGGAAACATCCCCACGCCCAAGAAGGGCGCGCCCGACAAGCACCGCCTGCTTGCGCTCGTGCCGCCCGAAGGCATCCAGCGCGTCGAGCGCGAGCAGGGCGACCGCGTGAACACTTGGCCTCACTTCTTGATCGAGGAGATGATCGCCATGCTCGTGCTCTTCGCTGGCATGCTGGTCTTCTCCACCTTCATCAACGCGCCGCTCCGCGAGGTGGCCAACCCCAACCTCACGCCGAATCCCTCCAAGGCTCCCTGGTACTTCCTGGGGCTGCAGGAGCTTCTCCGGTACTTCCACCCGATGGTGGCGGGCATCTCGATCCCGACGTTCATGCTCGCCGGCCTCGCCGCGGTTCCGTACGTGGACAGGAACCCCAGCAACAAGCCCGGTGATCGCAAGGTCGCCATAACGCTGTTCACGATCATGTTCATGTTCGGCGCCACGCTGACGATCGTGGGCTCATTCTTCCGCGGACCGGGCTACAACTGGGTCTGGCCGTGGGCCCAGGGGGTGTTCTTCGAACTGTGAGCACGCTCGCACTCACCACCGGGACCGTTGCAGTGATCGTGGTTCTGGTCGTGTTCAACCTATTTGCCATCTTCTTCGGGCTCTCGTTCCTCCGCGCCAACCGGGCCTCCCGCACGGCCACAGTCCCGGGAACCTCCGGCGCGACTCCGTCCAAGCCGGTAGAAGTCGTTTCACGGCGTGACTTCTTCCGCAGGTCCCTCATCACCTCCGTGCTGGTCTTCGGCGCGGAGTTCGGCGGGGGCACCGTCGCCTTCCTGTGGCCGAACATCAAGGGCGGGTTCGGCGCCAAGATCGCCGCCGGAGCGCTTTCCGACATCAAGGCCGCGATCGAGGCCGACGGCCAGGTCTACAACGGAGCCGGACGCTTCTACCTCGTGCCCTGGAACGGCCAGACGAACGAGGAAGCGGACTACGTGGCCATGCAGACCACTGCGGAGGGCGTCATGGCTCTCTACCAGCGGTGTGTGCACCTGGGCTGCCGAGTGCCGTTCTGCGGTTCATCCAAGTGGTTCGAGTGTCCCTGCCACGGCTCCAAGTACAACCAGGCCGGCGAATACAAGCTCGGCCCGGCACCTCGCGGCATGGACCGTTTCCGCATCACGATCGAGGGTGACCAGGTCATCGTTGACACCGGACAGGTGGTCCTGGGCCCGCCGCGCGGCGTCGACACCATCAGCCAGCCCCCACAGGGCCCTTACTGCGTGGCTACCGGGTAGGAGGACGGATGCTCGCAGAGACCAACACCGCAGGGATCGCGATCCTCGCCCTTGGGGCGATCCTGTTGATCGCGTCCGCGATCCTCCTGGCCGCCCGCAACCGCGCTCGTGGCAAAGGCCCCGAAGTGCCCTACACGATGCGCCCC
Source organism: uncultured Actinomycetes bacterium (assembly GCA_964535065.1). GTDB lineage: Bacteria > Actinomycetota > UBA4738 > UBA4738 > HRBIN12 > AC-51. The sequence goes on from CAZHRY010000024.1 coordinate 16,359, forward strand.
GGCCCTTCGGATGCCGCTCTCGAGACGCCCCTGCTTCATCGCTACCAAGGTTGGGGAGTGGTGCTCCTGGTCTTCTTCGTCGCGTGGTTCCCGGCTCAGTGGCTCTTAGAGCCAGACCGGAACGTCGCCCAGGAGGAAGAGCTGAAGTCCCTCGCGCTTGCGCGCGGCGCGAAGGCCGTGCTTCCGTTCTCCGAGGAGAACCAGCTCGGCGTCGGCTGCGTCAACTGCCACGGCAGCGAGCTTCAGGGCGGGGTGATCCAGTTCGGCAACGGGTATGCGAGTCCTCCCAACCTGCAGAACATCTGCGCCGGCAACCTGGGCAACCCCGCTCACGCCGCGATAGCGAGCATCGAGGACATCTACCAGGTGATCGCCGAAGGCCGGCCAGCTTCCGGTATGCCCACGTGGAGCATCCGCAACGACGGGGCTCTCACCGACCAGCAGATCAACGACATCGTCATCTACCTGGTCGACATGAGCTCCAAGAACATCCCGTTCGAGGACAACGTCTGCATCAACGAGGAGGCCGCGGAGCGAGCGGCCGAACTCGCCAAGCAGCAGGGCGTCGTCTTGGAGAGGCCGTGATGGAGACCGCAAGCTGCCTCGGCTTCAACATCGAGTGCGGCGTCCTGTTGAAGGGCGCCGGCGTGACCATCGCGGGCTTCATCCTGTTCGTCGGCAGCGTCTATGTGCTGCTCTCGGCGATATTCGGGCGTTGGATGGGTTACCTGGTCCTGATGATCGCGTTCTCGGGTTGGATGATCATCCAGTCCTCCCTGTGGTTGTTCGGGTTCTGGTCGCAAGGGCCCGAGACCCCGACCAACCTGGGGCCACGAGGTGCCGACGCGGCATGGACCGTCCTAGAGGCAGGCTTGGAGCCTTCCGGCAATGGCAGGTTCGCCGAGTTCGACAGCTTCCCTAGAGCGCCCTGGTTCACACCCAGCGAGTCCGACCCCGCCATGGCGGCGGATTACCAGTCGTCGGGCGGAGCTGCTACGACCTTCCTGGCCGAGGAGGCGAACCACGAGCTGGGCATCGAGGAATCAGACCTGGCCGCGATCCCCCCGACCCAGTTCATAGTGGACACGATCGCGTTCGCCCCCGCGGCGGACGGCACGAAGCTGGCAGTGATCGAGGCCCACTACGCCGGGGGCGGACCCAGGACCGTCCTGTCGCTCTACTTCGACGGCGGGGATGTCCCCAAGTACTCGTACATGTTCCTGGCCGGTTCTGTCCTGCTGTTCGCGGTGCACCTGCCGCTCCTGGACCGGGCCGAGCGCAAGCGCAGGCAGTTCCTGACCGGAGGGGGAGCTCCCCCTTGGTTCGGGCCCAACTAGGAGAAGGAGCCAAGGCACGATGCTCGGTTTCGAGGTCCCACTTCTAGAGCAGGGATCCGTCCAGTTCATGCTGCTGGTGGCGATGCTCCTAGTCGTCTCCCTGGTCATCTGGAAGACGATCGCGCGCTGATCTGGCGCACGTCATCCAGCACGGCCTTGCGCTGCTCGTGGTAGGCCAGGATCTGTAGCTCTATCGCCAGATCCACCTTGCGCAGCGTGACCCCCGCCGGCACGTTCACCACGGCGGGCGCGAAGTTCAGGATCGAGCGGATGCCTGCCGAGACCATCAGGTCGGCGACGTCCTGTACGGCCGAGGCGGGCGTAGCTATGACGCCGATGGCGATCCCGCGGTCACGGACGAGAGCGGGCAGGTCCTCGACCGGCTCGATGGTCAGGTCCCCGATGCGCTGGCCCACCTTGGCGGGGTCGGAATCGACCAGAGCGCCCACCTCGAACCCCCGCTCGGCGAAACCGCGGTAGTTGGCGAGCGCCTGGCCCAGGTTCCCTATGCCGGCGATCACCAGGTTCCAGTGCTGGGTGAGCCCCAGTCTGCGGCGGATCTGGTGGATCAGGTACGCGATGTCGTAACCGACGCCCCTCGTTCCGTACGAGCCCAGGTAAGACAGGTCCTTACGGACCTTGGCCGACGTGACGCCGGCCGCCTCGGCGAGATCGTCCGATGACACCGTGCCCTCTCCAGCAGCAGCCAGATCGACGAGCGACCGCAGGTACAGGGGCAGGCGATCGACCGTCGCCTCGGGTATGGAGCGGGCTCTCACCGGCGCTCAGACTACCCGCCCCGCCCATCGCCTTTCACATCCGCACAAGCTCCGCGAGGCCTTCCGCGGGAACCGAGACCTCGAAGGCTTCTTCGCCGTCCACCGTGACGACCGGGATCCGCAGGGAGTAGTCGCGGAGCAGGGTGTCGTCTGTCTCGATGTCCAGTTCGATGAGATCGAAGGGGTGCTCGCGCTGGACCCGCAGGATGACCTCCCGCGCCTCATCGCACAGAACGCATCCGGGTCGCGAGTACAGGACGACGCTCCGCATGTCAGGCGATGCTACAGCTCTGGGAGGATACGGCCCGATGCGCGGCGACCTGGACCCAGACCTGGACGACCTGGAGTTGCACCGCCGGATGGCGAGCGGCGACCGGGCCGCCTTCGAACGTCTCTACGGTCGCTACTCGGGACCCGCCTACGCGCTGGCGCTGCGTCTCACCGGCAGGCCGATGCTGGCCCAGGAGGTCGTTCACGAAGCCTTCCTGGCCCTCTGGCGAGCTCCCGAGGCCTTCGACCCGGCCCGAGGACGGTTCCGGTCGTTCTTCCTTGCGCTGGTTCACCATCGGGGCGTGGACACCGTCCGGCGCGAGGAGAGGCTGAGGATCAGGTCCGAGAAGGCGGCAAACCTCGAGCCTTCGACGAGCGAAGACCCTGCGGAGGCGGTCACCGAGGATGCCTATCTCGCGGGCCGCCGGAAGCAGGTCCGCGAGGCGCTCGGCGGGCTTCCGCCAGAACAGAGGCAGGTGTTGGAGATGGCCTACTTCGGCGCGAAGACCCAGACGCAGATAGCCGAAGAGCTGGGGATACCGCTCGGCACCGTCAAGACCAGAACGCTGGCCGCCATGCGGAAGATGCGAGTGGCCCTCGAGGAGGCAGGGTGACCGATCACGAGGCGATCGAAGAGCTGCTGGCCGGTTACGCGCTGCGCAGCCTGAGCGGGCCGGATGCGGCGGAGGCGGACCGCCTGCTGACCCGGCACGTCCCGGGCTGCCCGAGCTGCCGGGCCACGCTGGAGGCCTTCGGCGCGGTGGCATCCGATCTGGCGCTCGACGCCCCGGCGGCGGCGCCCCCGGAGACGCTCCTGCCCAGGCTCCGCAGGCAGCTGGAGCCCCGGGGGCGCCGCCGCCTGCCCTGGGCAGCCGCGGTCGCGGCGGGACTCGTCCTTATCCTTGCCGGCGGTGGGGTGCTGGTCTCCAGGGACGGCGACGGCGCCTCGGTGCAGCGGCTAGCCGACATCCAGCAGGCCCTGGACTTCGCTCTTCGGGACGATGCCCACACGGTCCAGATGGGACCGGTCACCGAGGTCGCCGCACCCGGAGTCGAGACGTTCTTCCTGTACGGGACGGCGGTCCCGCAGCCGCCCCCGGGCATGGTCTACAGGCTCTGGGCGGTGTCTGGTGCCGGCGCCGATCACCTGGGGGACTTCCTCCCCTCACCCGAAGGTCTCGTGGTGATCCAGATCGACGTGGACGCCACGACCTACGACCACGTGGCGGTGACCGTGGAGCCGACCGGCTCGGAACCCTCGATCCCCGGCGAGCCGGCCTGGCCGGAGGCTGCCTAGCGTCATCTGTCGGCGGCCGTCCTGCGCAGATGGCGGGCGCCCGGCTCGCGACTCAGCCCGGAGCCGGCTGTGCGGTCGCCGGAGCCACCGCCACAGCGTGGCGCGACGCGCGCAGGAAGCCCCAGAACATCAGCGAGATGCCGGCAGCCAACGTCGCCGTGAAGCCCGCAAGGACTCCGTAGGCTGCGAACGCCGCGCCGCCGGCCACGATGGTCGCGCCCACGGCGATCAGAAGCGTCCCGACGAAGCGGTCCTTCAGTTCCGGGCGTCCGCGCATCCTCCAGGCCGACCAGAGGGTGCCGGCAAGAAGGAGGAAGTAGGCGGGATACGAGACGAGCTGCGCCAGCCTGTGCGCCGGCGTGCCGTCGCCGAACACCTCCTTGCCCGACGGAAGCTGCTCCGAGAGAGCCTGGGTGGACATCGTCGAGTCGCGCAGGACGGCCGTGGTGTAGGCGGACACGAACACCAAAGCGATCACGCAGGCCCACAGCACCCATCCCCTGCGGAACAGCAACAGGACCTCGCCCGCGGCGAGGAATGGGACGTTCAAGACCGCCCCAAGGGCCCAGTAGACCTGGAACCCTCCCCTGGTCCACTCACCCGCTGCTCCCAACGCAAGGGCCAGCGATGCCACCGCATACATGGCCAGCGCGATCACCCAAACCAGTTGGTAGGGCCGGCGCTTCTGCGAGTACTGCCGCCCCAGGAGCGTTGCGAAGACCAGGGCGACGAGCGCGGCCACGGAAGGGAAAAGCCACATACTCACAGCATACGGGGCCTTCGGCCCGGTGCATCGCATGGCCCTTCGGCGCTAGCCTTTGCGAGATGGCTTCCCCGGACCTGCTCTTCTCCACGGCCGCCTTCTTCGCGCGCCCGCTCGCCGACACCTTCGCCCTGGTGGCCGAGTGCGGGTACGACGGCGTGGAGGTCATGGTCACGAAGGACCCCGCCAGCCAGGATCCCGAGCGGATGCGGAAGCTGGCAGCCGAGCACGGCTTGAGGATAGGCGCCCTTCACGCTCCGGCGCTCCTGGTCACCCGCAGGGTGTGGGGAACGGACCCCATCGGGAAGATCGACCGTGCGATCCGGGTGGCCGAGCAAGCCGAGGTGCCCCTCGTGGTGATGCACCCGCCATACAGGTGGCAGAGAGGCTACCGGCGCTGGCTCCTGGAGGACCTCCCCAAGCTCGAGGACACGACGGGCGTCACGGTGGCCATCGAGAACATGTTCCCCGTGCACATCGGCTCCCGCCCCCTGATGTTCCACGCGAACCAGGACCTGGACGAGCTGGACGGCATCCCCCATCTGGTCCTGGACACCAGCCATGCGGCCGTGGCCAGGCACGACCTCCTGCAAGTCAGGCGCCGGTTCGGCGAGCGGCTCAAGCACGTGCACCTGTCAGACAACGCAGGGCGGGGCTGGGACTCGCACCTGCCGCCCGGCGACGGCGTTCTGGCCCTGAACGAGTTCCTCGACGACCTGGCCCTCAACTACTCGGGCACGGTCTCGCTCGAGGTGGACCTGCGGAAGTACCTTACGGAGCCGCGCCGCCTGCGTGAGGTCCTGGTCAGGATGCGCGAGAGCACGGCGGCGCGGCTCCGTAGAGCCTGAGCCCCGGGGCCGGCTACCGCGGATCCCACGGCCGGATGGTTGCCACACGTTCGTTCGAGTCCTCCCATCCCGGCACGTCTGCGTACAGCTCCAACTCGATCCCGTCGGGGTCGGTGATGTAGAGGCTGTGCGACACGCCATGGTCGCTAGACCCCGTGATGTGGGCCCCTGCACCGGCGAGCACGTGATACGCCCTGCGCACATGGGCGTCCGAGGGCAGCCGGATGGCGACGTGGTACAGGCCCACGTGACGAGGCGTCGGTTGCGGAGCTTCAGGCCCGACGGCCTGCAAGGCCAGTTCGTGATGGTTCGCGCCGGTGGCGGTGAAGAAGGCCATCGCGTCGCCGATCCTCCCTACCTCGCGGAACCCGAGCATCTCGTAGAAGGCGGCCGACCTGTCCAGGTCCCTCACCCTCAACACGACATGTCCGATCTCCTGCGGTGAGATCGGATGTTCCTCGTCCATGTCCGCTCCCCCCTTGCTAGCCTCGAACCCTCATGAGACCAGTCACCGCGACAACGTTGATCATCCTGGCTATCCTGATCGTAGTGGTGGCGATCGTTCAGGCGAACCAGACCCCTCCCGCCACGCCCTACCCCGGCCCGGTCAGCGGCACCCCGTACCCCGCAACCGTGACGCCGACCTCCTAGGTCGTCAGGTACTGACCGAGCCACGCGTAGATCAGCTCGCGAACGCGCGCACCCTGGTTGCCGTCCAGCAGATCGGTCCCGTGATCGTCCGAGGTCACGATCTCGTAGCGCTTCGGCTGGATGCTCGCGTTATAGAACGCCTCCGCCGCCTGGGCGGCGGTCGGATCCCCCGTGCCGGCGATGAAGAGCTTCGCCGCCGAGACGCCGGCCATAACATCTGGGCCCGCCGATAGGCCGTCGATCGACTGCGGAGCGGACAACGTGATCACCGCCTCCACCTCGGTCCCTTCAGCAGCCGCGACCCGCAGCGCCGCCGTGCCCCCCATGCTCGCCCCCACCAGAGCCAGTCGCGTCACACCCTGCGAACGCAGGAAGGCGACGGCTCCTTCGAGGTCCGCCTGGGCCCCCTCGATCTGCTTGTCCCCTTCCGAACATCCCGCATCGCCACCGGGGCAATACCCGCGGAAGTTGAACGTCAGAGCCCGGTAGCCGCGCGCACCCAGCTCCGCGGCGGTATCGAACCAGGGCACCTGGTCGGCAGGCAACATGTGGGCGAGGACGACCCCGGCTGCGGCGCCCTCCGACCCGAAGATCCTGCCCGACAGCTTCACGCCGTCGGAAGACTCGAACGTGACCGGAGAAGATGCGGCCAGCGCCTCGCTCCGGATCTGCTCCTTGGCAGAGCAGGTCGAGGCAACCACCGCGGCGGCCACCAGGACCGCCGCCCGCACCATCGGGCGGATCGGTTCGCCCACGGACGACCTCCCGGCTACTTGCCCAGCTTCATGCGCTGGTGCCGCGTGCGCTTGAGCAGCTTCTTGTGCTTCTTCTTGCGCATCTTCTTGCGGCGCTTCTTGATCAGCGACGGCAAGCTTCCAGCCTTTCACTCGGTTCCGAAGAGGGTCCGGAGGTCCACTCGCTTGGCGCGGTAGCCATCCTCCAGGCGAACGGACCCCAGTCTAAGGGCTTTCGGGGGCTCTGCCACCGGAGATATCAGCCGCAAGCCCCCGTCCGCGGCGACGTGCTCGAGGTATCCCAGCCCCGTGAAGCCGCCGACCCCGTCAGAGAGTCCTACCAGGAGCCGGTCCAGGCTCTGCAGGTCGAACAGGGGCGGGAGGGTAGGCATGAAAACCGTGGGCTTGACCCGGAACCGTTGCAGCGGCGCGCCCTGGAAGTACCGGGACATCATGTGCTCCCGCTGTTCGATCCGCTGCTCCACGCTCGTGGGCACGACGCTGGGATGGATCGGAGCCGAGATCGTCTCGACGCCGAAGAACCGGTCCACCACACCCAGGATCGGCTCCAGCTCCTCACCACGTTGAAGGCCCACGACCAGGTCGGGCTCGAGCATGTCCACTTTGTAGTACTTGACGAGCTGGCCACGGATCCCGGAGACCTCCCCGCCCGTGTCCACGATCACGAGGTCCGCGCCTTCGGCTCTCGCCCGCTGGCGCAGCCGCTGCAGGGCGCCCACCAGAGGCACGAGGTGGTCGGTCGGAGAGGTCGAACCGACGAAGCCCAGCGCATCGGCATCCGCCATCCGCTCCAGGATCAGGTCGTCCGGCTCGCGGATGTGCTTCAGGCCGACCGTGGCGGGAGGACCCACGGTCTTCTGCGCGACGTCGGCGTCCAGGTATGCGACGGTTCGGCCCACCTTCAGCGCGTACGCCGCCGTGGCTCGCGCCAGCGTGCTCTTGCCTGCGTCCATCCCGCCGATGAACATCACGGTCCGCGCGTGCCGTGCCGCCCTATCGACGAGCTGTTCGTGCTCGTTCATATGGCCCTCCGTCTCCACGGAGGGTCGGCTGTGAACGCGGGCCTAGCCCGCCTGCGTGTAGCGCTGGCTCAGGTAGTCGTCGACGTCGTCCTCTCGGAGCCGGTAGCTCCTGCCGACGCGAAGAGCGGACATCTGGCCTTCCTTGATCAAGCGATAGACGGTCATCCGGGATACGCGCAACAAGTCAGCGACCTCGTTCACGGTCAACAGCCGAGCCTCGGTGAAGGATGGTTTCAACAATGCCGGGCGATGGTATGCGCCAGGGCGGTGTCCCGTCCAGGGGGTCACTGCGGCGCAAGGGCTTACGGGAGGCCAGGGACCAGCGGCGATGTCAGCGCGAGGAAGACCGGCCAGTAGTCGTCCGGTTCGACATGGTCGTCGAAGACCAGGACGTGCTCGGTCCTGCCCTTCGCTTTGGCCACCAGGAGCGCCGTGTCGTTGACGTCCGCTATCGAGATCGTCTCGACGCCTGCCTCGATCGCCGCCCCCGCGAACCCGTGGTCGGCGAACACCAGGTCCGGCCGGCTCGCGTCGAGTATCCGGTGCATCGCGTACGGCCAGTGCGTGTGGCGCGGTTCGCTTCCGTCGGTGAGGAAGGCCACGCCGTCCCAGTAGGCGACGTGCCAGTCGTGGTCGAGTCCCTGCTCGCGCCACGAGGCGCCGTCGGCTGGCACGACCACCTCAGCACCGCTACGGGAGAGGAACGCGGCCAGCTCGTGATACAGATGCGCGAGACCCACGGGGTGGCCGGTCGCCAGGACGACCGACTCGCCGCGCCGGCACGCATCGGCCAGCCGCTCCCCTGCAGCCAGGCACGAATCGACGATGGGGCCGGGCCTGATGTCTACCGGACCGTGGCGGGCCTCACGGTCGATCGCTGCACCGGTTGCCTCCTCGACAAGCCCAAGTACGCGCTCCAGGCTCATGCCATCCTGGAGACCTCGCATCCCCAACTCCTTGTCGGGGTCGTGGTCCAGGAGCATCTGGATGTTGCCCCGCACGTTGTCGAGGGGGTGCGAAGCCCAGCCTGCCACCATCCCCGAGAGCAGGCCACGCTCCAGCTCCGCCCGGCTAAGCGGCCGCGGCGTCCATCGCTCGTCCACCGGCGGCAGACGCCTGACGTGGGCTTCGATAACGTCGGGGGTCATCGGTCGGCCAGCTTAGGGGAGGCGAGGTGGAACTGCGCGGGCGTGTGGTCGTGGTCACCGGCGCATCGTCGGGTATCGGCGAGGCGATCGCCGTGGCGTTCGCCCGGCGAGGGGCCAAGGTCGTGCTCGCAGCACGCAGGCTGGACCGGCTGGAAGAGCTGGCCGAGCGGATCGAGCGGGCGGGCGGGACCGCACTGGCCATGAAGTGCGACGTCACCGACCCCGCACAGCTCGAGCGCCTGCCAGGTTGGGTCAAGGAGGTCTACGGCCCCGCAGACGTCCTGGTCAACAACGCAGGCGTTCCCGGCGGCGGCGACTTCGTCGGCCTGACGTCCGAGCAGATCGAGAGGATCGTCCGGGTCAACGTGTTGGGGGTCATGCATGGCGCTCACGCCTTCCTCCCGGGCATGCGCAGTCGCGGCCACGGCCACATCGTCAACATCGCCTCGCTGGCCGGCCGCTTCGCCCCTCCTGGCGCGGCCGTCTACTCGGCCACCAAACACGCGGTCGTGGCCTTCAGCGAGGCCCTCAACTACGAGGTGGAGACCGACGGCGTTTCGGTGACGTCGGTGAACCCCGCCTTCGTCTCAACGGAGGGCTTCCCCCAGACCGGCACCAACAAACGGTTCGTGATGAAGGCAGAGCGGGTAGCCGAGGCGGTCGTGAAGGTGGTTCGTGAAGGCATAGCTCCCGAATACTCGATCCCACGGTGGGTGTCGCCGCTCCAGGCGTTCCGGGTCCTGACGCCGCCCCTGTACCGTTGGGGGATGCGGAGGGTGAGACGCCGGTTCCGCCCCTCGAAGGCACGATGAGCACGGCACCGGTAGAGATCGGCAGACCCGATACCGGCCAGGACGTCACCGAAGACGTCCCCTGGGTCGTCATCGTCTGGAACGACCCGATCAACCTGATGTCGTACGTGACCTGGGTGTTCCAGAAGCTCT
>CAZHRY010000025.1:0-22735 GCA_964535065.1 uncultured Actinomycetes bacterium
CCGTGTCGCTCCATTTTTGGGGGTGGGGGGGGCCGCCTGCGCGTGGCCGCTGGCCCCCGCCCGCAGCGTCGTCCTGGTCCCCGTCTCAGCCGTCCACGATGCTGCGGTCCGGGCTCTGGTGTACGCGAAGTCGCTCAATCCGACGGAGATCGAGGCTCTGTACATGGTCATGGACCCAGAGGACTCCGTGGGACTCGTGGACGACTGGCACATCCGGGAGCTGGACGTTCCCCTCGTGATGGTCGAGGCTGCGTTCCGCGAGATCGGCGAGCCGCTGCTCCGCGAAGTGCGTCGCCACACTTCCCGCAGCGGAACTGTGGTCACGGTGGTCCTCCCCGAGATCGTGCCCCGGCACTGGTGGGAGAACCTGCTCCACAACCAGACAGGGCTGTTCATCAAGCGGATGCTTCTGTTCGAACCCGGCGTGGTCGTGACGAGCGTGCCGTTCCACCTGCGAGACCCGGAGATCGAGTCAACGAGGGAGACGGCTGCAGTTTGACACCCAACGCGCACCGGCTGCGCTAGGGTCTGAGGACCCTTCTCCGATGGAGGCGAACAGTGAACATCCGACCGGCCACCAAGGAAGACGTCAACTTCTTGAAGACGATGCTCTACGAGGCCGCCCGGTGGAACCCCGATTGGCCGCGTGAGCCCATAGAGGAGGTGCTCGCCGATCCCATGCTTGTCCGATACCACGAGGACTGGGGCCGGCCCGGCGACGGCGGGGTTATCGCGGAGATCGAAGGCGAACCGGTCGGGGCGGCGTGGTACCGCCTCTTCTCCTCGGACGCGCGCGGCTACGGGTTCGTGGATGACAAGATCCCCGAGCTGTCCATAGCCGTGGTGCCGCTTCACCGGCGGAAAGGGATAGGCGAGGCGCTGCTGCGTTCGGGGATGGTTCAGGCCAGGGAAGAGGGCTATCAGGCCCTCTCGCTTTCCGTTGCCGTGCACAACAGGTCACGGATGATGTACCAGCGTGCCGGGTTCGAGAAGGTCGCCGAGGACGGCGACTCCTGGACCATGGTCGCCAACCTCTAGCCTTCCTTCGCCGCGTCCAGCGCCGCGTACTCGTCTCGCACCTGGTGCCAGCGTCGCCTGATCACGACCGCTGCGGCCACGGCGATCGCGACCGCGATCAGGTAGGCGACCGGTCTGAGCAGATCCTCGACCTGGTGCCAGCGGTCGCCCAGCTCGGCTCCCAGCCAGGTGAGCGCGAGGCACCAAGGCAGGCACCCCGCCGCCGTGTAGAGCGTGAAGCGCCAGAAGGACATCTCCGCGACGCCGGCCGGAAGCGAGATGAACGTCCGGACCACGGGCAGCAGCCTCGAAACGAACACCGCCAGCTCTCCGCGCTTCTCGAACCACTCGTGAGCCTTGTCCACCTCGTGGGGACGGATCAGCAGATACCTCCCGAAACGGTCGATCAGCGGCCTTCCGCCGAAGTCCCCCGCCCAGTAGGCGAGCCAAGAACCGACCAGGTTCCCAAGCGTCCCCGCCGCCACGACCGCCCAGAAGTCCAGCTCGTTCCCCGCGCCGGCGAAGGCCGCCGCCGTGAGCGCGCCGCCGAAGAGCATCGTGACCTCGCTCGGTATGGGGATGCAGGCGGACTCGAGCAGCATCAAGACGAAGATCGCCACCAGGCCGTAATCGCCGATAGCGTTGGTTACGAGGTCCTCGAGCAGGGCCAGCAAACGTCCTCCACGGGTGTGGGATCGGACGAAGGGTAGCAGTGGGATGTGGCGGTTCCGTGCCGTTGGCCGTCCCGGCCCTGCGGGCTCTCCAGACGCTCGGTGGTACCGTCCGGCGAGTGGCCGGGTTTGACACGGCCTTCCCTCGCTGCGTAAAGGTTCGGACCCATATGGGCAAGACATTGGTGGTCGTCGAGTCGCCTGCGAAGGCGAAGACGATCGAGAAGTACCTGGGCGGCGAGTACGTCGTGCGCGCTTCGGTGGGCCATATCCGTGACCTGTCGAGGGATCACGATGGCCTCGGTGTGGACATCGAGAACGGCTTCGAGCCCCACTTCATCGTGACCGAGGACTCAAAGAAGAACGTCGCCGACCTCAAGAGGGCGTTCAAGGGGTCGGTCGGCCTGATCCTTGCCACGGACTTCGACCGCGAGGGCGAGGCGATAGCGTTCGATGTGGCCGAGGTCCTCAAGGTCTCCCCGGCCGACGCCAAACGCGTGACTTTCACCGAGATCACCCGCGATGCCATCCTGGACGCGTTCCAGCGTCCACGTGCGATAGACATGCAGCTGGTCGAGGCTCAGCGGGCGCGTCGTATCCTCGACAAACTCGTGGGCTTCGGCATCTCACCCATCCTCTGGCGCAAGGTTCGCCCGGGCCTCTCGGCAGGCAGGGTCCAGTCGCCCGCTCTGCGGTTGATCGTCGAACGGGAGCGCGAGATCGAGGCCTTCGTGCCGGTGGAGTACTGGAGCGTGGACGTGCGGCTCACGCCCGATGCCGAGCCGTCCGCCTTCCTCGCGCGCCTGAGCGAACTGCCGGAGGGCAAGGTCGCGACCGCACCCGACAAGGCAGGGATCCTGCTCGCGACCGAGGCAGACGTTTCCGTGCACGCAGAGCGCCTTCGGAGGGCCGCGTACACGGTCCAAAAGGTCGAGAAGAAGCAACGGAAGCGCTCGCCGGCCCCCCCGTTCACCACCTCCACCCTGCAGCAGGAGGCCGCTCGCAAGCTCGGCTTCGGCGCGCGCAAGACCATGCAGGTCGCTCAACGCCTGTACGAGGGGATCGAGCTCCCCGGAGAAGGCAGCGTCGGTTTGATCACGTATATGCGGACCGACTCGGTCAACGTCGCCGAGACGGCGCTGCGCGAGATCGCCGAACTGGTCAAGGACGACTACGGAGAGCTGTACACCCTGAAGGAGGCTCGCCGCTACAAGACCCGGTCGCGCAGCGCCCAGGAGGCGCACGAGGCGATCAGGCCCACCAGCGTGTTCCGTACGCCCGCGCGTGTCTCGAGCGCTTTGGATCGCGACCAGCTGCGCCTCTACGACATTATCTGGAAACGCACCGTGGCCACGCAGATGGCCGAGGCTCTCTTCGATCAGGTTGGGATCGACATCCAGGCGCTCGACGGTGAAGTGCGATACGGGCTGCGTGCCACGGGCCAGACCCTGGTGTTCGACGGCTTCATCCGTGTCTACCAGGAGGGCCGCGACGAGGGCCCGGACGAGGACGAGGAGGCCCGGCTCCCCGAGCTGGCGGCCGGCCAGGACCTGCGGATGCTGGAGGTGTTGCCCGACCAGCACTTCACGCAGCCTCCACCACGCTATTCCGAAGCCAGCTTGGTGAAGGCGCTGGAGGAGTTGGGCATCGGAAGGCCTTCGACCTACGCATCGATCCTCTCGACGCTCCAGGACCGCCGATACGTCCGGCTGGAGGATCGCCGGTTCCGTCCCGAGGACGTCGGCATCGTCGTGACGGACGGCCTGATTGACCACTTCTCCGAGATCGTGGACGTGAACTTCACGGCCGAGATGGAGGAGGAGCTGGACCAGATCGCCGAAGGCCGCCTCGACCGTGTTCAGGTCCTTACGGAGTTCTACACGCCTTTCAAGGAGAACCTCGATCGCGCGGACGAGAAGTGGGAGCGTCACGTCGTCGAACTGGACGAGACCTGCCCGCGTTGCGAGGAGGAGGGCAGGACACCGCCAGGGCGACTTCAGAAGCGACTCGGCAGGTTCGGATTCTTCGTGGGCTGCAGCCGGTTCGCCGATGAGGAAGGCGGCTGCAAGTACATCAGGAATATGGACGGCTCCGAACGTCCGGAGCCCGAACTGCTGGACGAGACCTGTCCGGAGTGCGGCAAGCAGCTCCAGCGTCGCTTCGGGCGGTACGGGCCGTTCGTCGGCTGCAGTGGCTACCCGGAGTGCCGTTACATCAAGAAGGAGCCTCCGAAGTCCACAGGGGTGGCATGCCCCCAGTGCGGGATGGGAGAGCTGGTCGAGAAGCGAACCAGGTTCGGCATGTTCTACGGTTGCGACCGCTACCCAGCGTGCGATGGCGCGGTGAACAACCCCCCCATCAAGGACAAGCCCTGCCCCGATTGCGGGGGCCTGCTCCTGCGGAGGCCCAAGTCGATCCGCTGCTGGAAGTGCGGGGCCGAGCTGGACGAGTCGTTCAGCGTCACGAAGTCCGGTGACGTGGAGAAGGAGGCGGAGGCGAGGCGCCTGAAGGCAGAGGCGAAGGCGGCCCGGGCGGCCGCCCGCAAGAAGAAGTCCCCGGCGAAGAAGCGCGCCGGCGTGAAGAAGGCGGCCGCCCGCAAGAAGCCCGCCTCCGGGAAGAAGGCGGCCGCCCGGGCCGACGCCTCTGAGGACGCTTGATGGGCTCGATAGCCGACGAGGTGGCCGCGCTACGCGGCACCCGCTCGGCCACGTTCAAGGATCTCCTCACCCAGGGACCCTTCGCGCGCCTGCTGGCGGCCATGTCCGTCTCGTCCCTGGGGGATTGGGTCGGTTTCGTGGCTGTGACCTCCATCGTGGCCAGGATCGGCGGCGGGAACGCGGCGATCGCGATCTCGGGGGTCATGATCGCGAGATCTCTCCCGGCCTTCCTGTTCGGGCCGATCGTGGGCGTGTTGGTGGATCGCCTGGACCGCAAGCGGCTGATGATCGGCGCCGATCTGGCCCGGGGCGCGATGTACGTCTCGATGGTGTTCTTCCGCGAGCTGTGGACGATCTATCTGCTGTCGTTCGCGATCGAGTGCCTGTCGCTCCTTTGGGGTCCCGCGCGCGACGCCTCCTTGCCCAGGTTGGTCCCGCGCCGCCAGCTCGCCAACGCCAACTCGCTCGGCCTGGTCAGTACCTACGGAACGCTTCCTCTGGGCGGCATCGTCTTCACCATCATCGTCTCGGTCTCTGACTGGATGGCCGAGCGTGTTCCCGCGCTGGGGGCGCAGCCGGAGTCGCTCGCGCTGTTCCTGGACGCAGGCACGTTCGTCTTCTCGGCGCTGATGCTGACGGGGGTTCCGATCCGGGGCTCCAACTCGAACGGGGGAGCGAGGTTCGACCTCTCGAGGGTCTGGCGGGATGCCGTGGATGGCATCCGGTTCCTGCGGGAGAACTCGCTGTCGTCTGCGATGACGGGCGGCATCGTCTTCGCTTTCGGGGCCGTGGGCGCAGTGCTGGCGATCGCACCTCTCTTCGTCCGGTACACGATCCACGCAGGCGAGGCCGGATGGGGCATCGTCGTGACCGCCTTCGGCGTGGGGATGGGCCTCGGGATGAGCGCCTCCAACGTCGCCGCGCGGGCCATCGAGCGGGAGAGCGTGTTCACCTGGTCGCTCATGTCGGCGGCCGGAACGCTGTTCGTCCTGGCCGCTATGCCCAACCTGGCGCTTACCTCGGTCGTCACCGTCTGGCTGGGGGCGTTCTGCGGCCTGGCCTGGGTCAGCGGGTATACGCTGCTCCAGGAGAACGTCGCAGACGAGTTCCGAGGCAGAACCTTTGGGGCGCTGACCACGCTCTCCAGGATGTTCTTGTTCCTATCTCTCACCCTCTTCCCTGCCTTCGCCGAGGTCTTCGAGAGACTGGTCAAGCTCCTGATCGAGGGCGGGGACTTCTACATAGGCGGCCAGCGGTTCGACCTCTCCGGAGCCCGCTTGGCTCTGGCGTTGGCCGGCGCCATCGTCATCGCAGCCGGCCTCAACACATGGCGTCTCCTCAAGCGCTACCGTCTTTCCCGACCCGTCCCGTTGACACTCGTGCCCAAGCTCAAACGTCCACCGGCGACCGGCCTCTTCGTCGCATTCGAAGGCGTGGAAGGCTCAGGCAAAGGTACGCAGATCGCGATGGCGGAGGAGTACCTACGGTCGCTGGGCCTCGACGTGCTGGTGACACGCGAGCCGGGAGGGACCGCCGTGGGCGAGCAGATCCGTGAGGTGCTGCTGGACCCGGGGACCGGCAAGCTGGATGCGCGGGCGGAAGCCTTGCTGTTCGCGGCGTCCCGGGCGCAGACGGTTTCCCACACGATCAGGCCTGCCCTCGCCGAGGGGAAGGTCGTGATATGCGATAGATACGTTGATTCCTCGCTCGCGTACCAGGGGTGGGCCAGGGGACTGGGCGAGTCGGACGTTCTCTCTCTCAACGTGTGGGCGACGCAGGGGCTGTTCCCCGACCTGGTCATCCTGCTTCACCTGGAGCCGGAGCGAGGCTTGGAGCGGGGAGGTGGCCCTGCCGACCGGATGGAACAGGAAGGGGTCGCCTTCCTCGCGAAGGTCGCCGACGCGTACCTCAAGATCGCCGAGGAGCACCCCGAGCGGTTCGTGGTCGTGGACGCCGACCGAGAACCCGGCAACGTATTCGACACGGTGAAGGAAGCCCTGGACAGGGTCCTCAGGGACAGGGACGACGGATCGGGCGGGTAGTCCGTCGGTGCGGGACGCTACCCTCCCGAGGAGGATGAGCGTCTGGGATCAGGTGGCGGGCCAGGACGCGGCCGTGGCGTTCCTCGTCGGGGCTGCCGCCCGGCCGCATCACGCGTACGTCCTGGCTGGACCCGAGGGCTCGGGCAAGTCCATCGCCGCCAGAGCCTTCGTCGCCGCCCTGCTCTGCCACTCGGGGGGATGCGGGGTGTGCCGGGACTGCCGGCTGGCCGCGGCGGACCACCATCCGAACGAGTTCGTCATCGAACCGGAAGGCCGCGACATCCACGTCGACACCATCAGGGAGGAGGTTTGGCAACCTGCGTTCCGCACCGCCCCCGAGCCGGGGCGGAAGGTGTTCCTGATCCGCGAGGCGGACCGGCTGTCGCCGGCGGCTGCCGACACGGTGCTGAAGGTCCTCGAAGAACCGCCGGCCGACGCCGTTTTCCTGCTGCTGTCGGCTCGGGCCCATGAATTGCCGCCGACCGTGTGGAGCCGGTGCCACGTGGTCACGTTCACGGCCCTCTCCGAGAGCTTCGTGGTCGATGCTCTGGTCGCCGAAGGGGTGGACGGTGTCAAGGCAAGGCTGGCCGCGAGGCTCACCGGAGGGAACCTCGGGCGCGCGCGGCGGCTGGCTACCTCGCCCGACGGCTTGGCGTTCCGCGACGCCGCCGCGCGCGCCCTCGAAGCGGTCGAGGCCGGACCCGGTGGCGCGCTCGACGCGGCCACGACCGTCCTCGAGGCCGCAGCCTCCTACAGGAAGGGCCTGAAAGACGAGCTGGAGCAGGCCCTCGCACCCTTCCTCGATGAGCGCGGGCGCCCCGAGGAGGCGTATCGAGGCGCCATCAAGCGGACCGAGATCCGGTACAACCGGCGTGAGAAGCGTGCGGAGCGCGACTTCATCGACTGGGTCTTGCTCGCGGCCGCATCCCTGTTGCGCGACAGGATCGCGTCGGCGGTCGGCTCGCCGGTACAGGATCTGCTCAATCCGGACATGTCACCGCCGCCCGATGGGCGGATGGTCGAGACAACCCGAGGCCTCGCGGCGATGGAAGAAGCGCGAGCCGCGCTGGCCGAGGAGATCAACCTCAATCCCAGGCTCGTTCTGGAGCAGGCGTTCCTGGCGCTCGCCAACACCGCCGCGTAGTCACTTCGCGTTCGGTCTTACGGCCGATAGAGGTTCGGTGTGCGATTGGGATAACGTCTGCGGTCTCGACGGGAGGGGGAACCGCGGTTTGAGCATCATCGATCGGTTCACGCGTGACGACGTCAGCGCGAAGGTCTGGTGGCCGCTCGCCCTCCTCTTGCTCGTCCTGTTCGTGCTCACCTTCCCCGGTCAGAACGTGGCGGTCCAGCGGGAACGGGAAGCGGCTGCCGCATGGGTTGACTCAGCGGTGGATGACATGGCCGCCACCTTGAGCTCGGCTCACCTCGACGAGCCGCTCGGAGACGCTGCCGCCGGTCCGATCCTTGCGTCCGCCGCCGACACGATCTTGGCCCACCCGCTGGTGGCGTCCGTGCGCGTCTGGAACCCCGACGGTCGGCTCCTCCTCTCTTCCGACGCTGCCGACTCGATCGGTTCGGCCGAGTACCTGAACGACGAGAGCATCGCTGCCGCGGTGAGCGCTGCCGGCACGCCGTCGTGGGGTGTGTCCACCGCGAGCCTTTCCGATGTGCCGGGCCCGCCGACCCTCGAGGTGTTCATGGCCGTCGCCGGGGCGGACGGGACGACCGGGGTGGTAGAGGTTCGCATCCCTGACGGTCCCATGCTCTCCGACGTTCGGGGTATCTGGCGCGGCTACAGGTTGGTATTCGGACTGGCGGGAGCTCTGCTCTTCTTGCTGGCGGGACTCTCCATGCGGGACCCGGTCGCTCCGATGGGTGCCGGAGTCAGGTTCTACCGAGAGTCGCTCCCGCCGAACCTGGCGGTCATGGATCGTGACGAAGAGGTCGAGCTTCGCCAGGCCGGGGCGGTCGCCAGGTCCCGGGTCGAAGGGATGGAGGGCAGGCTGCGCGAGAGCGAAGAAGCCAGGCTGGTCCTCGAGGGCAAGCTGCAGACCGCGCTGTCCGAGCTGGCCATGCGGCCGCGGCGGAAGGCCCCCGTCCGGTCTGTGAAGAGGAAGCCCGAACCCGTCGTGGCGCCCGAGCCCGAACCCGTCGTGGTGCCCGAGCCGGAGCCGATCGCCGCCGAGCCCGAGCCTGAATCCGCCGTGGTGCCCGAGCCGGAGCCGGTCGCGATGCTAGAACCGGAGCCGGTTGTCGTCGCCGACCCGGAAGCGGATGAAGTGATCGTGAACCCGGAACCGGAAGCGGTCTCCGCCAACGGCCAAGAAGACACGTCCGTCGGTGCGGATTGGCTGCTCGAACTCGAGGTCGAAGCCAAGCAGGAGCCGGCGATCGACGAGAAGGTTGTGGTCATCCCGGAGGCATCCGACCACGAGGAGTCCGCCGTCGAGGTGCTCAATCGTCTCGTTGAGCCGGTGGGGGCCGGCGTTGTCCCCGAGGCGGATCCCGGTGAGATGCGCTCGCGGCTGGCCCGCACGGCGGCCCTGAAGAAGCCCGGCTCCCGTTCGGAGGAGCGCTTCCGAGACATGCCCGCCGGCAACGGCAAGCCCGAGTCGTAGGTCTCCCGGTCGGGGCAGAGGTCGGGGTGCTGGCACCACTGGCGCGGCCCCGTTCTTCCGATGGGGCGCCTGCATCCGGGTCGGACCAGGGCCGTTGGTAGACTCCGAAGTCGTCGGCCGGAGTAGCTCAGGGGCAGAGCAACCGCCTCGTAAGTGGTAGGTCGGGGGTTCGAATCCCCCCTCCGGCTCCCCGTGATGTAGCGAGACATCGTTGATACCTCGTGACAGGGCGCTAGCCGGGTTCCCCTGGTGCTTCGAGCCCTCGGTTGCCGGGTAGCTCCCTGGTTGCGAGAATCCCCGCTCGATGAACGCTCTCCGCAGGTTCCTTACGATCCTCCTTCCGTCGTGCGTCCTCCTGCTTTCCTCCGCAGCGACTGCGGTCGCTCAGGTACGCGTTGATCCGACCGCCACGCCCGAGAGGAATACGGGCGGGTGGATCTACGGCCTCGCCTGGGTCCTGGCGGGCGTCGCAGCTCTCGTGGTCCTCGGTCTAGCGGTGCGCTATATGCGCTTCGCACCGCGATTCTCACGTGATGAGGACGGGGGCAAGGTGATCCGGGCCGACAGGGTCCTGCCCGGGATGGAGGCACCTCGCCGGAACGTCGATCTCTCCCAGGCGGTTCCGATCGTCGTGCAGCCGCCGGCTGTCCCGGTCTCAGTGGCGGCAGCCGCACCGGCGGCAGCCGCACCGGCGGCAGCCGCACCGGCGGCAGCCGCACCGGCGTCAGCCGCACCGGAAGCAGAAGCGGCACCGGCTGCGCCGGCGCCAGCCGCTGCACCGGCACCAGCCCCGGCGGCGGCTGCTCCCAAGCCCGCTCCCGCCCCACCTGCAGGAGAGAAGCACGAGGTCTCCCTGGATCAGGAGACCTTCGACAAGACGCTGGAGGAACTCCTCTCCCAGGGCGTTGAGCGCAGGATCGCCGAGGGCAAGGCTCGTCGCGCCGCCATGATCGCGGCCCGGAAGAAGGCCGCGGGCTAAGGCCCCGCCCCCGTGGAGCCCACGGCCGACGTCGATTGGTCTATGGGCTCCCAGGCGGCCCGGTTGGCCGACTGGGACACCGCCCTCCAGGTCGGGAGGCAGGTCTCCGGCCCCGGCCCCAAGGTCTCTCATCCCGAGCGCGCGGCGATGCGTCGCCAGATGTCGGACCTGGTGCTTGCCGCCCAGGAGCACGTCACCGCCTTCACAGGCCTCGAGGTCCACGGCCCTCGGTCGCGAGCGT
Source organism: uncultured Actinomycetes bacterium (assembly GCA_964535065.1). Classification (GTDB taxonomy): domain Bacteria; phylum Actinomycetota; class UBA4738; order UBA4738; family HRBIN12; genus AC-51. Next base: position 10,229 of record CAZHRY010000025.1, read on the forward strand.
GGGTGATGGGCCGAGGGGACTGGATCCGCCAGAACATCGCCGGTTTGCAGCGCATGGTCGAGCCGCTCGCGGCAAGGGTGCTCGAACGCCATCCCCACCGCTCGTCGTTCGCACGGAAGGCGCTCGGCTTCCAGGCCGGCGCCCTCCTCGGATACGTCTCTCGCCGGGTGCTAGGTCAGTTCGACGTCTTCCAGCCTCCCGACGACGAGGGACTCATCTACTTCGTCGGTCCCAACATGGTCGAGACCGAGCAGAAGTACGGGTTGCTGCCTGGTGACTTCAGGCTTTGGGTCGCCATCCACGAAGTCACGCACCGGGTGCAGTTCGCGGCCGCTCCATGGTTGCGCGTGCACCTGGCTCAGATCATCGACGACTACCTCGCCACGGTCTCGCTGGAGCCCCACCAACTCGTGGACCAGTTCAAGAGGGCGGCGGAACAGGCTCGCGGGGGAGGCGTCCACGGGGCCGGTGGCCTGCTCCTGCTCCTCTCGCCTGAGCAGAGGGCCATCTTCGAACGGACCCAGGCGATGATGTCCCTGCTGGAAGGTCACGCCTCCTACGTGATGAACGAGGTCGCCAGCAGCCTCGTGTCGGATCTGCCGAAGCTCCGGCGGGCTCTGGCAGCCCGTCGCTCCGTGAAGGGTCTGGAGAAGAAGGTCCAGCGCGCGATCGGGTTCGACCAGAAGGTGATGCAGTACGCGACCGGGGAGAGGTTCGTTCGCGAGGTGGTTGCCGGCGCGGGCCCGGAGGCGATCAACGAGGTGTGGGCCACGGCCCAGAACCTGCCGGATAGGCGCGAGATGAGCGAACCTGGCGCCTGGCTCGCCCGCGTGCTTGGCTAGCTCCGTGAGATCCCTGCCCAGACCGCCGGCGGTGGCGCGGGTCCTCGGACGGATCACCCGCACGGTGCGCGAGCACGACATGCTCCGACCGGGCGACCACGTCCTGGCCAGCGTGTCGGGGGGTCCGGATTCGATGTGCCTCCTCGAGAGCCTGGTTCGTCTCGAACGGCTGTTCCGCATCCGCGTCTCGGCCTTCCACTTCGACCATCGGCTGCGCCCGGATTCGTCGAAGGACTCCAGGTACGTCGCGAAGGCCTGCGAACGCCTGGGGGTTGAGTTCCACGTCGAGGCGGCAGACCGGGCGCCGAAGAAAGGCGAGTCCGTCGAGGCGTGGGCAACGATGGCCCGGCTCGGTGCCGTGAACACGGTGCGTCGGCGGATCGGGGCGAACGTGATCGCGGAGGGGCACACGTTGGACGATCAGGCGGAAACCGTGGTTCTCAACGTCGCACGGGGGACGGGGCTGGAGGGGGTCACCGGCATCCTGCCGGTGTGGGGGTCCCGCCCCCGGCTCGTGGGTATCCAGCCCCTGATCGACGTGGAGAGGGTGGAGGTGGAGGCCTTCTGCAGGGCTCTGCACCTCAAGCCGCGCCGCGATCCGATGAACGAGGACCGCGCATATATGCGGGCGGGGATCCGTTACGACGTGCTCCCAGTCCTGGAAGCGGCGACGGGGCGAGGGGTGAAGCGCGCGATCGCCCGGACCGCCGAGAACCTCCGTGCGGATAGGGCAGAGCTGGATCGCCAGGCGCTGGCCGCGCTGGCCGGGGTCGTCTCGGGGAAAGGGACGGACGAGGTCCGGTTCGACGCCGCTGGGCTCCGGGCGCTTCCCGAACCGATAGCGCATCGCGTCGTCAGGCTCGCCGTCTACAACGTGCTGTCCAGCGGCTGGGCTGCTCCCTGGTCGCGAGAGGCGATCGCGGCGGTGCTGGATCTGGCCAGGGGCCGGCCCGGGCGCAAGCGCGATCTTCCGGAAGGTAGGATCGCCCGCCGGGATCGCTCCCACGTGGTCGTCGCGCGTGGAGGCTGACCGCGGCTAGACTCCCGGTCCACGTGGACGCCTACGAGCCCGACATCGAGAAGGTCCTGCTCTCGTCCGAGCAGATCCAGAGCAAGCTCGCCGAGATGGGAGAGCAGATCAGTCGGGACTACGAGGGCCGCTCGATCCTCCTCGTCGGCGTTCTGAAGGGGGCGTTCGTCGTGATGGCCGACCTGGCGCGCCACATCCGGCTCCCCCTGGAGTTCGATTTCATGGCCGTCTCGTCGTACGGGGCAGCCACCAAGACCTCGGGCGTCGTGCGGATCCTGAAGGACCTCGACCACGACCTGGAGGGCCTCGACGTTCTGGTGGTCGAAGACATCGTGGACTCGGGGTTGACGCTCAAATACCTGCTCAAGAACCTCGCGGGACGCAGGCCCGCCTCGCTGGAGGTGGCGGCCCTGCTGAGGAAGGAGGGGATCCAGCAGGTGGAGCTGGACCTTCGCTACGTGGGTTTCGACATCCCGAACGAGTTCGTCGTGGGGTACGGGCTCGACTACGCGGAGAAGTACCGGAACCTCCCGTACATCGGCACCCTGAAGCCCAGCGCCTACGGGGCCGGCTAGGACGGGAACCCCCGGTGACGGGAGGGCGTCCAAGCGCCATGAGAAGGTTCGTCCCCGCGGTGACGCTGGCCTCGGTGTTGCTACTCCCGGCCTGTGCCGAGACGGTGCCCCAGGCGAGCGGCGGCATCCACGGTCAGGTTGTAGCCGGCCCGACGTGCCCGGTGGAAACCCTCGACTCGCCTTGCCCGCCCGGAAAGTGGACCGGAACCATTCGCGCCACCAGCGCTGACGGAGACGTGTACGAGACGGAGACCGACGCGGAGGGCCGGTTCTCGCTGAATCTCCCTCCGGGCACCTACGAGGTCGTCCCCGAGACGGGAGGGCAGACGCCGCCCACGGGGATCCCACAGACGATCGTGGTGACGGACGTCATGCAGACCGTGGACCTGGAGGTGGATACCGGGATCCGCTGAGGTCCCTAGACTCGGGCCTCATGGATCGCTGGGCCACCTTCGACTGCTACGGGACCTTGATCGATTGGGACGGTGGCGTGCGGTTGTGCCTGGCATCCCTGTGGCCGGGCTCGGACGCCGACGTGCTGCTGGCCCGCTATCACGAAGTCGAGCCGCGCCTGCAAGAAGGGCGAGGCGTCCCGTACCGGCAGATCCTCGATGAGGCGCTCGCGGAGGTGGGGCGCCTGGAGGGGTTGGCACTGACATCGTCCGACACCACAGCGCTGTCGGACTCCCTCCCATCGTGGCCGCCCTTCCCCGACACGGCGCCCGCGCTCGCGGAACTCAAGGACCGCGGATGGAAGCTCGCGATCCTCTCGAACACCGACGCGGACCTCCTCGATGCTTCTCTCGCCGCGATCGGCGTCCCGGTGGATGCTCGCATCGTCGCTTCCGAGATCGGTTCCTACAAGCCCGCTTTCGGCCACTGGGAGGCGTTCTTCAGGGTCACCGGCGCTGACCGGCGCCGGCACGTCCACGTGGCCGCGTCCCTCTTCCACGACGTCGAGCCTTGCGCTGCCCTGGGGCTCCCATGCGTGTGGATAGACCGCGGCGGGGAGACCAGCGATCTGCCGCGTGCGGGGACCCTCCCCGGTCTGGCGGACCTGCCGGATCTGCTGGACAGGCTGGTTCCAGCCTCGGTCTGACCGGCGGGCTCACGGGTTCGGACGTGGGCCGGGTAGCATCGGCTCGATGGCCAACGACGACTTCGACAGGGCGAAGATCGAGGAGGGGGTGCGCCTCATCCTCCAGGGGATCGGTGAGGACATCGATCGCGGAGGCCTGCGCGAGACGCCCTCCCGCGTCGCACGCATGTACGAGGAGATCTTCTCGGGGATCGGGGTGGACGGCGCGAGCATCGTCACCGTCGTCGAGGGAGCCGACTTCGACGAGATGATCATGGTTCGCGACATCCCCCTGTACTCGATGTGCGAGCATCACCTCGTCCCCTTCGTGGGCAAGGCGCACGTCGCCTACATCCCGAACAAGTCGCAGCAGATAACAGGCCTGTCCAAGGTCGCCCGCGTCGTGGATCTGCTCGCGAAGAAGCCTCAGGTGCAGGAGCGACTCACCACCGAGATCGCCGAGGCGATCGAGAGGGCTCTCACGCCGCGCGGTGTGTTCGTCGTCATCGAGGCGGAACACCTCTGCATGACGATGCGCGGAGTGAAGAAGCCCGGCTCGGTCACGGTGACGTCGGCGGTGAGGGGCCTGTTCAGGAACGACGCGCGCACCCGCCAGGAGGCCATGAACCACATCGGGATGAGGTAGCCCTCCGGACAGGCAGCACTACCATTGGCTCATGACCGGGCGGATCTGGCGGTGCGGCGACCATGTCTTCGAACTGGGTCACCGCACGCTCGTCATGGGCATCGTCAACGTGACACCCGACTCCTTCAGCGACGGCGGGCTGTTCCACGAGCGCGAAGCCGCCGTCGCACACGGCGCCAAGCTCGCGGACGAAGGAGCGGACATCCTGGACGTCGGCGGCGAGTCCACCCGCCCGGGCTCCGAGTCCGTTCCCATCGAGGAAGAACTGGGGCGCGTCCTGCCCGTCATCGAGGGCCTCAGAGCCGCGAGGCCCGAGACCCCGGTGAGCATCGACACGAGGCATGCCGAGGTAGCTGCGAAGGCGATCGAGGCGGGGGCCGCCGTCGTGAACGACGTGACGGCGGGGCGTGATCCCGACATGTTCCGCGTCGTTCACGACGGCGGCCCCGGCATGGTCCTCATGCACATGCTCGGCGAGCCCAAGACGATGCAGGAGAACCCCCGATACGAAGACGTGGTGGGCGAGGTGCACGGATCCCTCCGCGAGCGCGTCGAGGCGGCAGTGTTCGCCGGGATCGACGCCGAGAGGCTCGCCGTCGATCCCGGCATCGGTTTCGGCAAGAACCTGGACCACAACCTCGCGCTCCTGCGGTCGCTGCGCGCCTTCACCGACCTCGACGCCGCCCTGCTGGTCGGCGTCAGCCGCAAGCGGTTCGTGGGCGCTCTGACCGGTGTGGATGACCCGATGCGGCGCCTCGAAGGGTCCCTCGCCGCGGCGCTGTGGTGCGCTGCCAACGGGGCTGACGTCGTCCGCGTCCACGACGTTCGAGAAACGGTGGATGCCTTGAAGGTGCTGGACGCGGTAGCTCGGGAGCAGGCGGAGTGAGCCGCGTCGCCGACCTCGAGTATCTCGATCAGGGGCTCGGGGAGATGGTTCTGCTCCTCAACGGCTGGCCCACCGACCGGTTCCTCTGGCGCCGCTTGACCCCCATGCTCTCGCTGCGGTTCCGCACGATCGTTCCAGACCTCGTGTCGGGGACCGTGCGAGACCAGACCGCATCCGTTCGGGCGCTGCTGGAGCATCTGGAGGCGGAACGCTACGCGGTGATCGCCCACTCCCACGGGGGTGCGGTCGCGCAATCGCTCGCTCTCGACGGCCCGCAGCCCGCCGCGATGATCCTGGTGGACACGGTCGCGTTCGACCACGAGCCGCCGCGTGACCTGGAACCGCTCGAGTTCATCCGGCGCGGGAGTGTCGAGTTCGGATCGCTGACCGAGCACGAGCTGTCGGGCTATCTGAACGCGCCGCGGAGGCCTCCGCCCGACCTCGACGGTGCTCTCGCAGGCAGGGAGTCGGAGATGGCGCGTTGGGAGTTTCCCGTGATGCTGCTCTGGGGAGAGCAGGACCGGCACGTTCCACTCGCCGTGGCGGAGAAGCTGAACGAGATCATCCCGACGTCCACGCTTGGGGTCGTCCCGGATTCCGCCCACTTCTTGTTGGACGACGCGTTCGAGTCTGTCGGAGCCCTGATGTCGGAGTATCTCCGCGCCAGATATCTGGGGGCTCCCCACGGGCACGAGGGGATCGTGCAGCTCCAGCTTGAGCGCCGCGGCTTCACCGGGGGTGGAGCAGAAGAAGATCCGCGTGTTCCGGCGCCGGAAGACCAGGAGGTTGGACCGAACGCATGAGATCGAGACTCTTCCTCTCGGGCATCAGAGCCGAAGGACGACACGGCGCCCGGCCGGGCGAGAAGGACGAGCCGCAGCCCTTCGTCGTGGACCTGGATCTGGAGGTGCAGGCGGACGAGGACGCCATCGGCGGAACAGCCGACTACCGAGACCTGACCGACCGCGTTCGTCAGGTCGTGTCCGGCGACTCCTTCGACCTGATCGAAACCCTGGCCACCGAGATCGCCCGCGCGTGCCTGGCCTTCGACCATGTCCTTCGCGCCACCGTGGTGGTGCACAAGCCGAAGGCGGCCGCCAGGCTGGGCATCGACGGTGTCGCCGCGGCCGTGACCCTGCCGGAGGACTGATGCACACCCTCCTGCTGGGGCTGGGCTCCAACTTGAGAGACCGCTTGGCGAACCTGCAGGCGGCCGTGGATCTCCTTGCCCTGGAGGGCATCCACACGACCGCGTGCTCTCGCGTCTGGGAGACAGAGCCCGTCGGCGGGCCACAGGGTCAGCCCGAGTACCTGAACGCGGTGATCGTCACGGGCACGGACCTCGATCCGGTCGCCGCCCTGGCCGCCGCCCACCGCGTGGAGGACCGACTCGGTCGAGTGCGGGATGTCCGATGGGGACCGCGCACCATCGACGTGGACCTCCTCCTCTACGACGGGGTAGAGCGCAGCGACCCCACCCTGATCCTGCCTCATCCGCGCATCGCCGAGCGGGCCTTCGTTCTCCTGCCGCTGCTCGACGTCGATCCCGACCCGCGCCTCCCGGGCGGCGAGAGGTTGCTCGAGGTGCCGTTCCGGGGCGCCGGCGCGCGCCCGTTCGCCCCGCCGCTGCGGCTCCCCCAACCGTGAAGGACGCGATCTGTCTCCGCTGCGACTGGACGGGACAGGTGAGGGGCGCCGAGTGTCCTCGCTGCGGCGCGCCGCTCTTCCGCTCGCCCGACGCGCGGGCGAAGGAACGCCACCGCAGTCTTCAGGCAGACGAGGTGCAACGAGAGCCCTCGCCGGCCCGCCGCAGGCCCCGGCGCGGGGGCGCATGGGTGGGCGTTTCGGTCGTCGCGGTCTTCGCCGTGACCGCCGTGGGCTTCGTCGTGCGGTTCACGCCTGGGAGCGAACCCCAAACAAGTGAGCCGTCGGGCCGGCAGGGGATCCTCATCTACTCGATACAGGAGTCGTTCGGATGGGCGAAGGTGGAGGTGCTCGAGCTCGCGTCGGGAACCGTGATCGACGGGCCTGAAGTGTTCCATCCGGTCGCGTTCGTCATTTCGGCGGAAGAAGGCAGCATCGGCGCGGTGACCAGGTTCGAGGGGCGCCTGCAAGCATCGCTCGTCGATCTGCTCTCGAGCGCCAGGTCCGGGCGTGACCCGATGGCCTCGGGCGAGTTCGTGGCGTGGTCGGTCGATGGCCGCAGCGTGTTCTCGGCGGTCACGCGCGGGACCGGCCGGTGCCGTCGAGTTCGCCTCAGAGAGACGGGGTTCGGGAGATCCTTCACGATCCCCCGGGTCTGCGGGACCCTCGAGGGGCTGTCGGTCGATCGCGGGTCGAACGTGTACCTCACCGTCCACGACGATCGCCGGCGCGATGGCCTGGGTTGGTTCATCTGGCTCGTGCGCACCGAGGGAGGCGGCTTCATGAGGGAGGCCCTGGCCGATCACAGGCTCCTGGCTGCGTCGCCGTCTGGAGAGCTGGCGGTGGTTCCCATGCGGAACCGGCAGGCGGTTTCCAGCAACGAGAGCTCTCAGATCCTCATGTTCTCCGATCTCAGGGAGCTGAGACCCCTGCCGGCGGGCACCCCTTCGGCGCGGATGATCCCAGAGCGCGTGCTCGGCTGGACCCCGAACGAGGGGGATGCCTACGTGCTCGGGACGTACGCGGGGACCCGCGGCGTATTCCTCGTTCCATCACGGGGCGAGCCCGGGGAGCTTCTCCCTGAGCTGGTCTTCGAGACACCGGCGACGGAGGTCGCGATGACGCAGACGCTCGACGGGACCGCGTTCTTCTCTGCGGGCGGCCTGATCCTGGTCTACGAAGGCGGCGTGCTCAGCACCCTGGACCTACCCGATGAGACGCCGAGGCCCGCCGGCCCGATGCTCTGGCTCCCGGCGTTGCCATACTCCGGCGTGTGAACCCCATGGACGTGGCCGTACTGGGTGCAGGGAGGGTGGGCACTGCGCTCGCCGTCCTGCTCGCGCGGGCCGGCCATCGGATCGTCGCCGTGTCGGGGCGGGAGGCCACGCGGATCCGCGCTCGGGAGCATCTGCCGGGTGTTCCGGTCATGCGAACCGAAGACGCGGCCGGAGTCGGCGAGCTGGTGCTGGTCACCGTCCCCGACGATGAGCTGAGGGCAACCGTCGAGCGGGTCGGCGGGTCACTCGCCGGACGGTGGGTGCTGCACGCGTCCGGCGCCGAGGGGCTGGACGTGCTTTCTGCCGCCCGCGACGCGGGGGCCCGATGCCTGGCCGTCCATCCCCTGCAGACGTTCCCCGATGTCGGCGTTGCCATCGCGTCGTTGCCCGGGTGCGCGGCAGCCGTCACGGCGGAGGACGAAGAGGGGTACGCGCTCGGTGAGGGGGTGGCGAGCGATGTCGGGGCGAAACCCTTCCGCCTACCCGACCATATGAGGCCGCTCTATCACGCGGCGGCTGTGTTCGCATCGAACTACCTCGTGACGGTCTCAGGCATCGCGGAGCAGCTGCTCTCGCTCGCTGGCGTCGAGAACCCCGTGGAGGCGATGCGGCCGCTCCAGGAGGCGAGCCTGGCCAACGTCGCGCGGATGGGACCGACTTCGGCTCTCACCGGGCCTGCCGCCAGGGGCGATGCCGGAACGGTGGCGAAGAACATCGAGGCGCTCGCCGAGCACGCTCCCGGAGCCGTCCCTGCCTACGTCACCCTGTGTAGGGCGGCGCTCGATGTCGCGGGCGACCGACTGGACCCACGCGGGCGCGCCGCGGTCGAGGAGGTCCTCGACCGGTGGACGTGATCCGCGGCGCGCCCGCCTTCCGGAGGTTGATCGACGCCTGGCGTGAAGCCGGGTCGGGGATCGGTCTGGTGCCGACGATGGGTGCCCTGCACGATGGGCACCTCTCGCTGATCAGGCGTGCGCGCCGGGAGTGCGACCGGCTCGCCGTCTCCATCTTCGTGAATCCGCTTCAGTTCGACGCGGGAGAGGACTTCGCCACGTACCCGCGGGACGAGGCTCGCGACGTTTCCCTGTGCGCCGCAGAGGGCGTGGACGTGGTATGGGCGCCGAGCGTGGACGACGTGTATCCGTCCGGCGAGGCTTTGGCGTCCCCCGACCCGGGCCCCGTCGGCGACACCTTCGAGGGCGCGGCACGGCCCGGTCACTTCGCCGGCGTCTTGAAGGTCGTCCATCGGCTGCTGTCCGTGACCGGGCCGTGCCGTGCCTACTTCGGAGAGAAAGACGCCCAGCAGCTGTTCCTGATCCGTCGGATGGTCAACCAGGTTGACTTACCTGTGGACGTCGTGTCGTGCCCGACGGTCCGCGAGCCGGACGGGCTGGCGTTCTCCTCCCGGAACTCGTATCTGGAACCCGAGGAGCGGCGTCAGGCGGCATGCCTGTTCCTCGCACTGACGGAAGCGGCAGAGCGGGCGCGGAGCGGCGAGCGCGACGCGCGCGTGCTCGTCGCCGTGATGGCGCGCGAGATCGGAGCCACGCCCTTGGCTCGTCTGGACTACGCGGCGGTCGTTGGCGACGGAACGTTCGAAGCCGTGGACGCGGTCACGCCTCCCGCCCGTGCCATCGTCGCCGCACGGTTCCCCAGCGCCCGCCTGATCGACAACCTGCTGCTGCCCGATCCGCGCCCCTAGGGCTGACTCGGCGGCGCGTGTGGAAAGATGTGCCGTCGTCGTTCGGGAGCCGATGGGATGCTGCTCGCAGCCGACATAGGGAACACAGAGGTGGTTCTGGGGGTCTTCGAGGGCTCAGAGCTTCGCCACACCTGGAGGCTGTCCACTCGCGCCGAGAGAACCTCCGACGAGCTGGCCCTGCTGCTGGCCGGGTTGCTCGAGCACCGGGATCTGGACCTGCGAAGGGACGTCACGGGGATGTGCGTCGCCAGCGTCGTACCCGACGTCACGGGGGCTCTCCGCGAGATGGCCGAGTCATACCTATCCTTCCCCCCCCTGATCGTCGGGCCGGGAACCAAGACCGGCGTTCCTGTGCTGACGGACAACCCACGCGAGGTCGGAGCCGATCGGGTGGTGAACTCCCTGGCCGCGTTCACCAGGTTCGGCGGCCCCAGCATCGTCGTCGACTTCGGTACCGGCACAAACTTCGACGTCGTATCCGCACAGGGAGAGTTCCTTGGCGGAGTCATAGCGCCGGGCTTGCAGATCAGCGCCGGCGCCCTGTTCGGCAGGACCGCCCGGTTGACCAGGGTGGACCTGCAACCGCCGCGTTCCCCGATAGGCAAGAGCACGGTCGAAGCCATCCAGGCAGGGCTCATCTACGGGACTGCCGGCGAGGTGGACGGCATCGTCGAGCGCATCCGCGGGGAGCTGGACGCTCCGACCGCGGCGGTCGTGGCGACCGGGGGTCTCGCACCCGTCGTGATCCCGCACTGCAGGACCATCGACCACCATGAGCCCTGGCTCACGCTGGAGGGCCTGAGGCTCGTGTTCGAAAGGAACGCCGACGGTGGCTGAGCCTCCTGACGCCGCGCAGCGCGGGCGCGAGGCCGAGGTCCTAGCTGCCCGCCGGGAGAGCCTGGAGCGGCTCGGCGCCGACAGGGCGTTCGCACTGACGCTCCGCGGTGTACTCGGCGTGGACGAACCGGCCTCCACCGCCTCCATCCGGACCGCGCACGGAAGCATGCAGGCCGACCGGCGGACGGGAGATCGCAGGGTCGTGGCAGGCCGCGTGGTGCTCAAGCGCGACATGGGCAAGCTGGTGTTCGCGACGCTCCGCGACGCCACCGGCGATCTTCAGCTCGTCTTCGACTCGTCCGCCCTCGGCCCCGATGATTTCGCGCTCCTCGCTGAAGTGGACCTCGGCGACATCATCGGGGCCGAGGGCGCCGTCGGCACGACGCGCAAGGGTGAGCTGTCGGTCTTCGCCGATCGCTGGGCGATGCTTACGAAGGCCCTGCGACCTCTCCCCGAGAAGTGGCACGGCCTCCAGGACCCGGACCTGCAACAGAGGCGGCGCTACGTCCACCTGATCGTTGACGACAGGCCTCGCCGCTACGTCCTAGCCAGGGCCGCGATGCTGAAGGCTCTTCGCCGGGTGCTGGACGAGAAGGGCTTCATCGAGTTCGAAGGCCCGATGCTTCAAACGGTCGCCGGCGGCGCCAACGCCCGGCCGTTCACCACGTACCACAACGTGCTCGACATCGAGATGAAGCTGCGCATCTCCCTGGAGCTGTTCCTGAAGCGGATGCTGGTCGGTGGCCTGGAGCGTGTCTTCGAGCTCGGTCGCAACTTCCGCAACGAAGGCATCGACAGGGATCACAACCCGGAGTTCACGATGCTCGAGGCCTACCAGGCTTACGGGGACTACTTCACGATGATGGATCTGTCCGAGGAGCTGATCCGGGAAAGCGCGAAGGCCATAGCGCCCGCCATGGACCGGGATCCGTCCAGCCTCGTGATCGAGTACCGAGGCCGACCGATCGACATCGGAACGCCGTTCGAGCGCATCACCGTCCTGGGGTCGGTTTCCGAGGCGACCGGCGAGGACGTGAACCTTGATCGGCCGGACCTCGTGTCACTGGCCGAGCGTCACGATGTTCCGGTCGATCCCGAGTGGTCCGCCGGGAAGGTCGTGCATGAGATGTTCGAGAAGCTCGTCGAGCCGCACATCGTCGAGCCGACGTTCGTCTGCGACTTCCCGCGAGAGGTTTCCCCTCTCGCTCGCCCTCATCGAGACGACCCTCGGCTGACCGAGCACTTCGATCTCGTGATCGGCGGGCTGGAGCTGGTCACCGCCTTCTCCGAGCTTACCGACCCCATCGAACAAAGGGCCAAGTTCGAGCTTCAGGCAGCGATGAAGGCCGCCGGGGACGAAGAGGCTCACCCGCTGGACGAGGACTTCCTGAGGGCCCTGGAACACGGCATGCCCCCTGCGGGGGGACTCGGGCTCGGCATCGACAGGCTGCTGATGCTGCTCACGGACGCGCCTAGCCTGCGGGATCTGATCATGTTCCCGTCGCACAGGCCGGAGTGAAAGTCTCGGCTGGCGCGCGGGACCCCTCCACGCTAGGCTGCGGCACTCAGGAGGAACCAGATGACCGTCACACGCGACCAACTCAGGGTAGTGCCCCTGTTTTCCGGACTGAACGACTCGGACCTCGATCGGATCCTCACCATCGGACGGGAGGTTCGCCACGAGGCGGGAAAGCCGGTAGTGGAGGAGCAGAGCGGGGGTGTGGGCTTCCACCTGATCCTCCACGGTGAGGCATCGGTGTCGGCTGGTGACCGGGAGGTGGCCACTGCCGGTCCCGGGGATTACTTCGGCGAGATGTCCATCGTCGACGGCAAGCCCAGGTCGGCCTCGGTGACCGCGACCTCGGACGTCACCACGCTGTCGATCACGGCTTGGGACTTCAACGCGCTGCTCGACGAGCACCCTGCGCTCTGGAGACCGCTGGTCTTGGAGTTGTGCATGCGCGTCAGGAGGCTGACGGAAGCCTTGACG
>CAZHRY010000025.1:22745-24762 GCA_964535065.1 uncultured Actinomycetes bacterium
ACGAGCTAGCCGGGGTCACTCCTCCGCGGCTTCGTGGAGGATGATGATGAGGTCCTTCAGGCCGCTTCCCTTGGCGACGAACCCGCTAGCCCCTGCCTCGCGCGCTTCGCGCTCCGTGCCCTCGTCCGCGTGAGCCGTCAGGATCACGACTGGCAGGTTCGGGTGAGCCTCGTGGATTCGCTTCATGGCGCCGATCCCGTCCAGGTCGGGCATGGAGAGATCCATGACGATCGCGTCGGGCTGGAGACGCTCGGTCTCCTCGCACGCGGCCACGCCGCCGCCGGCCTCCCCGGCGACCTCTATGTCCTCGACCATGTTCAAGGCCGACGAAAGGGCCTTGCGGAAGGCCGGGTGATCGTCTACGACGAGCACTCGCACGGGCTCCACCTTCTCAACAGTAGCTAGGTCCGCTGGGCCTCTCACTTAGGGACCTGTCCTTCCCGCTCAACAGATTCGGCAAAGGAGCGGCGATGCTTGACATAGTGAAGGCCCTACCGGGGTCTCAACATCAACATTCCGGGGGGATTCCATCTGGTCCTTCTGGGCGGTATCCCCCGAGTCCTGGCTTAGGGCTCAGTGTCGGGGAGGGAGACGCCGAAGGAGTTGCATGGTCTTTGCGGCCGTTCGGCAGTTCCGGTCATACCTGGACCCCCGGGTATACTCGACTCAGGTGGGCGCTGGAGCCGCGGTCTGGTTCCCGCGCCACATATGCCTCGGGGGGAGGACGTGGTCCCGCGATCCCCGAGAGACCGAGGGAAGCGGGCTGCGGCCCGGAGGACGGTGAGATGTTCGAGCGCTTCACGGACCGCGCCAGGCGTGTCGTGGTCCTCGCCCAGGAAGAGGCGAGGATGCTCAATCACAACTACATCGGCACCGAGCACATCCTGCTCGGCCTGATCCATGAGGGCGAGGGCGTAGCAGCCAAGGCGCTCGAATCGCTCAACATCTCCCTGGAGGCCGTGCGCCAGCAGGTCGAGGAGATCATCGGGCAGGGTCAGGCTGCGCCGACGGGACACATCCCCTTCACCCCACGCGCCAAGAAGGTTCTGGAGCTGTCCCTCCGCGAGGCGCTTCAGCTCGGTCACAACTACATCGGCACCGAGCACATCCTGCTCGGCCTCATCCGCGAGGGCGAGGGAGTCGCTGCTCAGGTGCTGCAGAAGTTGGGAGCCGACCTCAACCGTGTTCGCCAGACCGTGATCCAGCTCCTGTCCGGCTACACCGGTGGGAAGGGCGAACAGGTCCCAGCCGGCACGTCGCCGGAGGGCCAGCAGGGCGGCTCGGCGGTGCTCGACCAGTTCGGCCGGAACCTCACCCAGCTCGCGCGAGAGGGCAAGCTCGACCCCGTCATCGGGCGTGAGAAGGAGATCGAGCGGGTCATGCAGGTCCTCTCGCGCCGCACCAAGAACAACCCCGTGCTTATCGGGGAGCCCGGCGTGGGCAAGACCGCCGTCGTCGAGGGACTCTCCCAGGCGATAGTCAAGGGCGAGATACCCGAGACGCTCAAGGGCAAGCAGATCTACACGCTGGACCTTGGCGCCCTGGTGGCGGGCTCACGCTACCGTGGCGATTTCGAGGAACGCCTGAAGAAGGTCCTGAAGGAGATCCGCACCCGCGGCGACATCATCCTGTTCATAGACGAGCTGCACACCCTGGTCGGCGCAGGTGCGGCCGAAGGGGCCATCGACGCGGCCTCGATCCTGAAGCCGATGCTCGCCCGGGGCGAGCTTCAGACGATCGGCGCCACCACGCGGGATGAATACCGCAAGCACCTCGAGAAGGATGCGGCGCTCGAGCGCCGGTTCCAACCGATCGAGGTTGCAGAGCCCACGGTCACGCACACTATCGACATCCTGAAGGGCCTTCGGGACCGCTACGAAGCACATCACAGGGTCACCTACACGGACGAGGCCATCGTCGCGGCGGCGAACCTGGCGGATCGTTACATCTCGGACCGTTTCCTGCCGGACAAGGCGATCGACCTGATCGACGAGGCCGGCAGCCGCATGCGGATCCG
>CAZHRY010000026.1:0-15732 GCA_964535065.1 uncultured Actinomycetes bacterium
GGCTCACGATCGTGGAGTCAAGCACCTGCAGGTCCGCGGACCACTGGCTTATCTCCGAGGGCTCCCCGATCCGGTCCGGGTCCCCGCTGCACATGGTCGTGAAGCCGTCCTCGCCGCCCGGATCCACGGCGCTGTCCCAGGCGATCACGAGGTACGCGGCATCGCCGGCCGACCCGTCTTCCATCTGCGCACCGTACTCGCAGTCCAGGGTCGATCGGTGACCGAGGTCCCCGTCGTGGATGAACGAGGAGTAGAGAGACAGCCCGCCGGCAGAGGGCGGACACACGAGCTCTCCGGTCTGGGCCGAAGCTGGCACGCTCAACCAGAGCACCGCGATGGCGAGCGTGCAAGCGGCCGCCAGACGAGCGGTCACGATGTTCCCTCCGATCCGAAACGGAGTCCGGCAACGACCGCGTCCAGGTTGACCTTCGCCTCGCTGTAGTCCGGGTCGTAGCCCTTCCACGTGTCGAGAACCAGAACCTGACCCGCGACGTCGACGACGTACGCATACAACCTGGAGTCGCCCTCCTCGCCGTGCGTCTCGACCTCGATGCGCATGCCCGCGTATCCGTCGATCTCAAGGTTCAGGCGGGAGACCAGATCGGAGTTGGTCTCGGGGTCGAAGAGCCTGTCGTAGTGGCGATAGGTGTTCGCCGACGGATAGATGCGGATCTGCGTCGCGGGCAGGCCGGAGCCATGCGGCGCTTCGAACCGCTCCGTGTCGAAGTAACGGCACGCGTGCTTGGCCGGCCGGTCCAGCGTCACCAGGTTCGAGGGATAGCTGACCACGTACCCGAGGAAAGTGCTCAGGCAGGACAGCGTCTCGACGGCCGGCTCCCCCCCGGGAGAAGGCGGAGCGGACGGCGAAGCTGAGCGCGCCGGAGATGACGGCGAGGCCACGACCTCCGCGGTCCTTGCCGGAGCCGGCCCGGCCGACACAGCCGTGGGCTCCCGGATGAGCATCCACGCGCCGACGAGCGAGGGCACCATGCCCGCCAGCGAGAGGAGCCGAAGGCCGGTTCGCAGGAGGTGGCGGCGTGGCTTGACCGGCCGGGGCGAGGCCGTGACGATCCGCGGGACCGCGGCCGGCGAGGACGGGGACGGGGCATCTCCCCCCAGAACCCTCCCGCACTGCCGACAGAACCGATCCCCGTTTGAGGCCGCGGCGCCGCAGGCCGTGCAGAACATGACCTTTCCCCATCGGCACGTTCCCGCGGGCACCTGACCGCCGGCTGCCGAGACCCCCTGCTGCAGGGACGAACGGCCGTCGGCGGCCGTTCGAGCCCCTGTTAGGCATGGGGTGTCGACACGGAAGGAGATGGTTCGGCGTGGACATCAAGAACGACGAGCTCAGGCTCGCTCCGGCGGCCGACCCGGCACCGCTCGGGCTGGCGGCGTTCGCCCTGACGACGTTCCTGCTCTCTGCGAAGAACGCCGGCTGGACCGACGGCGGCGCCGCCTGGCTCGGCTTCGCGTTCGCCTACGGGGGCTTGGTCCAGCTCCTGGCCGGCATGTGGGAGTTCCGGAACCGCAACGTGTTCGGTGCGACGGCCTTCTCGACCTACGGCGGCTTCTGGATCGGCCTCGGGCTCTACGTGCTCCTGGCCGAGGCCGCGAGCCCGAACGTCCAGAGCGACCTGGGCTGGATCCTGCTTGCGTTCGCCATCTTCAACACGTACATGCTCCTTTGGAGCACGCGGGTGAATGTGGCGGTCTTCATGGTCTTCCTGACGCTGGGGGCGACCGAGGTGATCCTCGCCATCGGGTTCTTCACGGAGTTGGAGGACCTCGTGAAGGCAGGAGGCGTCGCCGGGATCGTGACCGCCGCCGTGGCCTGGTACACGTCGGCGGCCGGTGTAGCGAACGGCATGGCTGGACGCACGGTGCTGCCCGTGGGCGGCCCGATGTGGAAGGAGCCCAGGCAGCTCACGCTGGGCGACATGCCAAGGATGCGCATCCCCGGATCGGAGGTGAAGCCGCGCGGTTGAAGCGCGGACCGCGCCACCACCACGCGCGTTGACAGGGTTGCGCGACCACGGGTTGCTGGGTTCGTGGATCGAGTGCGGGCCGGCCGTGCTTAGTCCCCAAGCTCCGCTCGCTCTGCACTCCTGAACCGCCTGGCTGACAGGTCATCTGGGACTCGATGGACTGAGGGTCACTCCCGGTCGTCACGCTTGGTGACGTCGGCAACCTCGGCACCCAGGTGCGTGACCAGGTCTGCGGCGTTCACATGGAGCTTCACGCCGCGGGCGCCGCCGCCGATCGCAACGCGACCGGCGGCGGCGCCCGCGGCATCCATGATCACCGGCCAGGCGTTCGACGAGCCGAGCGGCGTTATCGCTCCCCTCTCATAGCCGGTCGCATCCTTCGCCTCATCCTTGTCGGGGAGCGACAGCCTGCTGACCCGCAAGTGAGCTCGCAGCTTCGGCCAGTCGATCGCCCTTCCCCCCGGCACCAGGACGAACACGTAGTCGTCTTCGCCGCGCCTGACGACGATGGTCCGCAGCAGCCGGCCCAGTTCGATCCCCTGAAGCGCCGCGGACTCCTCGGCGCTGGACGGCGGCTCGGTCTGCACCAGGTCGAACGCGATGCCCGAACCGGCGAGCGCGCGTGTGGCAGGCGTCTCCAACTCAGCGCGTCCTCAGCGCGTCTCGGGGTTCTCTCGCCTCCGTTCGATGATCCCGCGCATCCCTGCCAGCACCTCATCGGGCAGCGGGTCCACCTTGTGGGTCTCCCAGATCTCGAAGACCTTCTCCCTGGCACGCTCCCGCAACGTCTTGGCGCCGGCCATCTCCCATTCGCGACGGCCTTCCCACGACAGCACCTGGGGGTTCCACAGCTCGCGGAAGTGCGCCAGCGTGTGATCCTCGCCGAGGAACACGTTGCCCGGCCCAACCGCCCTGATCACGTCCAGGCCGATCGTCTCCTCGTTCACCTCGATCGGTTCAACGGCCCGGCGCGTCATGCCGGCGGCCTCGTCGCTGATCACGAGCAGCTCGGGCGAGAACAGCAGCCCGCCCTCCACGCAGCCGGCGTCGAAGACGAGGTCCACACCGCCGAGCACGGTCCCGAAACCGTAGTAGACGGCCTCCATCGCGCCCTGCTCGTCGGCGTCCTTCGAGTCACCGCCGTAGCTCATCCCGACCATCGGCAAGCCCCAACGCCTGCACAGCTGACCCATCGTGATCATGAAGCGAACACCGTCGGGACCCCCGGCCGTAACGGTCCCGAACCGCATGTCCATCAGGAACGGGACGGTGCCGCTTATGAACGGGGTACCGGGGTTCTTCAGCTGAGACAGGACGAGCCCGATCAGGGTCTCCGCCGCGCTGATGACGACGGTCCCAGCGATCGTGACGGGCCCGGTCGCGCCTACCTGCGGAGCGGCCTGGCACGCCACCGGCAGACCCCGCTCCGCAGACAGGAACAGCTTGTCCAGCGTCTCGGGGTTGAACAGCAGGGGCGACACCGAGTTCAGGTAGGGAACGACGAAGGGCTTCGCGCGCAGCTCCTCACGCCCTCCCGCGACCAGCTCGGCCATGTCGTAGATGTCCCTCAGCTCCGGCTCGTCGGCGATCAGGACCATCAGAGGCTTCGTCGTATTGGTGACCATCGCCAGGAACTCCTCCTGGTTGACCACGTGGAGCGGCAGCTCCGGCCCGGGACGCGTGACGCCCGGCGTGGCGACGAAGTCGATGTTCGGCAGGGCGTCGGCGAGCAGAGCCGACTCCGCGGTGAACCCCAGCGTGAACTCCTCGACCTTCAGGGTCCGCGGGTCCAGGTAGTTGAGGTTGGTGACTCCGGCACCCGCGTAGACGTTCCCGGCCCCCAGCTCCAGCTTCGGCTCGCCGTTCC
This sequence comes from uncultured Actinomycetes bacterium, assembly GCA_964535065.1. Taxonomy (GTDB): domain Bacteria; phylum Actinomycetota; class UBA4738; order UBA4738; family HRBIN12; genus AC-51. Next base: position 3,856 of record CAZHRY010000026.1, read on the forward strand.
GGTCGTACATCCAGAACGTCTTGGGGGCGGTCGAGAGGGCTTGGTCGACCAGGTCGGCCGGGATGCTGATCGTGTCCTCCCCGATCTGCGTAGCTCCGTTGGCCAGCAACAGTTCTCGGGCGGCCTCGGTCGTGATGCGCGCCCCCGGGTCGCGGAGCACCTCCACCGCCGCCTCGTGGAGGGCATCGATGTCGGACTCGGACAGTGGGTTGAGCCTCTTGGGGTCCATCCGCTGAGTCTGACTCAGGATTCAGTTCAGGTACAAATCGCACCGATCGACCCGGCGGGAATCACAGGCGTGTAACCCGTGTCGTACCCCCTTCCTACCGTGACCTATGTCACACCCACGAACGAAGGAGGTCCCCGATGACACTCGATGCGAACATCCGACTCGATCACGAGCTGCTGGCCGTGGAGGACGACAACCGGGTGCACTGCATGCTCGAGATCAAGGCTCCCCCGGCCGCGGAAGGCGAGTCGCGCCCGCCGCTCCACCTCGGCCTGGTGATCGACCGCTCCGGCTCGATGGCGGGCGAGAAGCTGCATACGGCATCCGCCTGCGCGGCCTTCCTGGCAAGGCGCCTGGGCCAGGCCGATCAGCTCTCGGTCGTCACGTTCGACGACGAGGTCCGCCTGGAATGGCCACTTCAGCCGGTCGCGGGCCAGCAGGAGCAGCTCGCGCAGACGCTTCGCCAGATCCTCGCCGGTGGCTCGACGAACCTGTCGGGAGGCTGGCTCAAGGGCGTCGAGCAGCTCGCCGCCGTAGCGGGCGGGCAGGGTCCGAAGAAGCTCCTGCTCCTCACCGACGGACAGGCGAACCAGGGGATCACGGACCAGTCGACGCTCGTCGAGCTGGCTCGCTCCGCGGCCGACAAGCAGGGCGTCGGAACGACGACCATCGGGTTCGGTGAGGGCTTCGACGAGGTCCTGCTCACGCTGATTGCCGACGCCGGCGGCGGCAACGCCTACTACGCCGCCACGACGGACGAGGTCCCCGGCATCTTCGCGCAGGAGTTCGAGGGGCTCGTGTCGCTGGCTGCGCAGAACCTCTCCATCGAGATCCGGCCCACCGAGCACGTGCAGATGCTGGGTGTCTTGAACGACTACCGATGCCTGTCCGTCTCCGGCGGCGTTCAGGTTCAGATGGGCGACATCTACGCCGACGAGAGACGCCGTCTCGTGTTCGAGCTGCTCATCCCGCGGCTCGAGGCTCTCGGGCCCGCGACCGTGGCGGACGTCGTGGCTCGCTACGTCGGAGTGGCCGGTTCGGTCCAGGCGCACGAGCTGCATGTGCCGATCACGGTGAACCTGGTCAGCGCCGACGAAGCGGCCGCGCACGCCCCGAACGCAGAGGTCGTCGAGGAGGTCGTGGTGCTCAAGAGCGCGAGGGCTCAGCAGGAAGCGCGCGAGCACGCGGAACGGGGCGAGTACGATCTCGCTCGCAAGCTCCTTTCCGAAGCGGCGAGAGAGCTGTGCGATCTGGCGCCCGGTTCGGCCCGCGCGCAGGAGCTGCTCGAACAGGCGACCGAGATCGAGGGGAACCTGGGGATGATGTACCCCGAGAGCTTCGATGTCGGTACAGCCAAGACGATGCTCTACCAGTCGCGCCAGCGGCAGAGGGGCCGCAAGCAGAAGGGGCGGCAAGAGCCCTGGCGACTAGGGCGAAGCCGGAGTGGAGCCGTCCTCACGGGTCGCTAGGTCGCCTGGCTGGGCCTCGGCCCAGTCGGTGACCTCAGAGGCCTCGATCGGGGTGCCGGCGGGGATCAATCCCGCCGCTCTGTCGGCATCCCGCTGGGCGCGCGCCAGCCTCCGCTCCTCGCGAGCGGCTTGTTTCTTGGCCTTGGCGTCCTTGCGCTGGCGCTTCCCGAAGCTTTCAGGCATGCGTCCATCGTATCGCGTAGGATTCTTGCCGAGGGTACGGTGTCGCGGTTCAGTACTACGAGCGGTTCCCTCACGCCGGTGTTGTCAGCCGGCCGCCCGACGGGTGGCAGTTAGGCCCCGACGGCGAAGGAAGGAGGGGATCGCACCATGGCAACAGGAACGGTTAAGTGGTTCAGCCCCGAGAAGGGGTTCGGCTTCATCACCCCTGACGACGGAAGCGCCGACGTGTTCGTCCACTTCAGCGCGATCACGGGTGAGGGTTACCGGAACCTCGACGAGGGACAGAAGGTGTCCTACGAGGTCACGCAGGGTCAGAAGGGCCCGCAGGCTTCCGACGTGAAGCCCCTGTGACCCAGACGGATCACCGGTGAAGGGGAGGCCGCGAGGCCTCCCCTTCCGCATCACTCGGAGGCTTCGGCGGTGGCAACCTCCGTTGGGGCGCGATCCGCTGCCGCGATCTCAGCTGAGGGGCGATCCGCGAGCCCGGTTCGCAACAAGATCCAGAACGAGCCCTCTACCGACGGGCCGAGCATCAGCGCGACGAGTACGGTGCCGAGGCCCGCCGCTCCCCCGAGGACGACCCCCGACACCAGGACCGCAATCTCCATCACGGTGCGTACCGCTCCGATCCTGCGGCCCGTTCGTCGCGACAACGCAAGCATCAACGAGTCACGCGGACCGGCGCCGAGCCCCGCTCCTATGTAGAAGGCTGAGCCGGCGCCGAACAGCGCCACGCCGAGAAGGAGCAGGACCGCGCGGCCAGGCGCCGGCGAAGCCCTCAGGGCCACGATCGCGTCCACGCGGAGCAACAGGTCCACCGTCAGCCCGATGACCACCGCATTGGCCGCGGTCCCGAACCCGGGCTTCGCGCCGGCGGCCCAGGCCACGAAGAGGACGACGAGACCGACGATGATGCTGGCGGTTCCGAGCGTCATCGGCGAGTGCTTCGAGATCCCCATGTGGAGCACGTCCCAGGGAGGCAGACCGAACCCGGACTCCAGCAGCGACACGATGGCCGCGGCGATGAGCACCAGTCCGAAGAACAGGCTCGCGGTGCGGACGGCCACACCGCCGCGCAGGCGCGGCGCCTCTCTCACCTGCGGCGCTTGGTTGTTGGAGCCGGCCTGCGCGGCGGCGGCCGGCGCTTCTTCTCTTTGGGCCGGAACTCCGGCAGCCTCAGCGACACCATCACGGTCGCGGCAGCCGCGGCGGCGAAGACGATGGCCATGAACAGGAAGAGCGGTCCCAGGTCCCCGATCGCCAGGTCCGTCGAGAGCTGCGTGCCCAGTTGTTCGTAAACGCCGGTGAGCTGTTCTGCGCTCTCGGCCGTGAAGGACTGTGCTCCGGTCGTTTCGGCCACGGACCGAAGAAGTGCGGCGTTCGCACCGCCCTTGTCGGAGGTCTCCACTCCGAGGACGACCGTGAACACCGGCACCTCGAGACCTGCGGCGCGTTGCGCCGCCTGCTCCGGCAGCGTCTGGCTGCCGGTGTCACGCCCGTCCGACAGGAGAACGATGGCCCCTGCCGATCGGCCGGTCCGCTGCCACTGGCCCTCCAACTCGTTCAGGGCCGTCGCCAGCCCGTCTCCTATCACCGTGCCGCCGCTCGGAGCCACCGAGGTCAGCTGCGCCCCCACCTGGTCGCGAGGTCCTTCCGGGCTTACCAGAACGGTGGCTTCGCCAGCGAACCCCACCAGCCCGACGAGTATCTCTTCGGGCATCGTGGCCACGAAGGCCAGAGCCGCTTGCCGGGCAGCGGCGAGACGGGTGGGAAGCACGTCGGTCCGCTGCATCGAGTTGGAGGTGTCCATCACCAGGATCACGGTCCCAGAGGAAGCGCTCCTCACGAACCGGAACTGCCCGAACGAAAGGATCAGCATCGCGACGGCGCCGAGCAGGAGGAGGACCGGCACGTCCTTGCGCCACCGGAAACCGCTCTTCTCGGCGAGGGCGGCGCCCATGTATCGCTCCTTCAGCTTCCTGTTCTCGCGCACGCGATAGAGCAGGTAGGCGAGGCCGAGGAACGCCACGGCGAGGAGGGCGGACAGGACGGCCTGAGACCAGGAGCTCATGGGAGGAAACGGTACCGCAGGGGGCGGGGGGGGCCCCCGCCCCCGGGCGCCCCCCCCCCCCCCCCCCCCCCCCCCCCCCCCAAAAAGCGCGCGGGCGGACCGGCGGGCCTTCCACCCGTCGCTCTTGGGCCCACCGGGCCCCGGGGGGGGGGGGGGCCCCGGGCCCCCCCCCCCCCCGCCCCCCACCGCCCTAGCGCACGATCCTGAACGGCGCTGAGATGGCTATCAGCTTGTAGCCGTCGTCCAGCAGGAACCGCACCCGGTACTTGCCCGGTCCCAGCGGCCAGGTCGTGTAACCCGGCCACGACGTCTCGTCGAACCGCGTGGTTCCCTCGATCGTGGCTCCCGTGTACTCGTAGAGCAGATAGTGCAGGTTGCTGCAGTATCCGCCCGTGCAGTCATCGGCCTGCACCTGCGCGCCCTTCCCCGCCTTGTACATCCCGAGCCAGTCCCACTTCCACCCGGGGGCGGCGGCCCAGTGAACGACGATCGGCTCGCCGGGCCGGTATCGCGCCTTCGAGGTCCAGACCGTCGTGGGCGTGCCCTCTTCGTACAGCCAGAAGGGACTCCGCGATCGGATCCCGCCGGATGGCGACAGCAGCACGGCCTCGTACGCGCGCGGTGTCCACGTGCCGGTCGCGAACGAGACGCGACCGTCCACCTCGCCGCCTGTCGACTTGGAGGCGACGAGCGCCCCGGCGCCGGACCCTGCCGGCACGACGCCCACCTTCTCGCCGGACCTGCCTGTCGCATGGAACACCACGTCGAGGTTGTCACCGCTGAAGACCCGGCGCTCGGCCGCAGCTACGAAGTCCGCGGGGTCGCCCGGCACGACGTCGAACGTGGATACCACCCCTCGGTGGTCTGTCGGGTACGGGTCGATCTCGATATCCACGTCCGGCCCGCCGGGCTCGCCCACGATCTGGCTGTTGACCGAAGTCGCAGGCCCCGAAGTCAGCACCCAGTCGATGCGGTCGTGGACCTCGTCGGGGATGCTTTCGAGCGACCCCTCGGGCGTCCAGGTGAAGCCGGGTCTCGCGACCGGGTCGGGATGAACCTCGCGATACGAGTCCCGCATCCCGGCATCCGCCAGGGCGACGGAGACCGGCCACTCGACCGGATAGGCGACCTCCGGCCGGACCGCCGCCACCTCGGCCGTCCAATCCAGGTGCGAGGGCGAGTTGAAGTCACCGGTCATGAACACGGGAACCCCCGCATCGGCCAGCTCGGGGAGCACATCGAGATGCCGCTCAACCGCGGGCAACCGGAGCGACATCTCCAGCTCCAGGACCTCGTCCAGGGTGGCGCCGTCCTGCACCGCGTACGGGCCGTAGGGGTCGCTGGGCAGGTGGACGTTGGCCATGGCCACGAAGCGGCCCGGCGTCACCTCCACGAACACGTAGGTGCCGTCACCGCCGGGCGGATCGACCAGCGGGAAGCGAGAGATCACCTGCAGTCTCTCGTTCACGTACCACCCGAGACGCTCGGCCACTACTGGAGCGTTCCCGGTGCCTTCCTGGATGCCGACGATGTCGGCCCCGGAGGCCTCGATCGCCTCCAGGACCTTCTCCATGGTCTCGGGACACCCGGCGGGGTCGTAGCACCAGTGCTGGTAGCCCAGCGCAACCTCGTCGGCGCCGTACCAGATGTTGAATGACATCACCTTCAGCCGGACGGCGCCGCCCGCCAAGGCGGGCGAGAGGCTCGTCGCGGCGAGAGTTACGGCGCAGAACGCCAGGATCGACTTCAGCGAACGACGCATGGTCACCTCCTCGGGGGGAGAGCCGGAGCTTATCCCGGCCGCCTTACCAAGCGGTAGCCCGGACCCTCGGCCTAGTCCGGAGTGAATCCCAAGTAGCCCAAGAACAGCCCTATCGCGACCGCGGCCAGCATGAACACGAGCGCGAGGATCTTCTTGCCGGTGGGAAGGTCTCGGAACCGCTTGCTGCCGTCATCCATCGTGCTCATCCCCCAGCGCGCCCTCGAGCCGCGCGATCTTGTCGGGATCGGCGGCGGCTGCGACGTGCCGTCGCAGCCGCCGCCTCACCTCTCCGGGCAGCCTCCCGGCCTCGCCGGGACGCATCCTGTCGAACCACCACGACGACACCAGCCTCGCCGCCCCTTCCAGCTGAGGCACGGATGGCTCCCCCGACACCACCTTCACGACGGCCTCCGTGGGCAGCCTTAGCAGGAGAGCTTCCGCCACGTTCTCGTAGGACGGGAACCCCGACCACGGGCCTTCTCCGCTCCCGAACCAGGCGAGCAGGTCGCCCGCCATCGCTTCGTCGCTTCCCCGAGCTTCGCGCAGGAGACGCTCCGCCTGAAACACTTCAGCAGAAGGGAACTCCGGGTTCACCGGAAGGCCGGACAGACCATCCACCATCGACGCCAGCGCCTCCGGCATCGCCGCGTGCCAGACCAGGGAAGAGTCACGTCCGGCCTCCATCCTGCGCTGGTCTTGCTCCCACCGGGCGAGCGGGCCCTCAGCCCCGTGCTCAGCCATCCAGCGAAGGAGCGCCGGACCGTCTTCCAGGAGCGCGTCGGAATCCCACTCGGGCTCCCACCTGATCGACCGCCCGTGGTGAAGCGTCACGCGGCAGAGCATCTTCTCCCCCGAGTAGAACTCGATGTCCTCATCGCCCGGGCACATGCAGTGGAAAGGAGGTCCCGGAGCGATCCGCAGCAACGTGGCGAACTCGCCGAGTTCCGCCGGTTCCTTCACGTCGAGGAGCTGGGCGCCGCCGGCCACTTGGACCTGGGCAACCCGAACCCTGGAGGCGTCACGCAGAGCGCTGTCCAGCGCCGCTTGGTCGGGCGACGACATGGCGCCCCGACACTACTCCTTCCCGAGGTTCCGCGCGCCGCGACCTATGCCTTGATGCGCTCGCGCTTGGGGTCGTACATCGGTTCCAGCGACACCCTGACCGGATAGCGCTTGCCCACGATATCCAGCTCCCACGAGCCGCTCGAGATGAAATCGTCCGTGATGTCTTCTTCCATCTCGATCATCGCGAGTCCGACGCCGCCGCCCAGCGTATGCCCGTAGGCCCCGTTGCGGTTCTCGCCCACACGCACGCCGTCGCGGTACAGCTGCTCGTGCCCGTACAGCAGCGGTTCGGGGTCCTGGACCAGGACCTGGACCATCCGCTCCCTGCGGATCCCCGAGTCGCGCTGCGCCACGAGAGCGTCGCGGCCGATGAACCCACCAGGCTTGTCCCATGCCACCGTGAACTCCAAGCCCACGTCGATCAGCGTGTCCTCGTTGTCTATGTCCAGGCCGTAGTCGCGGTAGGCCTTCTCCAGGCGCAGCGAGTTCAGCGACATCAGGCCCGCGTCCTTGATGCCCAGGTCCTCGCCCGCCTCGAACAACGCGTCGTACACGTGCAGGGCGTAGTCCGACGGGATGTGCAGCTCCCAGCCCAGCTCGCCCAGGTAGGTGACGCGGATCGCCTGCGCAACCGCGTGTCGGACTTCGATCTGCTGCGCGGTCATGTAGGGGAAGGCCTCGTTCGAGAGGTCGGCCGTGGTCAGCCTGGAAAGCAGCTCGCGCGACTTCGGGCCCTGCACGGTGAGCAGCGTGTTTCCCGCCGTGATGTCGGTGATGGCCACGTACTCGCCACCTTCGGCGTGACGGCGCAGCCACGCCTCGGTCCGCCTGTGGATCACGTCCGCGGCCACCACCAGGAACCGGTCCTCGGCCAGGCGCGTCACGGTCAGGTCGGTCCAGATGCCGGCCCGCTTCGGCGTCAGCCACTGCGTGTAGACGATCTTGCCCACCGGCACGTCGATCTGGCTCACACTCACCTTGTTGAGCAGCGCCAGCGCTCCGGGGCCTTCCACGAGGAAGTTCGCCATGAACGACATGTCCATGACTCCGACGGCCTCGCGGACCGCGCGGTGCTCGGCCGCGCCGGCCTCGAACGCCTGATCGCGGCCCCAGCCTTGCGGCCTCTCGTGTGACACGCCGGGCGCCGCGAACCACTCGGGAACCTCGTAGCCGGTCAGCACCATGAAGTCGGCGCCGTGGTCGGCGAGCCGGTCGTGAACGGCGGAACGCCTGACGTTGCGTGCGAACCTGGGCTGGAACGTCGGGAACGCCGCGTCGCCGAACAGGTTCCCCAGCAGCTCCACGGTCCGCTCCTCGCGGAACGACCGGTTCCCCATGAACGGCATCAGCCGGTCGGGAGAGATCCCGGAGAGGTCCACAGGCGACTCACCGTCAACGATCCACTGCGCGACGAGCGACCCGGCGCCTCCCGACAGCAGGATGCCCAGCGAGTTCAGCCCGCACGCGGCGAAGAAGCCGCGAAGCTCGGGCACCTCGCCGATCAAAGGCCCGTTGTCGGCCGTGAAGCTCTCGGGACCGCAGAAGAACTGCCGGATGCCCGCCTGCTCCAGGCCCGGGAAGCGCTCCATGGCCGTGGCCAGGAACCCGCCGGTGCGGTCCCAGTCGGGCGGCAGCACTGCGAAGCCCAGGTCCTGCGGGATCTGGTCGAGCGACCAGGGAGCCGCCTTCGGCTCGAACAGCCCCACCAGCATGCCGCCGCCTTCTTCCCGGTAATAGCCGTAGCGATCGGGGTCTTCGACCACGGGCGCGTTGGTGTCCGCCCACTCGACCTCGTCGGTCAGCAGGTAATAGTGCTCGGCGGCCTGGAGCGGAAGAGAAACGCCCGCCAGCTCGCCGAGCTGACGCCCCCACATCCCCGCTGCCACGACGACCGTCTCGGTCTCGATGGTGCCTTGGTCGGTCACGACTCCGGTGACCCGTCCGTCCGCCTTGGTGAAGCCGGTGACGGTCACGCCTTGCAGGATCGTGGCGCCGCCCATGCGCGCGCCCTTAGCGTAAGCCTGCGTCACGTCCGCGGGGTTGGCTCTGCCCTCGTCGGGAACCCAGGCCGCCGCGATGATGTCGTCGGTCTTGATGGTCGGCCAGTGCTTCTTGACCTCCTCGGGCCCGATCATCTCGATCGGCACACCGTGGGCCTTGGCGAATATCGACTCCCGGGTGATGGACTCCAGTCGCTGCGGGGTACACGCCAGGTGCAGGTGCCCGATCGTCCGGAAGCCGGTGTCCTGTCCGGTCTCCTCCGTGAGCTTGGGCAGCAGCTCCGTCGTGTAGCGGGACATCCATAGGAAGGTCTCGCTGGGCATCCCTGCGCTCGTGATCAGGCCGGCCGCGTGCCAAGTGGTCCCGGCGGTCAGCTCTTTGCGCTCGAGGAGGACGACGTCGGTGATGCCGAGCTTCGTCAGGTGATACGCGGTGCTCGTGCCTATCGCGCCGCCGCCGATCACAACCACCTGGGCGCGGTCGGGCAGGCCGGCGGGCGTGCCGGGTTGATCGCTCACGGTGTGTCTCCTTCCAGCCGCTCTACGGCCGGGCGAACCGAACTACCCGGCCAGCGCGCATGCTACCCGCGGCTACCTGGAGGCCGGTACCCGGTGAAGGTCCCTGGCCCGGAAGGACCCGAAGGACTAGGAGGTCGAGCGCCCCTTCTCCTGCTTGGCCTTCTTGGCCTGGCGCTTCTCCTTCAGGCTCTTGCTGGCCGTCTTCTTGCTGGTCTTGCCGCCGCCCTTGTCCTTGCTGGCCATGGGTCGCCTCCCTCGATGACTGGATCGTAGGCAGAACTCTAGTGCCTCGCACCGCGCGGGGTTGCCCTCTTCGTCGCCTTGACTCATCCCAGCCCTGGTGCCAGTGTGGGTGGTTCACGGACAAAGGGGGGGGACCATGTCCAGGGAAGAGTTGGAACGCATCGACGACCAGGGGATGTCTGCCTGGGACACGGGTGACGCAGAGGCGCTTATCTCGATCTTGGCGGATGACTTCGTCTGGAACGACCTGTCTATGCCGGAGCCGATCCTCACGAAGGAGGCTGCCAGGGCGTACGTCAAGAGCTGGCGGACGGCCTTCCCCGACATGCGAGCCAAGATGGTCAACAGGGTCGTCGGGGACGACTCGGTGGCGGTCGAGGTGGAGTTCACCGGGACGAACACGGGCCCGATGGACATGGGTGGTCAGATGATCCCGCCCACCAACAAGGCGGTCACCGGCAAGGGCACATATTTCGCGAGGATCCGCGATGGCAAGGTGGTCGAGCTGAACACCTACCCGGACATCGCCGGGACCATGATGCAGCTCGGCCTGATGCCTCCGATGTGAGCGCGCGGACGCGGCGTCTCCCTGTACCGGCCCAGCGCCTGCGTTGGGGATGAGTCGGCTGCGTCCCTAGGTTCGCACGAGAACGAGAAGCATGACGGTCGGCTCTTCGGCCGTCAGCGAGTGCTCGGTGCCCGCACTCATGTGGATCCACGCGCCGGGGCCGGCATCTATCTCCTCGCCCTCGACCGAGAACCGCAACTGCCCCGAGATGACCTGAACGATCGCCGGCCTGCTGGCCGAGTGGCCCGTCAGGCCCTCTCCCGTGTCGAAGCCGAACACGCTCACGTCGAGCGCCTCGTCGCGATGGATCACCTTCGAGACGACGGAGCCGGGCTGGATCGCTACGACCTGCTCGACGTCCGGGATCGTGACATGCGACATAGGGAACCTCCTCGAGATGGCGGCGAGAGGCTACTTGTATGCCGCGATCTCCGGCTCGGGAGGTGGTCCGAGGTTAGAGTTCCCACGGGGGTACAGGAGGTCCGAAATGAAGCGCATCGCCGTAGTCGTTTCACTGGCCCTGGTGACCCTGGGCCTCGCTCCCGGCGTCCAAGCCGGCACGCGCGCCAGGTACGACGTCCGCGCGTCGATCGCGCGCGTGCGCCTCTTCGATCGAGCCGTGATCACGGGGCGAGTGACCCCTGCGGAGGCCGGAGGGCGCGTGACGGTCAAGCTCTGGCGCGGCGGCGAGGCCGTCAACAGGTCGTTGCCGCGGATGGACTCCGAGGGCAGGTTCCGAGCCACGTTCGACATCAACCACCCCGGCTGGTACCGGGCATCGGCGTCCTACAACGGCGACGCGATGTCGAGAGGAGAGGCGCGCACCGAAGCGAAGCAGACGCCGCTTCCGTTCCTGGAGCGGGGAGACGAGAACGTCTTCGTCAGGCTCCTGGAGCAGCGCCTGGCGGAGCTGAGGTACAGGATCCTCGGGATCGGAGGGCCGTACACGAAACACACGGCGGATGCTGTTGTCGCGTTCCACAAGGTGCAGGGAATGGAGCGGGTGTTCACCGTGTCTCCGAAGACCTGGTGGGCGCTGGCGAAGCCCTACCAGCCCGAACCGCGGTTCGTGTGGCCGGACTTCCACGTCGAGATCGACCAGTCGTTGCAGGTGCTCTACACGGTGAGGGGCGGTGAGGTGGCGACGATCAGCCACGTCTCGACCGGCAAGCCCAGCACGCCTACCTACGACGGCAAGTTCCACGTGTACCGGAAGGTGAAAGGGGTCTACAACTCGCTTTACTGGCCTAGCTACTTCGACGGCGGCCGGGCGATACACGGGTGGGAGAGCGTGCCGACCTACAACGCGAGCCACGGGTGCATCCGGTTCCCGTTCTGGAACGCCATCTGGATCCACCATCAGACTCCGATCGGAACGGTCATCCGCATCTACCACTCGTGATGTTGAGGCCCGCCTGATGCTGGGGCCGCTTCGGGTCTCAAGATCGATCCTCATCCCCGAGCGGGAGTTGCGATGGCGGTTCAGCCACTCGTCCGGCCCCGGCGGGCAGTCGGTCAACACCGGCGACACCAGGGTCGAGCTGAGCTTCGACGTGGCGGCCAGCCCCGCGCTGGGGCCGATCCAGAAAGCGAGGGCGCTGGCGCGGCTCGAGGGCAGACTGGTCGATGGGGTGCTGACCGTCACGGCCTCGGAGCACAGGTCGCAGCTGCGGAACAGGGAGGAGGCGCGGCAGAAGCTGGCGCAGGTGCTGGGCGGCGGGGGGGGGGCCCCCCCCCCCCCCCCCCCCCCCCCCCCCCCCCCCCCCCC
>CAZHRY010000026.1:15742-24762 GCA_964535065.1 uncultured Actinomycetes bacterium
AGATTTGAACTCTCGGCTTCCACCGTGTGAGGATGGCACTCTCACCGCTGAGTTACCCGCCCCGATGTGACAGTCCCATATACACCGAAACCCCCGCGGGGCGCAACCCCTAAAATGCGGCCGAAACGTCACGCGGGCGTCACTGGGCGGGGGGGCCGCCCTTGGGGGGGCTGGGGGGGGGGGGCGGGGGCGCCCCCCGGCCGCCCCCGCGCCGACCCACCCAACCCACCGCGAGTGCGGTCGAGCGCAGGCTGGCCGGGAAGAAGCGCCGCTCGCGGACCAAGCAGCTCCGAAGGCCGCCCGAAGAGGACTAGACCGGAACGGGCGGAGGCGGAGGCGCAGGAGGCGACCCCGTGGACGGCCTCGCACCCTTGAGGACGACATGCGTCTTCGCCAGCCTGTCGCCCACTCGGCGCCTCCCTTCCTTGTCGGTGAGCGCCACGATCCAGCCGACGAAGTACGGGATCACGTACGGGAACCCGTCGACAACGCGCAGGAAGTTGCGAACGAACGACGCCGGCAACCCGATGCGTCCCCCGCCGGCTGCGACGACCCGGATGCCGAGCAGGAGCTTTCCGACCGTGCCTCCTGCCAGCGCTTCCATCGCGATGAAGTAGACGAACCACACGGCTACCCAGAGCAGGAACGCGCCCCCGACGACCTGGTAGCGGCTGGTCCCCATCTCCAAGAACAGGCCGAAGGCCCCCCGGCTCCCACGAGCCGGCGACTCTTCCATGAGCGGGACCGTCCACGCCAGCGACACGACCCCGTCGAGCAGGATGGCGGCCGCACGCCGCCACAGGCCCGCTCTCCCCTTCACGAGATCAACCCGTGACGGCGAATGTGTCTCGAACCTGTTCGCAGCCCGACAGGACCTCGGTCTCGGTGTCCGGCTCGTACTGACACAGGATGTTGAACTGGCGCTTGCCCTGGAAGACCATGACCAGGTCGCTCTCGGCCTCGGTCCCGTCGACTACCACCGTGAACACCACGCGGAAACCGTCCAGCCCATCGACCGTAACAGGAGAGAGGTCGTCCACGATCTCTCCGCCCGTCTGCTGGAGCGACGAATCGAGCAGGCCCTGCAGCTCTGCCCGCAGCGCCTCCTGGCTCACGGACGACACCTCCTGCAGCAGCGCGTACTCGGTCACGATCACCCCTGAGTACCCCGACTCGGAAAAGAAGGACTCGGTCCACTCAGTCTCTCCGGTTTCGGCTCCGAACGTCGCCGGGCCAAGCGGCTCCCAGCCACCGGGGTAGTCGAAGGTGACCCCATGCTCTGAGTAGGTGGCGGGACCCCCGGACCCTGCCAGGTAGATGCCGGCTCCACCGACCACCGCGACCAGGAGGGCGACGGCTATCCAGACGCCTTTCCTTGAAGGGGCTGGGGCGGAGGGAGCCGTGGGCGCCGCCGGCTCCCCCCCTGGGGGTGCCGGCATGGAGGGTGTCTCGTTCGTGGGCTGCTCTGGGTCGCTCATCTTCACAGCTTGCCACATCAGCCCCGGGAGGCGCGGTTACCCCTTCTCCTTCCAACCTTCTCCTTGGGCGGCAGCGAAGACGCGAAGCCCACCCCCCTCGCCACCCACTTCTTGAGCGACCGCGCGTTCGCCGTTCCCGCAGGTCCGACGAAGAGGAACCCGTCCATCGGCCTTCCGGTGAAGTCCATGGGCCGCGTGGAGGGCTCCTTCAGCGCCTTGCGCCCATCCTCGGGCAACATCCGCACGAGCAGCTCGTCCTTGAGGACTCCGACGGCCATGTTCCCGTTGACGGCGAAGCACAATCCACCGAACATCCGGATCTCGGTGACACGCTTCACGGGACCGAGCGCCGACCGGACCCGCTCTGCCAGCTCCTCGTCATAGGCCACTGCCGCGAGCATCCCCCACTCGCCCGGACCGCGCAACGTGTAGCCCGGAGGGCTACCATATGCGGCCACACCCCTTGAGGAGACCGGATGGATCGTCGCGAGACAGCCAAGGCCTATCTGGACGGACAGCTCAGCCGCCGCGTCTTCCTGAGGAGGATGATCGCCCTCGGCCTCACACTTCCAGCGGCCATCGCCTACGCGGATCTGCTCAAAGCGGATCCGGCCCGCGCCGGCGTCTACGACTACTACGTGTACGTGACGGACTTCTACTACGACCCCGGGCGCAAGAAGGTCAGCGGCATAGGAACGACCGTCGAGTTCGGTTTCGACCCGGGAAGCTCCTACTCCCACAGCGCCACGGACCCCACGAGGGTGATCAACTCCGGGTTCAAGAGCCCGGGCAGCACCCACGCGGCCACGATGCACCACTCGGGCACGTTCGACTACCGGTGTCGCGAGGGTTCTCACGCATCCATGACGGGGAGGATCCGCGTCCCCATGTGGGCCTCGCCCACCTCCGCCCCGCCGGGAACGTCGATCGAGATGGGATGGTCACAGATCTCCGGGGGCGACTTCCACTTCGACGTTCAGCGCCGGCGCCCGTCGGACTCCGCCTGGCAGGACTGGATCACGGACACGGATGACCGGGGCACCACGATCACCCTGAGCAAGACAGGGACCCACCTGTTCCGTTCACGTGCCCGCAACACGGTGAACGGCAAGGTCAGCGGCTGGTCACCCATCCTGGAGCTGACGATCACCTAGGGCGCCTCGGCGTTCGTTGCACGCGCCTCCCGGCCCGACCGGAGGAGCTCGCGCCAGAGGCCGGCCCATGCGGCCAGCGCGCCGAGCAAGACCAGCGGCGCGACACGTCGATACAGCATGTTCAGGCGGTCGCCTCCCCATCGCCTGACATCGGATCTGGTGAGCCTGATCCGCGCCGGCACGTATGCCAGCCCGTGCCTCCAGAGAACCGTTGGACGCAAGACCGAGCGCCCAGGCGGCGTGAACTCGATGATGATCCGCCCCAGGCTTCGCCCGCGTTGGAAGTGGTGACGCATCAACGCCCAGGTGTCTCGCGCGCGCCCCGCATGCACGATGGCCACATCCGCGGCGCGGTAGGTCTTGTACCCCATCCCTCGCAGCCGGATGTTGACCGCCGTGTCCTCGCCCGCCCTCACGTTCTCCGGGAAACCGCCAGCCTGGATCAGGATCTCGCGGTCGTAGGAGCAGTGAACGGGCGCGCCGTCGAGCTCCTGCGACGGACGTCCCGGAAGCGTCGATGAGTGGTCGAGGAAGTAGCCGGCCCAGCCGGCGCGCGTGCGGTTCCCGTTCAGCGTGCTCCCGGTCACCATCGGATAGCCCAGCTGGTGAGCCTTGATGCGCGCGTCAAGGCTTCCCTGGGGAAGCTCGATGTGCGATCCGGGGAAAGAGACGTAGTCGCCGCGGGCCAGAGCGAGTCCCGCGTTGCGGGCAGCGCCCGGCAGCACCGGCCGGTCCAGCTCCAATAGCTTCACCCGGGGGAACCGCTCCGCGACGATGGCGGCCGTCTCGGGACTTCCGGACACGACGACGATGATCTCGAAGGGCTCGGCGGTCTTCTGCGAAACGACGGATCCCACGGCTCGTTCGATCCGATCCTCGTCGTCTCGCGCTATCACGATCGCGGAAAGAACGGGCGTCTCCAGGTCCAGCGAGTCGTCGAGCGGCGCAGGCTCCTCCTCCACGACCTTCAACCTATCGGGCCGCTCCTGCCAGGGACGAGGCTCGCCGGGAGGGGCAAGGAGGTCCTCGTAGCTACCCTCCGGATCCGCCAGTCTCTACTTCTCGAAACGTTCCCTCCGCTTCGCTTCGGTCGTCCCCGCGAAGTGCTGTATGCGAACGCTGGTCCGCCTCCACCTGCTCTCCGGGATCGTGACAGGTACCGGCACCAGATGCAGGCGGTCCTCGGGCAGCAGCAGGCCGGGTCGCCACGCGAACAGGCGGAACACCCACAACGCGGCGCGGTCGAACGTGTCCGGTCCGATCATGCGATGGACCAGGAGGCCGTAGGCGCCCTCTGGGTCCGCCCGCCCACCCTTCAGGAAGGAGCGGAGGGCTTCGGCATCCCCGGGGTCGATCCGTTCGTCGGCGTCGAGGAAGAGCACCCACCGGGGAGCCAAGCCCGCGGACGCGTCCAACAGCTCCTGGCGGTTGCGGGCGTCGTCCCAGCCTGCGGCGGTCTCGCGCTGCGGGTGGGTCAGGACCGTTGATACGAGGGGTTCGGCCTGCAGCGCGCTCAGCGTCCGGTCGGTCGAGCCATCGTCGAGCGCCACGACCGCGTCGGCGAAACCGCGCACGTTGTCGAACCATCCCGCCAGATCGTCCCCGGCGTTGCGTGCCGGCAGCAGGACGGCCAACAGGGGGCGCTCTCCGGCGGCGGACGAGTCTGCGAGGGCCTCCAGCTGCGAGGTGGTGGCCAGGACCGGAAGGTCCCCGGGACGCTCGCACCACGGCACCGTGACACGCGGCGGTGCGTCCAGCCCGCCGAAGTCGGTCGGATACTCGCCTGCGGGATCGGCCTCCAAGTACTTCCGCACGCGCGCCGCCACGGCAGCGTCGTCCGCGGCGCCCAGGTGCCTGACGCGGATCGTCGTGCGAACCCACGCCTTGCGGGGGATATCAACTGGCACCGGGGAGAAGTGGAGCGGCCGGTCGGGCAGCCGGAGCCCCGAACGCCAAGCGAACACGCGGTAGACCCATCTGGGCGTTGGATCGACCTGGTCCGCACCCCACGCACGCAGGTGGATGAGTCCGTAGGCGAGCCCCGGGATGGCGTCGGTCTGAAGGAAGTGACGCAAGGGGGCGGCGTCGCTCGCCCCCAGCTCCTCGTCGGCATCTATCTGGACTATCCAGTCGGGGGCGAGCGACGCCGCCCCGTCGAGCAGCCTCTGCCGGTTCCCTCCGTCGTGCCAGCCGGCCGCCGTCTCGCGCGGCGGCGATGTCAACAACACGCGGACGAGCGGAGAAGCCTCGAGGATCGCGCGCGTGCCGTCGGTGGACCCGTCGTCCAGTGCCACGACCGCGTCGCACCACTCCGGCGCCGACTCGAGCCAGCGCGGCAGGCGCTCCGCCTCGTTCCGCACCGGAAGGAGCCCAACGATTACCCGGGCAGGATACGGACCCCGAAAGGCAGCCGAGGAGAGCCTGCGCGGCAGTCGGCTGGAGGCAACCTCCTGGGACTTCCGCCCAGGGGTCAAGCCCGAACGGCCGACAACCCGATACCTCGCTAGGGGGATGGGACGAACAGATCCGGCTGGGGGGTCGGCATATGAGGGGGCATCGCACCGGCGGGCTGCTGGCTGCCATCGGCTTGATCGTGGCGTGCCAGAGCATCCTCGCAACGCCACTCGCGCAAGCACGGCCCCGCCCCAACGTCGTGATCTTGATGTCCGACGACCAGCGCTGGGACAAGGTCACGCCCTACTACACACCCAACATCTGGGACCTGCTGATCGACTCGCCCGCCACGTACCTGCATCCGAAGGCAACCAGCACCTACTTCGAGAACGCGTTCGCACCGAACCCTCTCTGCTGCCCGAGCCGAACCAGCACGCTGACCGGTAACCACTCCCACACGACGGGGGTCTGGACCAACTCGGGCCAGCACGGGGGGTTCGCGGCCTTCGACGACACCAGCACCATCGCGGTCGACTTCCAGCAAGCTGGGTACCGCACCGCGATGATCGGCAAGTACCTCAACGGCTACGTGGGCGGCAGGGACACCTACGTCCCGCCCGGGTGGGACCGCTGGTTCGCCACCAACACCGGCGCGTTCTACAACTACGGTGTCACCAGCGGGATGGCCACGCTGCGGTACGGCAAGCGCCCCGAGCGCGACTACATCGTGAACGTCCTGACGGACAAGGCGACCTCCTTCGTTCAGAAGGCCCAGGCTGACGGGAAGCCCTTCTTCCTCTTCTACTCGTTCACCGGGCCGCACGGGAAGGCCATCCCCGACCCCGACGACGTCGGTCGATTCGCCGGCGAGACCGACTTCACTTTCCCGCAGGCCAAGAACAGCAGCATGCTGGACTCCGCGTACAGCATCGATGTCGCCGTCAGGTTCCTGATGGACGTGCTCCCGCCGAACACGATCGTGGTCTACATGTCCGACAACGGGTACCTGTGGGGCGAGCACGGCTTGTCGGGCAAGCGTTACCCATATGAGGAGAGCCTGCGGATCCCCATGGTGATCGCCTCGCTGGACGGCAGCTACCGGCCGGCCGCAGATCCCGCGGATCTCGTCCTCAACATCGACCTGCGCCCGACGCTCACCGCAGCGGCCGGTATCGCCATGACGGGCAGCGTCGAGGGTGTGGACCTGGGGAACGGATCGTACGTACCGCGGACCCACTTCGTGATAGAGCACGGCAGCACTAACCTGAACTACTGCGGGGTAAGGACCAGCGACTGGAAGTACGCCCGCTACAAGGACGGCACCGAGCTGCTGTTCCACCTGAGCGCCGACCCGCAAGAACAGGTCAACCTGCTGCCGATCGACCCCGCCGACGCCGACCTGCTCGCCGAGTACGAGCAGCTGAAGGCCGACGCGATGGCGATGTGCCTCCCTACGCCGCCCGGCTATTCCTGGTAGACGCCTGAGCGAGCCGGCCATGCCGGATCTTCGGAACAGGCGTCAGCTCGTCACGGCCAGGGCCGCGGAGACCGGATCCTGCTCGAGACGGACCACTTCGGAGGGCAGGCCCCCTTCCTCCGGAAGGGTGCCCCCCACCGCAAGGGGGGACACGCCCGCCAGCGAGCGGAGCTCTTGTGCGTAGTCCGCCAAGCGTTCCGGGTCGCTTATCGACAACACGATGAGCTGAGGACGAACCGCGAGGGCCGATGCCTGCATCGTCTCGAACGGCGTGTTCGGCCCCAGGTAGACGACCCTGTAGCCTCGGCGAGCAGCCACGATGCCGAAGGCCATCAGCCCTAGCTCGTGTTCCTCGCCGGGAGGGCAGGCCAGCAACAAGGTCGAACCGACGCTCGACCCCCACCCGCGGGCCAAGCCAAGCAGTCGTCCGCGGATCAGGTTCGACGCGAAGTGCTCCTGGCCCACCGAGACCTCACCGGACCCCCAGCGTTCCCCCAAACGCCGCAGGTAGGGCATGACGACATCCCGAAGGGCGGACTCGATCGAGAAGCGGGCGAACAGCTCATCGATTACCTGGTGCGCAGCGGGTTCGTCGAAGGCATCCAGCGCCGCGGACAGTCTCGGTATCAGGTCGGCTGCAGCGGACCGTGAGCCGGCCACCTCCGCCATCTGCTCCCCAGGCATCAGCGCTCTGCGGGCCGCCTCGGCTGCGGAAACGCCTTGTGCGATCAGATCCCTCGTCCTGAGAACACGAGCGACATCCATGTCCGAGTAGAGGCGGAACCCGCCGGGCGACCTTGAGGGCTCGAGCAGTCCATATCGAGATTCCCACGCCCGCAACAGTTCCGGCGACACGCCGGTCCGGCGGGACAGCTCCCCGATCCTCAGATATCCGTTCACGGCGGAAAGGGTACACGATTCCTTACAGACGTTCGACAATCCTTTGACACCCAGCGCGCAACGCTGTACAGTCTCTCCACACACCTTCTATACGGAGGACGAGGGAGATGGACACAGCAACGATGCGGACGGCCGGAGTCGGAGCGGCGGCGCCCGTCGTAACGACAGATCGGCTGACCCGGCTCCGCCGGTTCAACCTGTGGGCCTCCGGCCTTCACCTCTTCCAGGCCGTAGCCGTGATGGTGCTTTCCACGGCCTTCGCCCTGCCCGTTACGGCCTCGTTCCTGGCGGCCGATCCGGCCGGTGGCCTCGCGTCCGAGACCCGGACCCTCTTCGAGTTGCAGATCGGGCCGGCGGTCGCGCTCTTCCTGTTCCTGTCGGCGCTGGCGCACCTGCTGGTCGCCTCCCCGTGGGGCTTCCGCAGGTACGCGGCCGATCTCTCGAGAGGGATGAACCGAGCGCGCTGGATCGAGTACTCGGTCAGCTCCTCGGTGATGATCGTCGTTATCTCGATACTCGTCGGGATCTACGACGTGGCGGCGCTGCTCGCCATCCTGGCCCTGAACGCCACCATGATCCTGTTCGGCTGGGTCATGGAGGTTCACAACCAGACGACCGAGCGAACCAACTGGCTCTCGTACTGGTTCGGGGTATTCGCCGGAGCCATCCCATGGGTCGCGATAGGGATATACCTGTTCGGTCCCACCGTCGTCGGTGAGGCCGGCCCTCCGGGATTCGTCTACGCGATCTTCGGCTCCATCTTCGTGTTCTTCAACATCTTCGCTCTGAACATGGTCCTGCAGTACCGCAAGGTGGGCCGCTGGAGCGACTACCTGTTCGGAGAGCGCGTGTACGTGGTCCTCTCACTCGTCGCGAAGTCCCTGCTCGCCTGGCAGGTCTTCGGCGGCACCCTGCGTCCCAACTGATCGAAAGGAGAAAGGGACATGAAGAAGCTCCTAGGAATGATCGCCGCTGCTGCGGTCGCGGGCACCCTGCTCGCCACCCCTGCAGCGGCTGGCCCCACGGCCACGGTCAACGTCGTGCACGGCATCCCAGGCGTCAAGGTGGCGGTGTGCGTGGACGGAGCCAAGGTGGTCGACGACTACAGCTACCGGAGCAAGATCGTCGGCGCAGCGCTCCCGGCAGGCACGCGTATGGTCAAGCTGGTCGCCGCGGGCAAGGACTGTGATTCCTCGGCCATCCTGAAGAAGAGCTTCATGCTCGAAGCCGGGGGCAACTACACGATCGTGGCGAACCTGAACGCCGACGGCGAGCCGAACCTGCGTGCGTTCGCCAACCGCGTCAGCCCCACGGGTCACGGTGAGGCTCGCCTGACCGTCCGTCACACCGCCGCGGCGCCCGCCGTGAACGTGTGGGCGGACGGGGGCGTCCTGATCGGTGGCGACGACTTCACCTGGGGCAGCAAGGCCACGGTGATGGTCCCCGCCGACACCTACACGGTGAAGGTCACCCTGCCCGGCAAGACCGCACCGGTCATCGGGCCTCGTGACTTGAAGCTGAGCGCCGGGAAGGCCTATCAGGTCTTCGCGGTCGGCGCAGCCGGCAGCTACAGCTTCGTCGTCATCGCGACCCCAGTTGGCCAGCGCTGACGCATCC
>CAZHRY010000027.1:0-555 GCA_964535065.1 uncultured Actinomycetes bacterium
CACATCCACGACCGGCTGCGCAAGCTCAACCGCACGCGGTTCCAGTTCGCGCAGTCGATGGGCCGCGAGCCCAGCCGTGAGGAGCTGGCCAAGGCGCTGGACACCACGGTCGAAGAGATCGACGACCTCACCGAGATGGGCCGCCGTGAGCCGCTGTCCCTGCAGTCCCCCGTGGGTGAGGACACCGAGCTGGGCGACCTGATCGAAGAGGTCGACTCCGACGCCGCGTTCAACGAGGTCGAGGACCAGCTGCTCCGTGACGAGATCGGCGATGCCGTGGACAAGGTGCTCGACCAGCGCGAGCGCCATGTCGTGGCGCTGCGCTACGGCCTCGAGAACGGGCAGCCGCTCAGCCTCCGTGAGACGGGCAAGGTGCTCGGCCTTTCGGGCGAGCGTGTCCGCCTGATCGAGCGCGAGGCGCTGCGGAAGCTCCGCGACTCCAACCTGATCAACTCCATGGCGCTGGGTATCTAACCCGAGTCAAGGCACGAACGGGGGGGGCGGGGGCGGGGGCGGGCGCCGCGGCCCCCCCACCCACCAAACAAAACCGGAGAG
>CAZHRY010000027.1:565-24712 GCA_964535065.1 uncultured Actinomycetes bacterium
GCGTACGCGCCGCGCCTCCACCCTGATCAACACCTTGGCGCTGGGTATCAACCCCGTGCCACGCCCCGACCGGGGGGGGCGCCGCCCGGTCCCGGGCGGCGCCCCCCCTCGTCACATCCCTCATCCGGTCAGGCGACCGTGAGGTTGTATGTGATGTCCAAGGTCCAGGACCAGTCGTTCGCGGGGTCCGGATCGTTGTAGTTGATCGTCCCGCCGAAGTGGACCGTGTGCTCGCCGGGAGACAGGGGCGCGAGCTGCAGGTACAAGCCCTCCGCCATCGAGATCCCATCCGCGCCGGGCGCAGCTCCGAGGATGTTGTCCCCGGTATCCGGCATGTGGATGTCGTAGACACCCGAACGCGAGTACACGAGCGGGACCGGCGCACCGTCCACGTGCGCGAACCCGCCGGTGTAGGTGTAGCGCTTCAAGCAGTTCTTCAATTGCTTGGCGTTCCCGCCGTAGAAGATCCCGCCCTCCAGGCTGGAGCACTCGACGTTGATCGCCGGCGCGAAGGTCCTTGCTCCTTCGGGAACGACGCAGTCGTTGCGGACCGCGACGCCCGATGTGTTGAAGACCCCAGCGAGGTAGAACGGGCCGCCTTCGGGCTGGCCCACGCCGCAGTTGCCGCCCGTCTCGTCCGTGAGCGGGTGCGACGCCGGGTCCGACCAGTCCACCGGGATGGAGAACGCCCACTCCCACCAGCGCGCTCCCTGTTCCCCGGGCGAGACGCCGCCCGTGACCGATCCTTGGGCCGGAGCGGCCGTGAAGGCGGCCAGAGCCATCACCGTCCCCGCCAGGAGGAACTTCCTGATCCTCGATCGTTCCATCTTTGCCCTCTCTCCCGCGCCATCGGCGCGAAGGCGAACCGACCGTTCCTTCACGCGACGCTATGTGGGAGCAGGGTTCCGGGGCATCCGTGGAACCACTGATGTTTGGGAGGGGGCCCGCGCTTCAGAACCATCCCCCAATCGGCCGATATCCCCAGTGGGATGGAGGTCTCCACGCTGCGAGCGCCCGCGAGCATCCCGGGCGTTCCGCTCGATGGGAAGGGTGACGACCCGGCTTCGCGGGCTCGCGAGCGCGCGCTCGTCGTCCGCGCCCAGGAAGGAGACCGAGACGCCTTCGGCGAGCTGTACCGGATGCACCTCCCGGCCGTGTCCCGGCTGGTCCGCTTCCGGCTTGGAAGCGACAGCGAGGACGCGACCTCCGAGGTGTTCCTGCGGGCCTGGAAGGGGCTCCCGGAGTACAGGGATCGCGGCGTTCCGTTCGCCGCCTGGCTCTACGGCATCGCCCGGCACGTGGCCATCGACGAGGTCCGCAAGCGCGGGCGCGTCGAGCCGCGTGAGGAGGTTCCCGATCGCGAGGTGGAGCCGATGACCGCCGAGCTGATGGCCCTGCGCGAAGCGATCGCCGGTTTGCCGTCCGAGCAGCGTCGGGTGATCGAGCTGAAGTACCTGGCCGGCCTCACCAACGACGAGGTCGCGGCTGCGATGGGCACGACTCCTGGAGCGGTGAACTCCAGGCAGTGGCGTGCCCTCAAGGCTCTTTCCGAGACCCTGGGGGAGGCGTCGTGAACGCCGCACTTCTCCGCGACCTGGGCGCCTGGGAATCGGGCGAGCTGTCCGCGCGGGAGCTGGAGGATCGTCATGGCGATGAGGCGGCCGAGCTGGTCGAGATGCACGAGCGCCTAGCCGTGGCGGCGCTCGTTCCCATGCCGGATGCTGATGTGGGCTGGGCCGCGCTGGCGCCGAAGCTCGTGGATCAGCCGGCTGCGCCGGTCATCGAACTCAGGCCGAGCCGGCGCAGGGCGGTCCTGTTCGCCGTCGCCGCGGCCATGGTGATGGGTGGGACGGCGCTGGCGCTGTCGGGAGCGCGCGACGGCGCCGGGGTGTCGCTCTCTGTTCCGGCCGTGACCCGCGAGGTGCCCGAGGTGTCGGACCCGTACCGCGACAACGCGCCGACCGGCGAGCGGGGCCGTGGTGTCGCGGAACTCCGGGAAGAGGCCGACGATCCGTCCCAGCCCGCCGGCGGCGACGGCGTGAGCGAGCAGGGCCCGAATGGTGACCAGCAGGGGACCCACCCCGGCAAGGGGAACGACGGGACGGACAACGGCAAGGACGACGACACCGAAGAAGCGGGTCCGTCTGAGGGGCCCGGCGAGGACGGTTCCGAGAAGGGGGAGGAGCCCGAGGAGTCAGAGAAGCCCGGGTCCGAGGAGTCCGAGACGGACGGGGGCGCGAAGGGCGAAGAGGAGCCTTCCCAGGACGGGTCCGGCGACCCCGTCCCCGGCGGTGGTGGACCCACCAAGGGGGGCAAGCCCGAGGACCACGGGAAGCCAAGCGACAAGGGCAAGCCTTCCGACCAGCACTGACGGGCCTTCCCGCGTAGCGTTCACGAGATCCTGGATCTGCCGCGTGCATATCCGCTCCCTGGTCCGATAGGAAGGGCGGAACGGCCAGGGACGACAGACCTCATCCCCCTCGGCGGGCAGGTCTCCAACCCCGCTCCCGCCATCGACCTTGGTCGCGGACAAGGACCGGTCTTCGGACCGGTCCTTGCGCTTGGGGGGCCGGGCGGCCCCGCTTCGGCGGGGGCGCCCGGCCCCCCAGGAGAGGACCGGATGCGAGAGCATGACTGCGGGTGGTTCGGATGACCGGGACAAGGGAGCCCGCGCTCCTCGACGTGACCGTTCAGACCCGCGACGCCCGGCTCCCGGGCGTGCTGTCGATCCCCTACGACGCCGCGGGCATCGTCGTGTTCGCCCACGGGAGCGGCTCGAGCCGCCATAGCCCGCGGAACCGGATGGTCGCCGCACGCCTGATGAGCGCCGGGTTCACGACGCTGCTGTTCGACCTCCTGGAGCCCTCGGAAGAGCACGATCGCGCTGCGGTCTTCGACGTGCCCGCGCTGGCGGAGCGGCTCGCAGATGCGGCGGATTGGCTGCGGTCCGGCCCGGCCGGCGCCCTGCCGCTTGGGTTCCTCGGAGCCAGCACCGGCGCCGGCGCGGCACTTCTCGCGGCAGCCGCCATGGGGGACTCGGTCCGAGCCGTAGTCTCGCGGGGAGGCCGTCCAGACCTCGCGATGCCGAGGCTCGCCGAGGTTGGCGCTTCGACGTTGCTGATCGTGGGGAGCCGCGACGAAGTGGTCCTCGAGCTGAACCGCGAGGCGTACGACAGGCTGCGGTGCGTGAAGTCCCTCCGCGTGGTCGAGGGAGCCACGCACCTGTTCGAGGAGCCCGGGGCCCTCGAGGAGGTCGCCGATCTCGCGGCCGCCTGGTTCCGCGAGCACCTCTAGCGCGAGCGATCGCGGACGAGCCGGACCCCGGCCGCGCTGAGGACTGCGACCAGGATCCCGAGGCCGGCGGCGATGGGCCACGCGCTTCCCGGCGCTCCCTCCTGCCAGCGGCCGGTCTCGCCTTCGGGCGCTCCCAGGTGAACCTCGATCACGCCCAGCCGCGACGTCCCGTCGGCGAGACTCCGGTTCCCCATGATCGCGTCCCCGGAGATGACGGTGCCGTCGAGCCGCTCTATCGAGAACGGGACGACGAACCGGTCTCCCTCTGCTCGGGCAGATCCGAGGGAGAAGGAATCGATCGATCCGGGTTCGTCCGTGTCCCATGTCGGCGAGGTCGCGACCGTCGCTCCGTCGAAGGCCCAGCGCCAGGGCTCGCCGGCTATGCCCTGGTTCATCGAGACTATCCAGCGCTCGACGATCCCCTCCGGGCGCTCTGACGACGCGCAAGCAACCAGCAGGGCTACGGCGAGCACGATGGATAGCCTGCGCATCACTCGGCTCCCTTCGCGGCTTCCTCGTCCATCGCGACCATGTCTTCTCCCCTCGTTTCGGGGACGAAGAGGTGGGCGACCACGATCGCGGCGGGCAGCAGGACCAGGGTGGTCAACGACATCGCGTCGCCGATCGAGCCCAGCGGGCCGCTGACATGGTCGCCCAGCAGGCCGACGACCAGGGCGCCGAGGACACCGCCCGGTATCTCGAAGGCGTTGCGGCACCACGCCGAAGCACGGCTGCGCACGTAGGTGGGGAACGGCTCGGTCGAGAAGGCCGACGTCATGGCAACCGATCCCAGGGAGAAGAAGATCCCGATGCACAGGACGGGGAGCATGAGCGCAGCGCTGGACACCTGGAAGGTCCAGGTTCCGAAGACGAGCGCGCCGAGCATGTAGGCGGTGAAAACCGGCTTGCGCCCATACCTGTCCATCAGCCGGCCGGCCACGATGAAGCCGGCCGTGCCGACGAGCCCCGCCGCGGCCAGGTAGAGGCCCGACAGCGAGACGCTCATGCCGACCTCCTGCTGCGCGTAGTAGGCCCACCAGAACGCGCCCGCGGAGACGACGAGATAGCGGAAGAAGGTGACCAGGCCGACCGCCAGCACGGTCGTGCGGAACCGGGGCCGCCAGGCCTCGAGCAGGGAGGTGTGATCGAGGCGTTCGCCCCGCGCGTCGGACCGAACGGCTTCGTATCGCTCGGTCTCGAGCATCCCGCGTCGGCCGTACGTGATCAGCAACAGCGGCGCCAGGCCTACCACGTAGAACGTGCGCCAGCCGAGAGGTGTCGATTGCAGACCCGCGAAGGCGAGCACTCCAACGGATATGCCGCCGAGCGTGTTCATCGAGGTGACGATGCCGAGGGCCTTGCCGCGCCGGTCCCGCGGGAACTCCTCAACGACGATCGTGATCGCGACGGCCCACTCGGCGCCGAGGAAGACCTGAGCGAGGAACTGGGCGGCCGTCAGCCATGCGAGGTTCGGGGACACGGCGGTCAGGGCGCCGGCGGCCGTGTAGCCGGCGATCGTGATCAGCAGGAGGCGCTTGCGCCCGATGCGATCCGCCTGGGCCGAGAGGACGAACGCCAGAACCGCGCCCAGAGAGGTGACGGCGCGGATCCAGCCGGCGTCGGCCTCGCTGCCGCCCAGGTCGCCCAGGACCAGCGCGAGGACGAAGGCCAGGACGAAGTTGTCGTAGCCCTCGAAGAAGGTCGCGCTCGAAAGGAGGAAGGTGAGCTTGCGGAGGTAGCGGGGATCGCGTGGGGCGGGCGCGGCGGGTGACGCGGTCAAGTGGTGTCTCCGGTCATCCGCCGCGCCCGCCCCACCGCTCCTTCCAGGTGCCCTCTCAGTCGTTCACCGAAAGCGGCTACGTCGGCCTCGTTCGATACGTCCCCCGACGGCAGGATGGGCGGCCCGAAGGCGAGCGCGAGCCGGGGCCGCAGCGGCCCCTTCAGGGAGATGCCCTTCTTGGACCAGCGCGCCTGCGTTCCCCATATCCCAACCGGGATCACGGGGGCATGTGTCGGCAGGGCGATCCGGGCGATCCCGCTTCGGATCCTTTCCAGGCCCTGCGTTCCGCCGTGCAGGTTGACGCGCCCTTCTGGCGCCAGCGCGAGCAGGGCCCCGCGCCGGACCGTGGCTATCGCCTCGTCCAGCGCGGCGTGATCGCCCCGGCCCCGCCTGATCGGGATCTGGTCGTAGCGACGCAGGATCCACCCCACGAAACGCTTCTCGAACAGCTCGGCAGCCCCGAGGAATCGCGTCTCGCGCTTGATCCGCAGGGCCACCTCGATCGCGAGCACCGGTCCGTCCAGGACGCTCACGTGGTTGAACGCGAGGATGGCGGGACCGGAGAGCGGAACGTGCTCGAGCCCCGCGACCCGTACGCGGAACAGCAGCCGCACCAACGGGGTCACGATCGGGATGCCGATGCGCCACCAGCGGTTGAGCTCGCCGAGCCTCACCGACCGGATGCTAGCGCGGTGCGGCAGTGCGGTCGCCACCGCTGTCGCCACCGCTGTCGCCATCGTCGGACCGTGGCCTCGGCGCGTGCCGCATGCTAGCGTCCGGCCGATGGAAACCCGAGCGCTCCGCGAGGCGGTGGCGGGCAGGTACCAGGAATACCTGGTTGCGCTGGAAGCCATGGTGAACGTGGACTGCGGTTCGTTCACGTGGAAGGGCGTCAACGCGATCGCCGACATGTGCCAAACGCGGTTCGAGGCGCACGGCTGGGACGTGGAGCGCATCCCGCACGTGCCCGTCGCCGGCGAGCCCCGGCTGGGGGACCTGGTCATCGGTCGGCTGCGTGGCGCCGGTGGCCCTCGCATCCTGCTCGTCGGGCACACCGACACCGTGTTCGACGAGGGAACCGTTGCGGAGCGCCCGTTCTCCGTCGATGGATCGATCGCGAGGGGCCCCGGCGTGTCCGACATGAAGGGCGGGCTCCTGACCGGCTTCTTCGCTTGTCATGCGCTGCAGGACGCCGGCTTCGACGCCTTCGAGGGCATCACGTACATCTGCAACCCCGACGAGGAGATAGGGTCGCCGTTCTCGGGCCCCGTGATCGCGGAACTCGCTCCTGAACACGACTTCGCCTTCGTCCTCGAGGGGGCCCGTGCGAACGGCGACATCGTCTCGGCCCGGAAGGGGATCACGGACTTCGAAATCAGGATCCGCGGGCGGGCGGCTCATGCCGGCGTCGAGCCGGAGAAGGGGCGGAACGCCATCCTGGAGGCCGCCCACAAGGTAATCGAGCTTCAGGCGTTGAACGGGAGATGGCCCGGCGTAACGGTGAACGTCGGCGTCGTCTCAGGGGGAACCCGGACGAACGTGGTTCCCGAGCGCTGCGAGCTTCGTGTGGATCTTCGCTCGCCCGAGGCCGTGACGCTTGAGACCGCCGAACGTGAGGTGGAGGCGATCGGCGAGAGGACCGTCCTGCCCGATGTGGCGGTCGAACTGGTCCGTCATGGCTGGCACAGGCCCATGGAGAAGACGGAGGAGTCCGCGAGACTGGTGAACGTCGCCCAGGAGGTGGCCTCGGAGCTGGGGTTCGATCTTGCCGATGCTGCCACCGGGGGAGCGTCCGACGCGAATACGATCGCCAGCTTGGGGATCCCAGTGATCGACGGCCTTGGACCGGTTGGTGGCGACGACCACGCGCCGGCGGAGTGGTTGGACCTGGACACGGTCGTGCCCCGCACGGCCCTGCTCGCCGGGGTGATCTCGCGCCTGTGAGCGCCGAGTGGAGGTTCGACGAGCTGCATCCTGACGCCTTCAGGATGCTGGTCGAGGGCGTCCCGGCCGTCCTCTACATAGACCGCCCCGACGACTTCGCCACGAACCTCTACACCAGCCCTCAGGTCGAGACGATGCTCGGGTTCTCGGTCGAGGAATGGACGACGGACGCGGAGCTGTGGAGCCGGCAGCTGCACCCGGAGGATCGCGATCGCGCGATGGCCGAGCACTTCGAATCCAACCGGAACGTATCGCACTACCTCTCCGAGTACCGGTTCATCTGCAAGGACGGCCGGACCGTGTGGATCCGCGACGAGGCGGTGCCGGTGCGTGGCCCGGACGGCACCCTCCTCTACTGGCGCGGCGTCATGCTCGACATCACCGAGCGCAAGGAAGCCGAGGAGAAGCTCCGCTGGAGCCTCGAGGTCCTCCGCAAGACCCTGCAGCAGCGTCGCGAGCTGGCGCAGCGGTTGCAGAACGCGCAAGAGGCCGAACGCAGGCGGATCGCCGCCGATCTCCACGACGACCCCATCCAGGTCATGAGCGCGGTGGATATGCGCCTGCAGATGCTGAGCGAGTTCCCGGACTCGGTGACGAACGAGCAGCTCTCCGATATCGAGGCGGATGTCAGGGGAGTGATCGAGAGGCTCCGGTCGATGCTTTTCGAGCTTCGTCCCACCTCCCTGGATCGGGAAGGCCTCGCGGCCGCTCTCAAGCTCTACCTCGAGCACACCGCCAAGAGCACCGGCTGGGAGATCGAGTTGAACGACGCGTTGTCGTTCGAGCCGGAACCGGATCTTCGCGCCCTGCTCTACAGGTTGGCCCAGGAGGCCGTGGTGAACGTCAGGAAGCACGCGGAGGCGACACGGGTTCGCATCGACCTCGCCGACGCAGCTGATGGGATCACGCTGCGCGTTCAGGACGACGGGAAGGGCTTCACGCCCGAGGCGTCGGAGGTCTCAGAGCCCGGTCACCTTGGCCTATCCACGATGGTGGAGCGCGCCGAACTTGCGGGAGGCTGGGCTCGGATCTCCAGTTCGCCAGGTGCGGGAACGACGATGGAGTGCTGGTTGCCGCTGGACGCAGCGGGAGACAAGAGCGACGGTACCACGAGGGGGTGACGGATGAGGCCCGGACCCACCACGGTCTACCTCATCTACTCCGCTGCGAACGGGTTCATATTCCGCTTGGTCGCGACGCTGTTCGTCGTGTTCCTCATCGTCGAGATCGGTCTCGACCCGTTGCAGCTGCTTCTGATGGGCACGGCTCTGGAGGTCTCCTACCTGGTGTTCGAGATACCCACCGGCGTCGTGGCCGACACGGTCAGCCGGCGGTTGTCCATACTCATCGGGCTCTTCGGAGTCGGCATCTCGTTCCTGGTCCTCGGCGCGGCCGACTCGTTCCTCGTCGCGATCGTGTCGCAGGTGCTCTGGGGGGTGTCGGCCACGTTCGAGAGCGGAGCGGACGTGGCGTGGCTTACCGACGAGGCCGGAGAGGACGTCGCCCGCGAGTATTACGTGAAGGGTGAGCAGGCCTTCCAGGCGGCGTCGCTGGTGGGGATAGTCGTCGCCGTTCTGCTTGCCGAAGTGGCCGGCACAACCGGGCTCCAGGCCGGGGGCAGCGGGTTGCGTTTCCCGTTCGTTCTGGCCGGAGCGCTGGCCCTCGCCTTGTGTGCGGTCATGTTGCTCATCATGCGTGAGGAGGGCTTCCACCCGCCCGAACGTGGCGAGGGGGAACGCCTTCACCACGGCCTCAAGAAGACCCTCAAGGAAGGGGTCGGTGTCGTCCGCGGCAGCGCCGCCCTGATGCTCATCCTGGCGGTTGCTGTGTTGCATGGGGCTTCGACGGAAGGCTTCGACCGTCTAAGCGACCTGCACTTCCTGCGGGGGACCGGACTGCCGCAGGAAACGGTCTTGTGGTTCGGCGTCCTGGACGGCATCGGGTTGATCCTCGGTCTCGTCATGCTCCAGCTCGTGAAGAGGAAGACCCACTTGCGAGGGCACGCGCATGTGGCCCGGCTGCTGGCGGCGATCGACATCGCGCTGGTCGGATCCGTTGTCGTCTTCGCGCTGACGAGGTCGTTCTGGGTCGCCGCCGCCGCATTCTGGGTCGTGAGCGGACTCCGGAACGTGCGCGAGCCGATCTTCACGGCCTGGGTCAACCAGGGCCTGGAGCCGGCAACGCGGGCCACGGTGAACTCGATGGCGACACAAGCGGATTCGGTCGGGCAGGCTGCCGGAGGCCCGGGCTTGGGACTGATCGCCAAGGGCGTCTCCGTGCCGTGGGCGATCGGGATATCGGGGTTGCTCCGGTTGCCGGCCCTGCTGCTGTTCGCGCGGGCGATCAAGCGCGGCACCGTCGGTACCGTCGAGCCGGCCGACGAGCCCATCCGCCTGGAGGATTGACTAGGACGAAGCTCTGGAGCCGAGCGGGGCGATCGGCTCGGGCACGCCCACCCTGACGCGCGCATCGACGATCGCGGTGCCCCGCGGAAGGACCATGACCGGGTTGCAGTCCATCTCCAGGATCTCCGGGTGCCGGTCGGCCAGCGCTGCGACGCGGAGGATCACGTCGACCAGTGCCGAAACATCCTTCTTCGGCGAGCCGCGGAAGCCGTCCAGCAGGGGGAAGGTCGTGAGCTCGTGGACCATCTCTTCGGCGTCCAGGTCGGTCAATGGCGCGACCCTGACCGAGACGTCGCGGGTCAGCTCGACGGTCACGCCGCCGGCGCCGACCGCGATCACGGGACCGAAGACCGGGTCCTTCGCCGCTCCGACGAGCATCTCGGTGCCGCCTGTGACCATCTGCTGGACGACGAATCCCTCGAAGGCGGCCCCGCGCTCCTTCACGCGCTCGAGCATGGCTCGCGCCTCCTGGAGCACCTCCGCCGCAGCCAGGTCCAGGCGCACGGCATCCACTTCGGTCTTGTGCACTGGACCTGCAGCCTTCAGGGCGATTCGGTCTCCGAGCCGAGCCGCGGCGTCTGCGGCTTCCTCGGGAGTCGTCGCCGACGCTCCCCTGATGCGGCGGAGCCCGTAGCAGTCCAGGAGCGTGCTCACTTCTTCGGGGGTGAGCCATGACTCACCGCGCTCGAGAGCTGCAGCGATGATGGCGTGGGCCTCGTCCTCGCGGACATCCACGAACGAGGGGATGGTTCCCTCGGGCTTGGCGCGCCAGGTCCCGTGCTGCGCCGCGTGCGCGAGCGCGATCGCGGCCTGCTCGGGGTACGCGTAGGACGGGACGCGAACGTCAGGGCCTTTCAGCTCGTCGGGGATCCCTCTGGCCGACATGAAGCAGGTGAGGACGGGGATCTTCCGCTCCAGCCCCTCGATCGCCTCGACCATGGCGCGAGCGATGGGGGGAGCATCCTGTTCCAGAGGCGGGATGTAGATGACGATCAGCGCGTCGATGCCCGGATCCGTCGCCACCGTCGCTATCGCCTGCGCGTAGTCCTTGGGTCCCGCGGAGGCGATCATGTCCACCGGGTTGCCGGCCGAGGCCTCCACCGGTAGGAACGCGCGCAGAGCCGTCGATGTTTGCTCCGAGAGCTCGGGAACCCTCAGGCCGCGCGCCTCGCAGGTGTCGGCACACTGGATGCCGAGCCCGCCCGCGTTGGTGACTATCGCGACGCGATCGCCGACCGGTACCGGTTGGTTGGCCAGCAGGGTGGCTACGTCGAACATCTCCTCTAGCGTGTCCGTGCGGATGACCCCATGCTGGCGGAAGACGGCGTCCACGGTGGAGTCGTTGGCGGCCAGCAGTGCCCCAGTGTGAGACGAGGTCGCCCGCAGGCCCGCGGCGCTTCGGCCGCTCTTGACCGCCACGATGGGCTTGGACCTGGTCATCCGCCTGGCGATGCGGCCGAAGCGCCGCGGATTGCCGAAGGACTCCAGGTACAGCAGGACGACGTCGGTTCGGGGATCCTCCTCCCAGTAGCAGAGCAGGTCGTTCGCGCTGACGTCGGCCTTGTTCCCGACGCTGACGAACGACGAAAGCCCCATGCCGAGCTGACCGGCCTGGTTCATGACCGCTAGGCCGAGGGCGCCCGACTGCGACATGAATGCGACGCGCCCCTCGGGCGGCCAGGCGGTGACGAACGTGCCGTTCAGTTTCACTTCCGGGTCCGTGTTCGCTATCCCCATGCAGTTGGGACCGATCAGGCGCATCCCGTGGCTCCGGCAGATCGAAACGAGCTGCTGCTGGCGCGCCTGGCCCTCCGGTCCGGTCTCGCCGAACCCAGACGAGATGACGACCAAGGCGCGCACGCCCTTCTGCCCGCAGGCCTCGGCGACGTCGCACACGTATGCCGCCGGCACGGCTATGAAGGCCAGCTCCACCTGACCGGGGATCTCCTGGATGGACGCGTATGCGGACACGCCCTGAACGACATCCGCCTTCGGGTTCACCGGGTAGACGACACCTGCGAAGGGCTGCGTCACGAGGTTGCGGAACAGGCGTCCGCCGATCGTCTCGGGGTCGCGCGACGCGCCGATGACCGCGCATGAGCCTGCCTCGAGGAACGTCTTGACGGCGTTGGCCGCGGCCACCCGCTCGTGCTCTTCGAACTGCTCGACGGTTCCCGCCGTGATCGTCGTCGGGAACTCGACCTCCACCATCCCCGGCTTCGCGTGGATGTCGATCATGAAGCCGGAGGAGCGGAACACGTCGATCATCCGGTGGTTCTCGGGCAGCACCTCGGCAACGAACGTCGTGACGCCGGCGTCCTGAGCAGCCTGGGCGAGGTGGCCCAGCAGGATGGAACCCAGTCCGTGCCCCTGGAGCTCGTCGGTCACCGACATCGAGACCTCGGCGCGGTGCGTCCCTGCCTCCCGGAAGAACTGAGCGCCTCCGACGACCCTGCCGTCAGCTCCACCGGCTAGCGCCAGCAGGGTCACGTGATCCGTGCCGTCCACGTCCACCGCGCGCCGGGCCTGCTCGGTGACGTCCACCGATGGGGTCCAGAACCGAAGGCGCCTGGACTCGTCGGAGAGGCCGATCAGGTAGTCCTCCACCTTCGCTCGGTCCTCGGCCGTGGCGGTCCTGATGCTCAACGTCGAGCCATCCTTCAGGACGACGTCCGCCTGGAAGCGTGCCGGGTTGGCGCTCACACCGGCATCCTACGGCGGTGGTCAGCTGGCTTCGCTGAGGGCCTGGCGCTGGTAGGCCTCCATGATCCGGTCCAGCTCGGAGGCGACTTCCTCAGGCAGCGGATCCGGTTCGTGGGTCGCCAGGATCTGCTTGGCCTTTTCGGTGGCCGCCACTCGGGGATCCGGCCGTCCCGACGCCTCCCAGTCGTCCCATGAACGCCGGTCCATGTAGGTGTCGCGCCAGAACTCGCGCATGTGCTTCAAGGTGTGCTCCTGGTCCAGGAAGTGCCCGGTCGGCCCGACCGACTCGATCGTGTCCAGCGCGAACGCCTCCTCGTCGAACGCGAACCCGTCGGAGAACGCCGCGACTATCTCGAAGATCTCGGCGCCCAGGAGCATCTCTGTGATCGACGAGACGCTGTCGCCGTGCAACGAGCCGATCCCAGTGATCATCTCGGTCGGGGTCATAACCGCGCCCAGCGCGCCCATCATCCCCTGCGCTCCAGACTGCCAGTCGCTGGCCTTCGAACCGGTCCCATACGCACCGTGACACGTTGGTAGCTCGAAGTACTGGCCCATCTCCGCAGAGCCCATCGATGCGTACAGGTCGTTGGCGCCGAACGCCGGGTTGAGCTCTCCCGTGTTCATGTCGATCGTCGTGTTGTAGGAGACGTGGAAGGTCTTGGCTCCGGGGACGAGGGTCTCCAGGATCACCACTCCCGACAGGATCTCGGCGTTCGAGATCGTCATCATGCCGGCCACGGACAGGGGAGCAGAGGCTCCTGCAAGCGGCATCGAGCAGATCCCGACGGGCACGCCCGCCTTGGCGAACACCTCGAGCGCATCGACGGTCGGGTCGTCCCAGTGAAGCGGGCTGATCGAGCACTGGAAGTTGGACATGATCGGACGCTCGCGGAGCTGGTCGGCGCCGCCGGCGACGACCTGAGCCATCTCGACCAGGCCGCGCGCGTTGAACGGGTCGATGGCCGTCATCTGCATGATGTGCTTGGAGGTGACGGGCCACTGGGCGTGCGTCTCGTGAAGGGGCCTGACCGGCACCGGGACGTCGTTGGCCGAGCACGGCTGCCACTGGATGGCGACCTGCGGCAGCGCGTCGGCGACCCTCGTATGCTCGGCGATGTCGGCCTTGTTCGAGTAGCGGCGCTCGCCCGTGTTCAGGTCCAGCACGTGGGCCGGGCAGCCGTCGCTCGAAAGCCATCCCCGGTCGCCGCCAAGGTCCAGGTCGTAGTTCGAGTTTCGCGCCGCGAGCACGAAGCTTCGTGGCGCCAGCTTGCGCTTCTCCTCGACGAAGTCCGGGTCGAAGCGGATCCGGCGGTTCTCCATGTCCACTCTCTGGCCGTGCTCGGCCATGACCTCGAGCAGGTGCTGGTTCGTGGTCGAGACGCCGACGCGGTCCAGCACCTGCAGGCACTTGTCGTGCACCGCGCGCTCCTGCTCCGGTGTGAGGAGCTTGAACATGCTGGACTTGGAGTACGAGCGGAGCTGGCGAGCCATGCGCTTCCTCCTGGCCGGGCGTTTGGCGAACGGCGGGAGCGTACCCCGTATCTCGGCCGGGGCGGTACACGGATGGGCTGAACGCCGTTCAAGCGTCGACGGGTCAGGGCAGGGTGACGAACCTCGACAGGAACGACCTGATCACCGGCGTGTCGAGCCGTTGTGCAGAGCCGGTCGAGAAGCACGTCGAGGCGTAGGAGGTGACGCCCACGACCAGGTTCGACTGCGCGTTGCCGAGGAAGGTCGCGCCGCCCGAATCACCGGCGCAGAAGCCCCCATCCTTCATCTGGAGTTTGATCACGTCGTCGCCATGCCCGTTGTAGGCGACCGACGCCCACCTGCGCGTGTCGTCGAAGGCCAACGGGCAGAACGGGTTCGAGGAGCCCGAGCAGTCCAGGTACGCGCCGTACCCGACGGTCGTGAACGACTCGTCCTGGATCGCGCCGGTCAGCTTCAGTTCATCGAGCAGCCCAGCGGTAGGGAGCTGGACGGGCTCGACGTCGCGGATCGGCCTCTTCAGGAGCAGGACGGCCACGTCGTTCACCTTGGTCCAAGGCTGCGACCTGAAGTCCGGGTGCTTCACGAGATCCGTCACGGTGAATCGTTTGGAGGTCGCGGGGTCGAACGCCGCGTCGAACGAGACGAAGAACGAGGACGGCTGGCACCCGAACATGGCTTGGAGGTCGATCACATGTGCGGCCGTGAGGACCACGGTTGGGGAGATGAGCTCTACGGTGCCGGTGGCCATGATCCCCTCGGGGGTTCGACAGCCGAGCACGCCCACGTTGGGATGCAGGTCACCGTCGACTTCGCCGTTGACGATGGCTCCCGCCTGAGGGGCCGCCAAGATGCCGGCTGCGGCCGTCGCGAAGGCGACCACGAGGATCTCTGCGATCTCAGCGACCGGCCGGTCTTGCAGGTAGTGCAAAGCGACGACCTGGGCTTGGCGCCTGGGGAGAGCCCTCACCTCGGACCAGAACTCCTCGCTCGCCCGAGCGGCTCTCCGAGAGGGTATAGGCGAGCGCCACGACGCGTGGGTATTCGCGCTCATAGAAGTCCTCGAACGGCTCCGCGACACGGAGCGTTGTCTCGGGCTCTGCGCGCATCGGCAGCGCTCTCCCTTGAGGCTCGGCCATCAGCATTTCCCTCTGGGCGTAACTCGCGCCAGTCGCCCATTTCGCTTAGTGGCTCCCCCCGAGGGAGGCCTGGAAGTTGCCGGGTGGGGGTTGAAGACGCAGAACGGCCGGAGTGACGGTCGGGCCGGGCAAGGGCGGCTGCGCGGGTCTGGAGCACGCCCGTCTCGTTGTACGGGGGGAACGAGGAGGTCGAGCTCGCCGGTTGGATCGAACCGGCTTGACCGGCGCGAGACGCTCGGCCGCAGCCTAGGCCGATGCGCGAGGTGTCCTCGAGTGCCCGCGTCAGCCTCGGGACACCCCGCGCACGGCTACCTCATGTCTTCAGCCCGAAGTCGGCCTCCACCGTCTGTCCGGTCGATGGGACCGTGACGATCAGGTGGTAGGTCGCGGTCGGATCCGGCAGCGACTTGCCGGACAGGTTGTAGATCCACTGCCCGTCAGGGAACCTCAGGACGCCGTCCGTGTGCGCGCTCGTGCTGAGAGGCGTCTCCTGAGTGCCCGTGGGAGGCGTGGCGCCCCCGGTGCGGACAACGCGGATCGTCGGCGCCAGGCCGGACGGGGTCGAGCCGTCGCAGTCCATCAGCCGAACCTTGACCGGGATGGTCGAGCTCGACTTGAAGATGCTCGAACCGTCGCCGTTGATGGGCTGCAGGATCGCGCTGGCGTCGTAGTCGATCGTGACGGTCGCGGTCGTCGACCCGGTAGTTGGGCCGTCGCCGATTCGGGAGTCCGTCCACGACACTGTCGCCTCGTAGACACCGGCCGCCGTGTACGGCGCTGCATAGCTAAGGACCGCGTTGCCCTTGACGCCGGTCACCTGAGTGTCGAAGGCGTCGAACCCCGGGCCCCAGTCGATGTCGTAGGTGACGCCGTCCTCGGTTGTGATCGCAGCGTCGGGGTCGTTCGGGGTGATCTCGAGCGTCGGAGCGATGCCGCAGGCGACGTGGCTGGCCGTGAACGCGGCCGTGGCCGACGCGGCCTGGTCGCAGAGCGGGTCGTCGCCGTCGAGAACCGTCCAGTGGTTGCCCATGGGCCGATCTGCGCCGGTGAGGTCGGATCCGCTCGTGCGCGTCCCGTTCGCCCGCCACCGAACCGTGCCGTTGGAGGCGGAGCCGTTCGGGTCGCCTGCGGGGGCCGTGGCTGGAACCGAAAGGGTAACCAGCCCCTTGATGAACGGCTTGTCCGACGTGCCCGGTGGGTACAGCGTGCCCGTTGGCTGAGTCTGCCACCCGCTCGGCATCGTCATCGATGTCGAGCCGACGTACTCGGCACTGACGTGGCCGTACGCGCTATCCACTTCCTGAGATCCATCGGTGTCGGCGGGATCGCCGAAGAAGGTCCATCTCACCGTGGTCCCGTTCACGAAGCTGTTAGGGGCGGTGTCGCTCGTGCGTCGTACCGCGAGTCGGACTTCCCGAGTGTAGGTCCCCCCGGGGCAGACGTTCCCGAACTGCGTAGCGTCGTTCGGACCGTCGGAGTCGGCCTCGAAGATCCCGTCGACCAGATCTCCGTCAGCAACCGGCATGTCCGCTGCCAGCGCAGCTGTGGAGAACGCCAGCAGGAGGCCCGTCGCCAGGGCCACGGACTTGGTCATCCTTCCCTTCATCGCCATCCCCCTCCTCGGTGGTGCGGGGGGCCGGGTTGGGCCCCGAGGGCGATGACGTCCGGGACCATCCCCCGACCCCCCGGCTCGTTGGCCCCGGAGCCGTGTCTATCGCCCGGCTGCGACGCTAGGCGGAGGGTCGGGGGAGAAGCATCCGTGGGATCACTGATTAGTGACGCCAGCGGCCTCACCCAGCCTGGGCGAGGACGGCGGGCGCTGCACCGGGCTCACCGGCCCGAGCACGACCGAGGAAGGAGGCCGCGATCCGGCCCGAAACGGCTGCCCAACCCACGATGATGTGGGGGGCTGCCAGGGAGAACAGCACGCTAGGCGGCAGGAAGAGGAGTGCCTCCGAGACCGTGTCGATCCTCCACGAGCCGACCGAGACGACGTCGCCGGTCCCGACCGTGATCAGCTCGATGGGCCCCATGAACACCAGCGCGAGCACGCACGCGGCCACCACGAAGTCCAGGACCCCGAGGGGGAGCCGGAGGAAGAGGTATCCGGTCTCCGACCACGTGCGGGGCTTCGAGCTGAGCGACTGGAGGCGGGCCCACCAGAAGCCGGCCGTTCCCTCGCTATCGGACTCGGGCGCCGAGACGGGCAGGCCGACCAGCGATCGAACGAGGCTGCGCTCCATGGCCGCAAGTCCTCGCACGGCCAGGAACGTGACCACCAGGATCGGGATCCCGGCCAGGGTCACCGAAGTTGCGACCCCAACGGCGAGGCCCACGACCACGACGCAGAACTCGAAGACCCCGATCGGGAGCCCGAGCAGCAGGTGCGCGAGGGAGCGGTAGGTCCTCCCCTCGGTGTAGGCGTATAGAACCTTCATGTCGATCGTTCCTTTCACTTGAGGACGAGGGCGAGCAGGATGACCCCGAAGAACACGGTCTGGACGCTGTGCACGGCGATCCCCATCCAGGCGCTGCGGTAGCGCTTCGTGGGGTACGAAAGGGCGACGGAATCCAGCAGGATCAGGGGTATCCGCCACGGCATGTGCAGGTGGTAGGCGGCGAACAGCACGCCGTTCGCGACCCAATCGCCGCGACCGAAGGCGCCGTTCATGCGCGGCAGGAGGTATCCGCGGAACAGCAGTTCCTCACCGAGCACGGTGTTGAAGATTTCCGACACCATGAAGATGGCGTACCAGGTCCAGTTACCGCTGAAGAAGCCCTGGCCCGCGTCCGACTCGAGGAACAGCCCCAGGTCCCTGTTCGCAGGAACCGGAGGGCCGGGAAGGAAGCCTTCGATGCCAACCAACAGGATGAACGGGATCACGATGAACCACACCCTGCCGCCGACACGGCCGTTCTTGGGACTGCGGGGCGAGCGGAGCCACAGCGCTTCGCGGACCGTGGACCAGCGGAGGTTGCCCTGTTCGCGTCGGACGAGCAGAGCGACGAGCACGAACTGCCAGATCAATCCGATCGTGAGGGTCAGGAACAGCGCCTTCACCATCGGGATGCTGCCTTCGCCCGAGAGGCGATCGGCGAGCACCGGTGCCAGCAGCCATGAGCCGGCGGCCATCGGGAGGGCGGCGGCCGCCCACGTGGCCAGTATCGCTTTGCGTCCGTACTGCGGGATCGTGATGTCCGCGTGGGCGGCCGCCGCCCCCACAACTCGGATCGTCGTGTCCATCTGCCTCTCTCCCTTCAGACGTCTGCCAGCGCGGGGATGCTGACCGTCGGCATGGCCGGAGCGACGTCGTTCGCCTTCTGCCCTCCGGCCACGTCCAGCACTATGAGAACGAGGTTCGCTCCGGCGGCCGCTCCGACGATCGCCGTGAGGATCGACAGGCCGGCGGCTGCGCAGTGGTACCCGAGCCACGCGGCCACCAGGGCGCCGCCGAGCGCACCTGCGAACCCCAGGCCATCGTTCGTCCTTGACCGGTCCCGGCGGCTCCAGGCGAGATAGACGCCGAGGCCGATCGGAACGCCGGTGGAGGGAACGACGAGCTTCCACCCGTCGATCGGAACGGCGAGCCCGGTGGCCATCACGGTGAGCGAAACGAGGGCCCAGCCGCCGAGTCCGAAGACGACCGGAGTCAGGGTTCGAAGGACGGCACTGCTCTTGGGTCCGAGTCCGCCCTTCTTGCGCACACGGCGAGCCATCGCCAGGAGCGACAGGACCGTGATCGCAGCCAGGCCGGCCATCGAGCCCGCGACGATCTTGGCCAGGGCGGTCCCGGTCATCCCCGGCGTGAAGTTGGGGCTCTTGGGCTCGTAGAGCGAGGTGTCCACCTCTCCGGTGTCGAAGTAGGTGTTGATGAGCCGGGCCGTCGCCTCCGGCTGGTCGTACCACAGGCTCGGGGTGTGTCCGAAGCCCGGCAGGACGACCTCCTTCCCGTTCGGCAGGTACGGCAGGAGCTGCTCGGTCGCGATCTGCGGCGGGGTCGAGGTGTCGAGCTCCCCGCTGACGATGAGGGTCTCTACGTCCGTGGCTCGGACCTTCGTGTACTCGTCCACGCCGTCTGCGACGGGCCACACATCCGCCAGGCGGCCATCGACCCATGAGAACGAAGTCCCCAGGTAGCCGAGGTTCGACTCCAGGTCGCGTCCGGCGTCGCCGAAGTACTCGCGGCTCGCCTCGAAGTCGATGCTCCCGGCGGAGGCGTACTGACCCCAGACGAACAGCTTCGGAGCCATCGCTTCGCCGACCATCGAGAGGAACCAGAG
The DNA here is from genome assembly GCA_964535065.1 of uncultured Actinomycetes bacterium. Taxonomy (GTDB): domain Bacteria; phylum Actinomycetota; class UBA4738; order UBA4738; family HRBIN12; genus AC-51. The sequence continues at coordinate 19,603 of CAZHRY010000027.1, forward strand.
CCCTGCCACGTCGCCCTCAGAAGCGGAGAGCCACGCATCGAACGTCAAGCCGGCCTGCGGGTCGGGCTGCATCAGGCTCGTGATCGACATCACCTGCACGTTGCCGTCCTTGATGGGCAGGAGGAACCACCGGTCGGGCATGTCGTCCGTGAGCCTGCGGATCGATGCCGCCAGGTCCTCGGTCCGGGAGCTACAAGTGGCGTCGGCCGCGCAGAGCTCCGCGAACCGGGCGATCTGCTCGTCGGTAGCTCCGGGGTCCCACAGGTAGTTGCCGGGCGGGTTCACGCCGAGCATCACCGAGCGGTGGATGCTGTCGGGATACCGCCAGGTGTAGATCATCGCCGTGCGCGTGCCGGCGCTCTCGCTCAGCAGGTCGATGCGGTCATAGCCGAGGGCGACCCGGGCGGCCTCCATGTCGTCGATCTGCTGCACGAGTCCGTAGCTGGGCAGGTGCACGCCCTCGTCGGTCAGGCGCTTCGCGCAGTGGCGGTACCCCTCCGCGTACGCGTCGAGGGTCTCCTCGCTCAGGAGGTCGGACGAGTGTTCCAGCGCCGAGCGAACCTCCGGGCAGTCCAGACGCACGGAGCCGTCCACACCCCGGTAGCCCACGAGCACGACGTCGTGGTCATCGGCGTACCGACTGGCCAGGAAGAACTCCATGTTGCTCATGCCGGGCCCGCCCTCGAGCTTGAAGATCGGCTCGGCTGGGCTGTCGGTCCGGGCATGGATGCGCGTTACCGGAAGTGCGATCAGCCGCGACCCGGGGTCGGTGCGGTTCTCGGGAACGACCAAGGTCCCGCAGTCGGCGGGGTAGGGCCCGGCCTCGGTCTCGTACGTGCATGGCTCGAGGACCAGGTCCCCGGCCGTCGCTCCTTCGGGCACCGTAACGGGTTCTGCGCCCCCGAACTTGGCGCGCACCAGAATCGTCGTCACGGCGAAGATCGTGATCAGGGCGACGAAGCGTGCGAGCGTGAGCCCCCCGGGCATCTTCTGGTTCTGAGATCGCTTCATGTTCTCCCCCCTTCTCTACCTAGCGGTCATGGGATCTCGACCTCACTCACGGCCTTCACGGTGGTCCGGGCGGCGACGTAGGGAGGCAGGAGCCGAAGGGCCTCCTCCTCGGTCTCCGACTGGACCGTCCACCAGATCTCGTGCCCGCCGGACCGGCAGGACGCGAGGGTCTGCTTGTGGCGGAGCGGGCTCTGGTGGCCCTTGAACGCGGCGAACACGGCACCGCACTTGTGCGGCTCGTGACTGTGATGGAGCAGGTAGCTGGTCATGGGGCGGAGACTGCCGGGTCGCCGCCGGTCCCACATCGGGGCATCACCCTGATTCCATACCCCGATTCCTGCGAGGGATCACCCTGGTCTATCGTGCGCCAGGAGGGAGGGAGGCAACCCTGACCACGAACCGTCTGGTGGGGCGCGCTGAGGAGCTTGCCCTGCTCGACGCGTTGCTGGCTGCCGTCGACGAGGGGCGGCCGGCCGCGTCCGCGCTGGTCGGCGAGCCCGGGATCGGCAAGACCCGACTGCTGGCCGAGTTGTCGGCGCGCGCGGACGCGGCCGGCCATCTGGTCCTCTCCGGTTCCGCTTCGGAGCTGGAGAGGGACCTCCCGTTCTCGATCTTCGTCGATGCGCTCGACGAGTACCTGCGGGGGCTGGACCCGGGGTCGTTCGCGCATCTCAGCGAAGGCGTGCGCGTCGAGCTGGCGCACGTCTTCCCGTCGCTCGCGGAGCTGGCGACCTCGGCCCAGGCGGCGCTGCAGCACGAGCGCTACCGCACGCACCGCGCGGTCCGCGCTCTCCTCGAGCATCTGGCACAGGCCCGGACCCTCGTCCTCACCCTGGACGACCTCCACTGGGCGGATCCGGCGTCCGTCGAGCTGCTAGGCGCGCTGCTGCGGAGGCCTCCGGCCGCGGGCGTTCTCATGGTACTGGCGCTTCGCCCTCGGCTCCTTCCCGAGCGACTCTCGACGGCTTTGGAGCGCGCGTACCGGGACGGTGCGGTCGTCAGGATCGAGCTCGGCGCCCTGACCCGGTCGGAGGCCCGGGACCTCCTCGGGGGAGCCGTGGCCGAGACCGACGCAGACGCCCTCTACGAAGAGAGCGGAGGCAACCCCTTCTACCTGGAGCAGCTGTCGAGGTCGCTCGATCATCGCGGCGGTCCGCGTCGTCCGCATGAGGTCTCTCCCACCGATGTAGGCGTTCCCGAAGCCGTCGCCGCGTCGATCGGTGAGGAGCTGGCGCTGCTGTCGAAGGGTGCCCGGCTCGTCCTCGAAGGGGCCTCGGTGGCGGGCGACCCCTTCGAACCGGAGCTCGCCGCCGCAGCCGCCGGCACCTCAGAGGACGTCGCGATGCACGCGATCGACGAGCTGTGTGGCCTGGCCTTGATCCGGAACACCGACGTGCCGAGACGGTTCAGGTTCCGTCATCCGCTCGTCAGGCGTGCGGTCTACGAGGCGACGGCTGCGGGGTGGCGGCTGGGCGCTCACGAACGGTGTGCCGAGGCTCTGGAGGAGCGCGGGGCGGCGCCGGCCGCACGGGCTCACCACGTCGCTCACTCCGCTCGCGTGGGGGATGCCGGCGCGGTGGCCCTCCTGCGTGGGGCGGGCGAAGCGGCCGTCCGGCTCGCGCCGGCGAGCGCGGCACGCTGGTTCGCCGAAGCGACGCGTCTCCTGCCGCACACCGCGCCCGCGCAGGAGCGCGTCGATCTGCTCAGCGCTCGGGCGGGCGCTCTCACCGCGGCCGGCTATTACTCCGACAGCCACGACGCCTTGCTGGAGGCACTGTCGCTCGTACCGCAGGAAGCGGGGGCGATGCGGACGAGGCTCATACGGGCGTGCGCGGGCGCGGAGACGAACCTGGGCAGGCACGAGCAGGCCCGCGAGCGTCTGGCGGGTGCACTGCATGGCATCGCCGATCGGGGCTCGTCCGACGCGGTGGCTCTGATGATCGACCTCGCCATGAACGGGTTCTGGCGAGCGGACTACGGTTCGATGCTTGAGTGGGCCGAGCGTACGGTCGACGCTGCGCGCCCGCTCGGGGACCCCCCTCTGCTCGCCGCGGCGCTCGCGATCCTCGCCCTGGCGGATTCGATGCAGGGGAAGGCGGAGCGGGCCGAGGCCGATCGCTCGGAAGCCGCCTCGCTCGTCGAGTCCCTCTCGGATGAAGAGCTGGCTCGCCGGATAGACGCCGCCGCCTGGCTCAGCGGCGCCGAGCTGTATCTCGACCGGTACTCCGAGGCGGACGCGCATGCCAGCCGGGCTCTGGCTGTCGGGCGCGCCACAGGGCAGGGGGAGCTGTTCCTGGTCATCGTCCAGATCCTGGGGCGCGTCTGGTACGTCCGAGGCAAGCTCGCGGAGGGCAGCGATCTACTGGACGGCGGCATCGAGGCGGCCAGACTGCTTGGCAACACCCAGGCGTTGGCTTGGAACCTCTTCAACCGGTCCGTGTTCGCGCTGGCGGCGGGTGACCTCGATCTGGCACACGCGACGGCGCAGGAGAGCGTGGACCTGGGGCAGGGGCTGGACGGAACCTTCCACTCGGCATGGGCGGCGGTGAGGCTCGCGAACGTCTTCCTCGAAGAAGGCCATGCTGCCCCCGCCGCCGAGCTGTTGCTCGGCGGCGCGGGCGGCGAGGAGATGTCTCTGATCCCGGGGACGTCCAGGGCCTTCTGTCTCGACCTGCTCACCCGGTGCTGGCTGGCGGTGAACCGCCTCGAGGACGCCAGGCGAGCTGCGCGCGCGGCCGAGGACTGGGCCTCCGTCGTTCGACTCCCACTGGCCACCTCGTGGGCTCGTAGGGCGGCGGCGGCCGTCGCTCTCCACGAGGGCGATCCTGAGAAGGCCGCCGAGCTGGCGCTCGCGTCGGCCGCCGCCGCCCACGAAGCAGGCGCTCCGATAGAGGCCGCTTTGTCCATGACGCTCGCCGGCCGCGCGCTCGCCCGGGCCGGCGAACAGGAAAGAGCCATCGGAGAGCTACAGCGCGCCGCTGCGGACCTGGACGAGTGCGGGGCACTACGCTTCCGTGACCAGGCGGAACGCGAACTCGGCAAGCTCGGTCATCGTGTCCACCGCCGCACGCGTCCGGGCGCAGCGGATGCCGGCGGCCTCGCTTCGCTGACCGAGCGCGAGTTCCAGGTTGCGCGTCTCGTCGCCGACCGCAAGACGAATCCCGAGATCGCAGCGACGTTGTACCTCAGCCTGAAGACGGTCGAGACGCATCTGCGCAACATCTTCCGCAAGGTGGACGTGGCATCCCGCGTAGAACTGGCCCGTCTCGTCGAGCGTGCAGACGGGCTCCGAGTCGATCCCTGACGGCCCAGCCTCACTCACGCGAGATCTTGGGAGGATCGTTGGATGGAGGTCGTGTTGCGAGAGGTGCGGAGTGAGGATCTGGGGGCCCTGTTCGAGCAGTGGGCGGATCCGGTTGCCGCTCACATGGCTGCCTTCACGGCCCCCGATCACATGGACCCGGCCGCGTTCGAGCGCCGCTGGTCGAGGATACGAGCCGACAAGACCGTGCTCGCCAGGGCGATCGTGGTCGATGGAGAGGTCGCCGGTTCGATCGCGTCTTGGGACGAAGACGAAGAACGCGAGGTTACGTACTGGATAGGCCGCCCCTACTGGGGCAAGGGGATCGCGACCCGAGCACTGGAGCTGTTCTTGACGCTCGAGCTGTCGCGCCCGCTTCATGCCCGCGTGGCCTCCGACAACGTCGGGTCACGCCGCGTACTCGAGAAGTGCGGGTTCCGTGTGATCTCGACCGAACGCGCTTTCGCTCAAGCGCGGGCCGGGGAGATAGAGGAATTGGTGTTGCGGCTCGAGGGGTACCCCTAGTCCGGCCCGTGACGGACGCCTGCACTCGCGCACCTGGAGCCTGGCGAGGCTGTCGAGTGGGGGGCTTCCACGCTGCCTCCCCACTCTCTCCGGGCGGAGGCGGAGGAACACCGTGTAAGAACCCGAACGCCGCAGGTCAGTCGGGTAGCCGCCCAGGCGTGGCGCCCAGGCGTGGCGCCTAAAGGAAGCGCACCGGCGCCGGCGGTGGAGGCGCCGAAAAGTCCATCGGATGGATGTCCTCGATGCTGGCCCGGAACCAGGAGTCGAATCCGT
>CAZHRY010000028.1:0-20974 GCA_964535065.1 uncultured Actinomycetes bacterium
CACGGTGACGTCGTCGAGGAAGATGTCGCTGTCGGGGTGCCGGCCGGCGGGGGGATGAAGCCGTAGGCGAAGATCCGGGCGGTATCGCCGGTGAAGTGCAAGGTCCCGAAGGTGGCGGTGGGCCGGATCGAAGTGGCCGAGCCCCCGGCGGCGGGGCCGGTATCGAGGTCACCCTACCTGGCCTCCGCCGGGTCGGGGAGCACCACAGCTCCGCCCTCCCGGCGAACCTCTGCGCCAAGCCCCTCCAGCTTCGCTTCGAGGTCCTCGTAACCCCGGTCCACGTGGTGAACGTCGGAGATCTCGGTGACCCCATCGGCCGAGAGCGCGGCGATCACCATGGCAGCGCCCGCGCGGATGTCGAGCGCCCTGACGGGCGCGGCGGAGAGCCTCTCGACACCCCGGATCACGGCGTGGTGTCCCTCGGTCCTGATGTCCGCGCCCATCCGCCGGAGCTCGTCCACGTAGAGGAAGCGGCTCTCGAAGACGTTCTCGGTCGCGATGCTCGTGCCGCCGGCAACGGCGAGAGCGGCCATCAGGATGGGCTGGAAGTCCGTCGCCAGGCCCGGGTACGGAAGGGTAACGAAGTCGACCGGCTTGGGGCGGTCGGGCTGCGTCACGCGAACGCCGCCGTCGGCGAGCTGGACGACGGCGCCCGCGTCGGCCAGCTTCGACAGGAGCAGATCCATGTGATCGACGCGGGCGCCGTCGATGGTCACGTCGCCGCGGGTCGCGACCGTCGCCACGGCCCAGGTGCCCGCCTCTATCCGATCCGGGATCGTCCGGTGCTCCACGGGCGTGAAGTCGCGGACGCCCTCGATCTGGAGCGTGCTGCTCCCCGCCCCGTCGATGTGCGCCCCCATCGACGTGAGCAGTGCCGCGATGTCGGCGATCTCGGGCTCCCTCGCCGCGTTCTCGATCACGGTCGTGCCGCGCGCCGCGACGGCCGCCATCATGAGGTTCTCCGTGGCACCGACGCTCGGGTAGTCGAGCGTGATGACGGCTCCCCGCAAGCCGGATGGCGCCTCGGCCACCACGAACCCGTGCTCGAGACGTATGTCGGCGCCCATCCGCTCGAGGCCGGACAGGTGCAGGTCGATGGGGCGCGAGCCGATCTCGTCTCCCCCGGGCATCGCCACCCTGGCGTGCCCGAGCCTGGCGAGCAACGGTCCCAGGACGACGATCGAGGCTCTCATCTGCCGGACCAACTCGTACGGAGCCTCCGTCGACGAAACCACGGTCGCGTCTATGGACACGCCGTCGTCGGACCAGGTCACGGAGACCCCCAAGCGCTCCAGGACCCGTCCCATGAGGACGCAGTCCAAGATGCGGGGGACGTTCGTCAGCTCGGTGCGGCCGGGCGCGAGCAGGGACGCCGCCATGTGCTTCAGCGCAGCGTTCTTGGCCCCGGAGATCCGAACCGTGCCTGAAAGGCGCGCTCCGCCGGTCACGAAGAGGCGATCCACGCGACGATTCTACGGACCGGAGGGCTGCGGCCGCCTCGGATCCGAGTCAGTCGTTCCTGCGCAACTCGTCTCAGAGGGCCCCGCGGAACTCGAGCTCCGCGCGGTCCTTGGGCCGGCCCGCCGCCCGTTCCATAGGCAAGAGCGTCAGCCGGTCAGGTTGATGCGTGCCATCGCCTTGGCGATCTCGGCCTTGGCTATGCCGTTGTCGTCCTCGGCGATCTTGTTCTCCCACTCCTCCAGCCTGCGGCGAGCGGCCATGGAGTCGATCTCGGAGGCCAGCTCCGCGTGCGCAGCCAGCACGTCGGCCCGGGTCTCGCCTTCCTCGGACGAAACGTGCAGGAACCCACCGTCGACCACCGCCGCGAGCCAGGCCCCGTCCTCTTGCAACATCCGGAGCGGCCCGATCGCCAGCTGGACCAGCAGCGGAGCGTGGCCCGCAAGGATCCCCACCTCCCCGTCCACGCCGCGTGCGACCAGCTCCTGGACCTTGCCGGACCAGACCTCGCGCTCGGGCGTGACGAGGCGAACCTCGAGGGCCACTAGATGGCGACCTCCATCTGCTTCGCCTGCTCCACGGCCTCCTCGATCCCACCGACCAGGAAGAACGCCTGCTCCGGCAGGTGGTCGTACTCGCCGTCGCAGATCGCCTTGAACGACGCGATCGTCTCGTCCACCGGCACGTACTTCCCGGAGATGCCCGTGAACTGCTCGGCCACGAAGAACGGCTGCGACAGGAACCGCTGGATCCGCCGCGCCCTGGCGACGACGACCTTGTCCTCCTCGGACAGCTCGTCGATCCCGAGGATCGCGATGATGTCCTGCAGGTCCTTGTTCCTCTGGAGGATCTCCTGCACGCGGCGAGCCACCTGGTAGTGCTCCTCGCCCACGTACCTCGGGTCCAGGATGCGCGACGTCGAATCGAGGGGGTCGACCGCCGGATAGATGCCCAGGGCCGCGATGTCGCGCGAGAGCACCGTCGTGGCGTCCAGGTGGGCGAATGCAGCGTGCGGCGCCGGGTCGGTGATGTCGTCTGCGGGCACGTAGATGGCCTGCAGCGACGTGATCGAACGCCCTCCCGCCGACGTGATCCTCTCCTGCAGGTCTCCCATCTCACCGGCGAGGTTCGGCTGGTAGCCGACCGCGCTGGGCATGCGGCCGAGGAGCGTCGAGACCTCCGAGCCGGCCTGCGTGAAGCGGAAGATGTTGTCCACGAACAGCAGCACGTCCTTGTGCTCGACGTCGCGGAAGTACTCGGCCATCGTCAGCGCCGAGAGGGCAACCCTGAGACGAACGCCCGGCGGCTCGTCCATCTGGCCGAACACCAGGGCCGTCTTTTCGATGACGCCGGACTCCGTCATCTCCAGGAACAGGTCGTTGCCTTCGCGGGTGCGCTCGCCTACGCCTGCGAACACCGACACGCCACCGTGCTGCTCGGCCTGGCGGCGGATCATCTCCTGGATGATCACCGTCTTGCCGACGCCTGCGCCGCCGAACATGCCGATCTTGCCGCCCTGCACGTAGGGCTCGAGAAGGTCGATGACCTTGATGCCCGTCTCGAGCATCACCTTCTTCGGCTCCAGGTCCGCGAACGCCGGGGACTCGCGGTGGATCGGCCAGCGGTCGCTCGGGTTGATGTTGTCCGCGCTCGTGTCAAGGGGCTCCCCGAGCACGTTGTAGACATGCCCAAGCACTCCCTCGCCCACGGGCACGGCTATGGGAGAACCGGTGTTCTTCACGGGAGCGCCCCGCACGAGACCGTCGGTCGGCTTCAGGGCGATGGCGCGGACGGTCGAGTCCCCGATGTGCTGCGCGACCTCGCACGTGATGGTCGTCTGCTGCTCACCCAGCGTCACGTCGACCGTCAGAGCCGTGTTGATCTCGGGCAGCTGGTTGGGCGGGAACTCGACGTCCACCACCGGTCCGATGACGCGGACCACCCTTCCGCCCGCGTGTCCGTTCCCTTCGGTCATCTGACTCACTCCTCCACAGTCGCGGCAAGGGCCTCGGCCCCTCCGACGATCTCCATGATCTCGGTCGTGATCTCGTCCTGGCGAGCCCGGTTGGCCTGCCTCGTCAGGACCTTCAACAGCTCGTCCGCGTTGTCCGTAGCGGCCTTCATCGCCCTGCGGCGAGAGGCGTTCTCGGATGCGGCCGACTCCAGCAACGCCGCCCATATCTTCGTGATCAGGTATTGGGGCAGCAGGTGGTCCAAGATGCGCTCCGGCGAGGGCTCGAAGAGGTACTCGGGATGAACGAGACCCTTCTCCCTGCCCGCAACCTCCTCCGGCGCTATCGGCAGGAATCGCTTGTGCGTGGCCCGCTGCGTGAAGGCCGAACGGAAGTCCGTGTACGCGCACCACAGCTCGTCGATCTCGGCCTCCGCGAAATCATCGATGAGAGCCCGGCCGATCTGGATCGCGCGGTCGTAGACGGGGACCTCGCTGAACCCCTGCCAGTCCGCACGCATCGACACCCCACGGAACCGGAAGTACCCGACCCCCTTCTTCCCGACGACGTAGAGCACGGGCTCGAGCCCCCTCGCGCGAACGTCCTTCAGGACACCTTCGGCCTCCTTCAGGACGTTCGCGCTGTAGGCCCCCGCCAGTCCCCTGTCCGAGGTCAGAGCAAGCACGCCGACGCGGCGCGGCTCCGTGCGCTCCTCCAGGAGGGGGTGGCTGAGCGATCCCGCGTTCCTCGCGAGGTCCTCCATGGCCCGCGTGAGCTGGACCGCGTACGGGCGCGACTGCTCCACGCGCTGCTGTGCCTTCACGATCCTTGATGAGGCGATCAGCTCCATGGCTCTGGTGATCTTCTTCGTCGACTGGACCGATCGGATCCGCCGGCGGACGACGCGGAGCTTGGCACCCATCTACGGAGCCGGCGCCTCGGCGTCGCCGGCCGGTCCGGCCTTCTCCCTGAACTCCTCGGCCCGCTGCTCGGGCGTCTTCCCGGCCTCGGCCGCGAGATCCTCTTCGACCGAGCTCATGCGGTCCCAGCCGACGTCCGGTCTGATCTCGTCCTTCTTGGCCTGGCTAAGATCGACCTCAGCGACCGCCTGAGATGGAACGAACGTCTGCCGGAACGCATCGATGGCCGCCTTGAGCGAAGCTTCGGTCTCGTCCGACATGTCGCCGCTCTCGCGGATCGTGGAGAAGATCTCGGGATGCCGAGTGTCGATGTACTGGCAGAGGTCGGTCGCGAAACGCTTGGCATCCTGGACGGGGTAGTCGTCCATGTAACCGCCGGTCACCGCGTAGATCTGGACCACCTCGCGCTCCACGGGCTGAGGGTCGTACTGGGGTTGCTTGAGCACCTCGACCACCCGCGCGCCCCGGGCGAGCTGCTGCTGGGACGCCTTGTCCAGCTCCGAACCGAACTGAGCGAACGCCTCCAGGGCCCTGTACTGGGCCAGGTCCAGGCGCAGACGCCCCGCCACCTTCTTCATGGCCTTGATCTGTGCCGAGCCGCCTACGCGGCTGACCGAGATGCCGACGTTCATGGCCGGCCGGACGCCGGAGAAGAACAGCTCGGACTCCAGGAAGATCTGGCCGTCGGTGATCGAGATCACGTTCGTCGGGATGTACGCGGAAACGTCTCCACCCTTCGTCTCGATGATGGGCAGAGCGGTCATCGACCCCCCACCCAGCTCATCGGAAAGCTTCGCGGCGCGCTCCAGCAGTCGCGAGTGCAGGTAGAAGACGTCTCCCGGGTAAGCTTCGCGGCCGGGGGGGCGCCGAAGCAGCAGCGAGATCTCGCGGTAGGACACGGCCTGCTTCGACAGGTCGTCGTAGACGATCAGCACGTGCTTGCCCTCGTACATCCAGTGGGCCCCGATGGCCGCGCCCGCGTAGGGCGCCACGTACTGGAACGGGGCGGGGTCCGACGCTGCGGCGTTCACGACGACCGTGTACTCGAGCGCTCCCTGCTCGCGGAGCGTCTCGACGACCTCCGCCACGGTCGAGGCCTTCTGACCCACGGCGACGTAGATGCAGCGCACGGCCTGATCCGTGCCCCAGTACTGCTTCTGGTTGATGATCGTGTCGAGCGCCACGGCCGTCTTGCCCGTCTGCCGGTCGCCGATGATCAGCTCGCGCTGGCCCCGCCCGATGGCGGTCATCGCGTCGATCGCCGTGATGCCGGTGTACAGGGGCTCCTTGACCGGCTGGCGCGAGACGACGTTGGGCGCCTGAAGCTCCAAGGGCCGCGTGCCCTCTGCCGATATCGGGCCCTTGTTGTCGAGCGGACGGCCCAGCGCGTCGACGACGCGCCCGAGGAACCCGTCGCCGACCGGGACCGACAGGACCTGGCCGGTCTGCTTGACCGGGTCGCCCTCCTGGATGCCGGCCGCCTCACCGAAGATGATGCAGCCGATCTCGTCCTCGTCTAGGTTGAACGCCACACCGAGCAGCCCGCCGGGGAACTCGAGCAGCTCGTTCGCCATCGTTCGCGGCAGGCCCGAGACGCGCGCGATCCCGTCACCGGTCTCGATGACGCGCCCCACCTCCTCGCGCTCGACCGACGGCGTCCAGCTCTCTACGTTCTTCCGAAGGGCCTCGGCGATGCTTGCTGGATCCAGGTTCAGTGCCATCGCTTCAGCTCCCGAGTGCGTGCTTGGCGCCTTCGAGCCGGCCCGCCACGGAGCCGTCGAAGACGAGGTCGCCGACGCGCGCGATCACGCCGCCGACGACCGTTGGGTCAACGACCACCTTGACCGAGACCTTCCGGCCGGTGGCTTCCGACAGCGCGGCCGCCAGGCGCTCGCGCTGAGCGTCCGTGAGGGCGACCGCCGACCGGACCTCCGCCAGTTCCTGCTCGCGCTCGCGAGCCGCCGTGCGGGCCAGCCCGTCGATGATCTTGCCCAGGTCGCGTGCGTGCCCGGCCTCGATCACGAATCCGATCAGCGTCGCGGTGAGCGGGTTCGCCCGCTCGGAGAGCAGCTCTGCCACCACAGCCTTCCGCCTGTCGGCCGGCAGGGCCGCGTCGGTCAGGGCCTCGCGGAGCTTGGGGTTCTGCTCCATAGCGCGGGCGAACCCGTACAGCTCGTCCTCGACCTTGGCCAGGACCCCCTCTGCCTGCACGGCCGCGAACAACGCCTGCGCGTAGCCCTCCGCGATCTGGTCCGTCGCCACCTCAGCCCTTCCCGTTGCCGCTGGCCGCGACCTGATCGATGTACTCGTCGATCAGGCGCTCGTGCGCCTTCTTGTCGAGGGACTCACCGACGACGCGCCCCGCGAGTTCGACCGCGATATCGCCTACCTGCCCACGTAGCTCCTGGAACACCCGGTCGCGCTCGGCGCGGATCTCCTCCTGCGCACGGGCCACGGTGGCCTGCGCCTCCTGCTCGGCCTTCGCCTGGATGTCACGGCGCAGTTGCTCGGCCGTCTTGCGGGCCTCCTCGATGATCCGGTTGGCCTCGTCGCGTGCGCCCGCGAGCTGACCCCGGTACTCGGTCAGGACCGTGTCTGCCTCGACACGCGCGGACTCGGCCTTCTCCATCTCTCCCTGGATCCTGGCCGTGCGCTCGTCGAGCATCTTGTTCAGCGCCGGGAACGCGTACTTGGCCAGCACACCGAACACGATCAGGAACGCGATGCCGCCGAAGACGATCTCGGCGATGTCGGGCAGGATCGGGTTCTCCGGCCCGGCCACCTCGGCTGCCGCCTCGCCCGTCTCGGTGGCGATCCATGCCAATGCCTGCAGCATGACCGCTCCTCTCAGACGATGAAGCTAAGGACGAAACCGAGCAGGGCAAGGGCCTCGGTGAACGCGATGCCCAGGAACATCGTGGTCCGGACCATGCCGGCGGCCTCCGGCTGGCGAGCCATGGCCTCGACGGCCTTGCCCACCAGGAAGCCGATGCCGATGCCGGGGCCGATGGCGGCAAGGCCGTAGACCAGGCCCTTGCCGATCGGTCCCAGGTCGGTCGCGGCTGCGGCGGCCTCCTGAGCGAGCAGTGCTAGATCAGCCATCCCATTTCCTCCTATCAGTGCTCGGGGTGCAGGGCCCCGGAGATGTACACGGCGGTGAGCATCGTGAAGATGTAGGCCTGCAGGAAGCCGACCAACACCTCGAAAGCGGTCATGAAGACGAGCAGGGCGAAGGAGAAGATCCCCCAGGTTGCGACCCAGTCGGCGCCCGGCGTCCACAGGTGCGAGAACAGGTAGTAGGAGCCGACGGCGAAGATCGTGAGGATCAGGTGGCCGGCGATCATGTTGGCCGCGAGACGGACGGCCAGGGTGAGGGGCCGAACCAGGAAGACCGACACGATCTCGATCAGAGCCACCAGCGGCTTGATGGCCACCGGCACCCCCGGCGGCCACAGGTAGTTCTTGAAGTAGTGCCACGCGCCCTGCTTCGCGATCCCGACGATGTTGAAGACGAACCAGACGAGGATGGCCAAGATCGCAGGGATGGCGATCCTGGATGTGGTCGGGAACTGCAGGAACGGGATGATCCCGAACGAGTTGTTGACCCAGATGAACACGAAGAGCGACGTCAACAGGGGCAGGAACGGCAGGCCGTGCGGTCCCATGACCTCGAGGACGACGCCCTTCTTGACGATGTCCACGACCCCTTCTGCCAGGCGTTGGGCGCCCACGGGGACAACCTTCGCGTTCCGAAGGGCAAGCATGAAGAACCCCACGATCAGCACGGACGAGAGCAGCATCAGCGCCGTGACCTTGGTGAGGCAGAAGTCACCCGAGCCTGCAAGGCAAAGCTCGGCGTTGCCGGCGTACTGGAAGATCTCCGTCCCGGGGGCGTGGAACCCGTCGGGCGGCGTCGTGAGATTGGCAAGGATCCCGAAAAGCATCAGCTCGAAGCCTCCCGCGCGGCCAGGGCCACACCCGCTCGCATCGCCGCTGGGTCCGCGGGGATCTGCAGGGTGGCGCCGAGGCCGCCTGATACGAGCCGCGCCTCGAACGCGAGGAGCAGCATGGTGGCAGGCATCACCGTCAGCGCGAACGCCACCGGTGAGAACCACGACAGGTTGTTGAGGGCGAACATCGCCCCGACGATCAGGCCGAGCCTGACCAGGAACCCACCCAGCGCGACCGCCATGACGGTCCCGATGGAGATGGTGGATGCCCACGCGAGCGAGGCCCCGTGGGCGGCGAAGTTCGCGAAGACCACAGCGACCCCTATGGCGGCTGACCACGCGGCCCCGGTGCCGGATGCGAGTAGACCCACCGATGCCGCGAACACCAAGGCCAGGGCCGCGGGCACGACCGCCCGGCGGATCATCTGCATCTCAGGTCGCTCAGTCAGTTCGTCCATGCTTCAGGTAGACCAGCCAGATCGCCAAGCCCACTCCCGCGATCATCCCGACCGGGAGGAAGACGTCGCCGAGGCCGAACCACCGGTCCAGGAGCCAGCCGAGCCCGCCGCAGACGAGGATGCCCGAAAGCATGAGCCCGATGACATCCCAGGCCTGGTTCGCTCCTCTCCAAGCTTCCCCTTGGTCGCGTCCCGGCATGGGCGCAGGGAGTATAGGGGTGGCGCCGAACGTGCGTCAAAGGCGTTTCCGCAGGTCAGCAAGGGTTATCGCACCAGTTCGTGAAACGTTTCACGAAGTCCGGAACGCGCAACGCGGGAGAAGCGTCAGACGATGAACTCGCCGAAGGCTGCGTTCCAGGCCGACAACTCTTCGTCGTCGGCGAGGTCGCGGTAGCTGAAGAGCCTCGCTTCGTCCTCTGGAGTGGGGAACACGAGCGGGCTGTCGGCGATGCTGAGGAGATTGTCCCGCTTGGCAGGGGTCTCCGCTTGCTCGGCAAGTTCCAGGATCTCCTCGCGCGCTGACGGGACCGGCGTCACGTATGCCACGTAGGCGGCAATCATGGCCGCGATCTCCGGCTTGTAGACGTAGTCCATGAAGGTGATGGCGTCCACAGGATGCTGTGCCCCCTTCGGGATGGCCATCGCGTCGGTCCACAGGATGGCGCCCTCTTCCGGAACGACGAACTGCAGCCCGTTCGGGTCTCCAGACGGATTCTCCTGGTAGACGTCGCCCGACCACGCCATCGACAGGGCGACGTCCCCGTGACGCAGGGCTCCGATGTAGTTCTGAACGTAGTAGTCCTTCACTATCCCCGAATCGCGCTGTGTGGCGAGAAGCTCTGCAGTCGCCGCCCAGTCGTCCGGGGTGGACTCCTCGGGGTTGACGCCGGCGGCGATCATGGCCAGGTTGGGCATGTCCACGGCGTCGCCGAACATCCCGACCATGCCCTCGAACTCCGGCGAGAACAGATCCTGGACGCTGGTGATGGCCCTTCCCGTCAGCACGGGGTTGTAGGCGATGCCGGTGATCCCCGATTGCCACGCCATCGTGTGACGGTTGTTCGGGTCGTAGGCCGGGTCGCGAACGCTCTCTGCGGCGTGCTGGTCGAAGTTGGGCCGCCGGTCGGCGGGCAGCTCCATCAGATACCCCAGCTGGATCATCTTCGTCAGTGCCGACCCGTTCGTGATCACGACGACATCCCAGCCGGTCGGCTCGCCCGCGGCCAGGTACGGCTGGATCTGCTGGAAGAAGTGCTCGGCATCGGGGATGACCTCGCGATAGTTCACCTCGATGCCGGTGTCGTGCGTGAAGCGGAGCAGCGACGGGCGGATCCGGTTCCCAGCCTCGTCGTGGCCTCCATCCAGATACAGCGGCCAGTTGGCCACGTCGACGATCCCGGCGGGATCGCCGGCGAACGGGCTCGTGGGCCCTTCCTTCCCGCAGGCGGCCAGCAGCGGACCGAGCGCGATGGCACCCGCCGCTCCGGCGCCCGCGCGCAGGAATGAGCGCCGGGAGAGCCCTGCCCTCCAGGAGCGCGGCAACGAGGCTTGGGGGTCGTTCTGCATGTTCGAACGGCGGACCGGTGGTCCGACGGGGCCTTGTATCGGCATCTCTGGAACGAACCTTACCCTGCGTCGGCGCCGGGGTCAGGCACCCTTCCGGCTGATCGAGGCCTTCAAGAGGTTGAACAAGGCCGTCAGCAGGCCCGCCCCGAAGAGCACCGTCCCCCACACGTTCACCTGCGGCGGCGGACCGATCTTGGCGGTCCCGTAGACCCAGGTCGGGAACGTGTTCACGCTCCCGTTGACGAAGTTCGTGATGATGAAGTCGTCGAGCGACAGCACGAAGGCCAGCAGGAACCCGCCCACGATGCCAGGGAGGATCAACGGGAAGGTGACCTTGAAGAACGCCTGGGGTGGCGTCGCGAACAGGTCCTGAGCGGCGTCCTCCATAGCCCTGTCCAAGCCCTGGACGCGCGCGCGGACGACTATCGCGACGAAGGCGATGGAGAACCCGATGTGAGACAGGAGGATGGTAGGTACGCCCTCCGGGATCTCCAGGCCGAGGGGTTTGGCTATGTTGAACTGAACGAAGAGCGACTTCAGCGAGGACCCCAGGACGATCTCTGGAACCGCGATCGCCAGGAAGATGATGAAGTTCGTCAGGGCTCGACCCCTGAAGTAGTACCTGCCGAGCACCAGCCCGATGAGGGTTCCCAGGATGGTGGCGATCAGAGCCGACGGGAAGGCAACCTTCAGGGATGTGACGAGCGAGTCGTTCAGGGACTGGACGTCTAGGATGCCCCGCCACCACTCCAGCGTGCAGCAGGTGAACTTCGCGACCTGTCTTTCCCCCGCGATCTTGTTGAAGCTGTAGACGATCATCAGGATCACGGGACTGGTCAGGTAGAAGATCATGCCGCCGGTGAACACGGGGAGGATGAACCGCGTCCACTTGCCTGCCTTCTTGCGGGCAGGCGGCCTGTCGAGGGCCGGCGATGTCAGCACCGTACTCATACGCCCGCCGCTCCGGCAGCCAGGGCCTCATCCTCGGTGCCGAGCACCTTGGCGTAGGTGAGCGCGACCACGAGCATCCCGAGCATCAGCATCACCGAGAGCGCCGAGGCCACCGGGTAGTTGAACTGTTCGAGGAACTTGTCCTGGATGATCGAACCGATCACGGTAGTTCCCGGCCCACCCAAGACCTCAGCCTCGACGAAGTCACCGGTGGCCGGAACGAAGGTGAGGATCACGGCGGCGAACACCCCCGGCAACGAGAGCGGGAGGACGACCTTCCGGAAAGCCTGAGCCCGGGACGCGTAGAGGTCTTTCGCCGCCTCGACGAGGCGCTTGTCGATGCGGTCCAGCGCCACGTAGAGGGGTAGCGCCGTGAAGGGGAGGAAGTTGTAGAAGATGCCCCATACCACCGCAACGGGACTCGCGAGCACGCGGAAGTCATCCGGCAGTATCCCCCAGTCCTTGAGAGGACCGAAGATCAACCCGTTGTCACCGAGGATGAACTTCCACTGAACGGTGCGGATCACGAAGGAGACGAAGAACGGTATGAGGATCATGAGGAACAGGCCGGACTTCTTCTTCCCCCCGTAGAACGCGATCCAGTAGGCCATGGGATAGGCCGTCAAGATGCACATCGCGGTCGCGAGGCCAGCGTACGTTAGGGACCTCAGGTACATCTCCCG
Organism: uncultured Actinomycetes bacterium; assembly: GCA_964535065.1. Classification (GTDB taxonomy): domain Bacteria; phylum Actinomycetota; class UBA4738; order UBA4738; family HRBIN12; genus AC-51. The sequence continues at coordinate 11,939 of CAZHRY010000028.1, forward strand.
GTACTGAGATAGGCCGTCGATGTAGTTGCTGAACTCCCACGTGAAGCTATATCCGCCCGCCAGCAGCCCACCGCTCTGCAGCGACGTGTAGATGATCATCCACAAGGGGATGATGAAGAAGGCGAACATGTACAGGCTGCCCGGGGACAGCAGCGCGTACGGCACCATCTTCCGGCGCCTCTGAAGGGTCCGGTCCCCCCGCTTGGGGGGGGACCGCAACTCCTGGGTGGCGGCGACCAGATCGCCCGCCGCCTTCGTCGCGCGTTCGCTCAACTCATCCCTCGAAGATGGGCGGGAAGATCGCGTCCCACTCGTCCATCTCTTCCTGGGTCTCTAGCTGACGCCCGAGAGACACCTGCTGCAGGATCGCGTCATCGGGCCACAGGAACGGGCTGCTGGCCGTCAGTTCGAGATCCTCGGCATAGCCTCCGCCCTCCTCGGCGGCGTGGGCCGCGATCAGGTCCTGTACCTCGGGGACCGGCGACATGTAGAGCACCCACTCGGTGATCATCTGGGCGATCTCGGGCTGGTAGACGAAGTCCATCAGCTGGTAAGCGCCCTGAGGGTTCGCCGAATGCGCCGGGATCATCATGTTGTCTATCCAGAGCAGCGCCCCCCCCTCGGGCACGATGAACTCGTACGGGTAGTCCTCCCAGATCGCGTAGTACAGGACGTCGCCCGACCAGGCCAGCGTGGCGCTCAGGTTGCCCGCCAGAAGGTCGTCGATGTATCCCTGGTCGTACCACTGCCGCACGGTGCCGGAGTCGCGAAGCATGGTCAGCCACTCGGCCGCTTCCTTCCACTCATCCGGTCCCGACGTCGTCGGGTCGATCCCCAGGTTGATCATCGCGAAGTCCGGCACGTCCGCCTTCAGGATGCCCACCGAGTTGGTTCCGACGATGTCTGGGTTCATCAGGTCGTCGGCCTTGGTGATGGTGCCGTTCACCTTGGTCGTATCGAAGCCGATGCCGGTGAGCCCCGACTGCCAGCACATGGAGTACTTGTTGCCGGGGTCGAAGGCCGGATCCTTGGCCCACGAGGCCGCGTGGACGTCGAAGTTGGGCCGGCGGCTGGGGTCCAGCTCGGTCACCCAGCCGTTCTTGGTGAGGGCGGTGAACTCCCGGCCGTTCGTGATGACGATGATGTCGCGGCCCGTGTCCTGGCCGGCCTGCAGCTGCGGGAGCAACTCGCCGAAGAAGGCGGCGTTGTCGTTGATCTCGTCGTTGTAGTTGACGGTGATTCCGGTCTCTTCCTCGAACAACCGCAGGGACGGGTAGTACTTCTCGCCGGTCTCCTTGTCCTTGTCCTTGTCGATGTACAGCGGCCAGTTCGCGAAGTTGATCTCTTGACCGGGAGCAGCGTCCCAGTCGACGGCGGGGCCGCCCGTGGGGGATGTCGTTTCGCCCCCCGCGCACGCGGCGAGGATCGACGACATGCTCAGCGTGCCAACGCCCACACCCGCGTACTTGATCATGTTCCGCCTCGACATCCGCCGAGACGTCATCCCTCTCATCACTGACGCCGCGAACTCCGGCGACTGCATGCGCTCGTCCGTCATTCCTCCTCCTCCTCCATCGACAGATCGTCCTGCGGCGTGACCGCGAAGGTATGCTCCGGTTGCCACGAGAGAACGACCTGCTCTCCCTGGCGGGGGGCCTCCTCCGCCCCCAGGTTCTGGACGTACACGGTCATGACGGTGCCGCCGGCCGCCTCGACCTTGTACTGGTGACTGACCCCGATGTACGTGGACATCGTGACCGTGCCGGTGACCGAATTCCGATCGGGCGCCGGCGGCGCTTCTCCCCGAGTTATCGAGACCTTCTCAGGGCGAACCCCCACCTTCAGGCGATCGCTCGCATCCGAGGGGATGCGAGAGACGGGGACGGCGACCGTGCCTCCGGTGTTGAGAAGCACTGTGCTGACGCCGTCCGTCGTCTCCTTGAGCTGACCCTCGAGGAGGTTCGACGCACCGAGGAAGCCTGCCACGAACTCTGTAGCCGGGTTCTCGTAGACGTGCTCGGGGTCGCCGAGCTGCTCGATCTTGCCGTGGCGCATGACGGCGATCCGGTTGGACATCGTCATGGCCTCTTCCTGGTCGTGGGTCACGTAGATGAACGTGATGCCCACCTCCTGCTGGATCCGCTTCAACTCCAGCTGCATCTGCTTGCGGAGCTTGAGGTCAAGGGCTCCGAGCGGCTCGTCGAGCAGGAGCACCTTCGGCTTGTTCACCAGCGCACGCGCAACGGCGACACGCTGCTGCTGGCCTCCCGACATCTGGGGTGGCTTCCTGTTCTCGAACCCGACCAGATCGACGAGCGCCAGAGCCTCCTTGACGCGCCGCACGATCTCGTCCTTCGCGACCTTCCTGCGACGGAGGCCGAAGGCCACGTTCTCGAAGACGTCTAGATGAGGGAACAGCGCGTAGGACTGGAAGACGGTGTTGACGTCGCGCTTGTACGGGGGGAGGTCCGTGACATCCCTTCCACCCAGGTAGACCGTGCCGAAGGTCGGATCCTCGAACCCCCCGATCATCCTCAGGGTCGTCGTCTTGCCGCAGCCTGAGGGCCCCAGCATGCTGAAGAACTCACCCTCGGCGATATCGAGGGATATGTCGTCCACCGCGGCCACGTCTCCGAAGTGCTTGGAGACGCGCTCGAGGCGCACGTCGATCTCGGACACATCCACCCCCTCTGGGATCTCCCTGCGGACGGGCATTGCCACAGGGCGGCGGCGATTATCACCCGGAACCCACGAGTTTGAACAGCCTTCAAGGGATAGGTTCCTTCTCCATCTTGTACGGAAAGGACAAGCGCGGGGATGCCCCAGGGGACTAACGGGGCCTATGTGCCCTATGGGCCCTGGGCGCGGCTTCGGCCGGGCCCGGCGTCGGAAGCCAGCCCCGCGGAGCCCTCTGGATCGTGGCCGTTGCCCTCGGCCCGGGAGGCCCGCCTCGCACGCCCGTTGCCCTGCCGCCGGTCTGCCAAGAGGGGCAACGCCGTCGCGAGGAACAGGGCGAGGGCCCCGAGCAGGATCAAACCGACCACCAGGCGGCCGTCGATCAGGCCCACGGCCAGGCCGCTGCCCGACAGCAACAAGCTCCACAGATACATCAGCAGCACGGCCTGACGGTGGCCGTGCCCGATGTCCATCAGCCGGTGATGAAGGTGCTCCTTGTCCGGGTGACCGATCCCCTGCCCGCGCCGGGTCCTCCTGATGACGGCAAGCGAAACGTCGAGGAACGGGATCACCAGCACCAGGAGAGGAACGACGACGGTTCCCGCCACCGCGGCCAGATCCCCACCGCTGGGCGGATACGGGTTGCGCCCCACGCCCGAGATGGTGGCCATCGAAAGGAGCACCCCCAGGAGCATGGAGCCCGAGTCGCCCATGAAGATCCTGGCGGGATGGAAGTTCCAAGGCAGGAACCCGATGCAGACCCCCGCGGTGATGGCCGACAGCAGGGCGGCTTGAGACGCGTCCCCGAACAGGCTCGGACTTCGGACCATGTACACGAAGAACGCGCCGGCCGCGATCGCGACCATCCCGGCGGCCAACCCGTCCAGGCCGTCCACCAGGTTCACGGCGTTGGCCACCGCCACGGTCCACACGATGGTCAGGATGACGGGTAGGTCGCCGGAGAGGACGACGACCCCGGCCGACCCCGGGACCCAGACGTAGTACAGCTGGACCCCGAACAACACCAGAACGCCCGCGATGAAGATCTGCCCGGTCAGCTTGGACAGCATCGTCGTCCCGCGCGTGTCGTCGATGAACCCCAAGGCCACCATGAGCGTGCAGACGACCAAGGCAGCCAGCGGCTCGGGGCTCGCCCTGTTGACGTCCTCGAAGAACGGCAACAGCCTGGACACGACGAGTCCCACGAGCAGACCCATGTACATCGCGACGCCGCCGATGGTGGGGGTCGCCGACGGGTGCACCTTCCGGTCCGAGGGCCTGTCGATGGCTCCTATCGCGACGGCGAACCGCTTGACGACGGGGGTCGTCACCAGGGTGGTCGCCGCGGCGGCCAGGAAGACCGCGAGGTAGGCAGTCACGCCCGAAGTGTGGGCCCGAGGGGCCGGACCGGCAACTCGGACCTCAGGCGTATAGCGGGAAGCGCTGCATCAGGTCCCGCACACGGGCCCTCGACTTCTCCTTGATGCCCTCATCTTCGGGGTTGCGGAGCACCTCTCCCATGACGCTCGCGATCTCCCGCATCTCCGGCTCCTCCATGCCCAGCGTCGAGCACGCGGGGGTCCCCACGCGCACACCCGATGGGGCCGACGGAGGGTTAGGGTCGTACGGGATCTGGTTCTTGTTGAGCGAGATACCAACTTGGTCGCAGAGGGTCTCGGCCGTCTTGCCATCGACCCCCACCGGCCTGACGTCCACGAGGGCCAAGTGAGAATCCGTCCCGCCCGACACGATGCGCATGCCTTCGTCCTGCAGGCCGGCCGCGAGAGCGCGTGCGTCGCGAACGACCCTGTCGGCGTACTCGCGGAACTCGGGGGTCATCGCCTCCTTCAGCGCGACGGCCTTGCCCGCGATGTTGTTCTCGATCGGGCCCCCCTGCATCATCGGGAAGACGGCCTTGTCGATGGCCTTCGCGTGTTCCTCCTTGCAGAGGATCATGGCGCCGCGGGGGCCGCGGAGCGCCTTGTGCGTGGTGAACGTGACGACGTCGGCGTAGGGCACAGGACTCGGGAAGGCTCCACCGGCGACCAGGCCGATGAAGTGCGAGGCGTCCACCCACAGCAGGGCACCCACCTCGTCCGCGATCTGACGGAACGCCGCGAAGTCGATCGTGCGGGGATAGGCCGTGTAGCCGGCCAGCAGGATGCGGGGCCGGTGCTCCATCGCGAGGTCACGGATCCGGTCCATGTCCAGCTGCTCGGTCTCGTGATCCACCTCGTACCCGATGAAGTGGAACCACATGCCGGAGACGTTGACGGGGGAGCCGTGCGTCAGGTGCCCGCCATGGGAAAGCGTCATGCCCAGGACGGTGGAGGCCGGGTCCCGGGGCTGGAGGAACGCCCCGAACACCGCCATGTTCGCGGTAGCACCGGCGTGCGGCTGAACGTTGGCGTGTTCGGCGCCGAACAGAGCTTTGGCCCTGTCGATGGCGAGCTGCTCGACGACGTCGATGTAGGCGCAACCCCCGTAGTACCGCCGGCCCGGGTAGCCCTCGGCGTACTTGTTGTTCAGCGTCGAGCCCACCGCCGCCAGGACGGCCGGGCTGGCGTAGTTCTCCGATGCGATGAGCCGAAGGGTCGTGCGCTCCCGTTCCAGCTCGCCCGCGAGCGCCTCCGCCACCTCAGGGTCGACCGTCTTCAGTGCTTCCCAGTCCGCCGCATACTCACGCATCACAGCTCCCCTCGCTCGATGGCCGCGATCTGTTGGATGCGCGGCTCATGACGTCCCCCTTCGAATCCCGTTGCCAGCCATACTTCGACGATCTCTCGCGCGTACGCGGGCGCTACGACCCTGCCCCCCATCGCGAGGACGTTCGCGTCGTTGTGCTCGCGCGACAGGCGCGCCATGTACAGGTCGTGGCACAGCGCCGCCCGGATCCCCCGAACCTTGTTGGCGGCGATCTGCTCCCCCTGCCCCGAGCCACCGAGCACGATGGCCCGGTCGGCGTCTCCTGATACCACCGCCCTGGCGGCTGCGGCGCAGAACGCCGGGTAGTCCGCCGGCTCCTCCGAGGAGGTGCCGTGGTCCTCGACGTCGTGCCCCTGCTCGAGGAGGAACGCCTTCAGGTCCTCCTTCAAGGCGAACCCCGCATGGTCGGAAGCGATGGCGATCCTCACCGAACGTCCCTCTCGACTTGCAGCTCGGCGTCGGTGGGGCCGTACAGCACCCGAACGAGCCGCGAGACCCACTCCTCCAACTCCCAGGCGATCGCCCGGTAGCTGTCCAGGGGCATGCCCAGCGGGTCCACGACGTCCTCGTCCCAGGGGTTGGGCCGGTGGCCGCCGCGGCGGCCGGCCGCCGCGGCGGCCACACGCTCGGCAAGGACACGCTCGGGCTCGCCATCGGGCGCGGCCGGACCGGCCTCCAGGAGCCTCACGATCTCCTTCAGCGTGAACGTACGATCCTCGGCCTCCGGGAGCAGGGCAACTGCCGCTTCACGGTGCTCGCCCGCCATCCCGACGACCAGGTCGGCCTCGGCCAGCAGGTCGGTGGTCAGCCTTCGGGCCACGTGCCCCGACACGTCCACCCCTCTCTCCCCCGCAGCCTCGACGGCCTCTGGCGTGGCCGCCGAGCCCTCCCATCCCGCCGTTCCGGCCGAGGCAACGGCGGGCGCGTCCCCGCCCAGGCGTTCCACGAGCGCACGGCGCAACAGCCCTTCAGCCATGGGCGAGCGACAGACGTTCCCCGTGCACACGACCAGCACCTTTGCCATGTCAGGAAGGCCCGGAGTCTAGCAGTGGCTCCTGCCCGGACAGTAACCGCGAGATGACCTCCGGTGCCGCCGAGCCTTCGCGAAGGACCTTCGGCTCACCGTGCGCCAGGTCCACCACGGTCGAGGACGTGCCCTCGAGGGGTTCGTCCTTGCAGAGGTACACCGCCACGGAATCGCCGAAAGCGGCGACCAACTCGTCGCAGGTCTGAGCCGGCGGTTGCCCGGATACGTTCGCGCTGGTCACGGCAAGCGGCCCCGTCCGGGCGAGCACTGCGAGCGCCAGCGGGTCGGCCGGGATCCGCACGCCGATCGTCTCCTTATCGCCCCCCAAGTCCCACGAGCGGCTCTCATCCGCGCGCCGAAGTACGACGGTGAGCGGCCCGGGCCAGACGAAGAGCGCCAGCCTCTCGGCGCGGTCGTCGAACGAGGCTATGCGGCGGGCGTCCCCGATCGAGGCGACCAGGACCGGGAAGGTCAGGTCCCTGGGCCGGGCCTTCGCCTCGAAGAGGCGTGAGGTTGCCGCGGGGTCGTCTGGGCGGGTCCCGATGCCGTAGACGGTATCGGTCGGCAGCACGATCAACTCCCCGCGCCGCGCGGCGGCCGCGGCCTCGGCGACCGGGTCGGCGCTCATGGCCGCCGCGCGGCCACGACGCGGTCCCGGCCGGCCAGATCGGGATGAACCGCCGCGTCCGCGAAGCCGGCGCGGGTGACGATCCCCGACACCTGCCGCCCGGCCTCGTCGTCTATCTCGACGACCAGGTGCCCGCCGGGGCGCAACCACTCGAACGCCTGGGCGGCCAGCTTCTCGTACACCTCAGGCCCGCCGAAGAGAGCGTCCTCGGGGTCGGCCAGGACTTCCACGGGCAGAGCCGCCTCGCGGTCCCTGGGAACGTACGGCGGGTTGCCGACGACGAGGTCGAGCGATCCCCGCAGCTCGGACGGGAGCGGGTCGAGCATGTCCCCCAGCAGGAACGTGGCCGCGAGCCCCAGCGCCCCGGCGTTCTCCTCGGCCAGCGCGAGGGCTTCGGCCGACGCATCCGTCCCCCACACGCGAGCCCCGCGTCGCTCGCGGGCGATCGAGAGCGCGATGGCGCCCGACCCGGTGCACACGTCGGCGACCAACGGCATCTCGGCTCCGTTCATCACGCGGAGCGCCACATCGACGACGCTTTCGGTCTCGGGCCTGGGGATGAAGACGCCGGGCCGCACCCTCAAGATCAGATGGCGGAAGCCCTGCTCCCCGGTGATGTGCTGCAGCGGCGTCCCCGTGCATCGCCGGCACAGCACCCGCCCGTACTCCCTGGCCTCCGTGGCCGTCAGGTTCTCGCGGGCGAGCATCCCCGCTCGATCGGTCGCCAGCACGGTCATCATGAGCCGCTCGGCGTTCACCTCCGGACCCTCGACGCCATGGCGCGCCAGGTACGCAGCCCCGCGCTTCACCGCTTCTGCCGGCCTCACGTCAAGCCTCCGATGCGAGCTGCTCGGCTCTGCGTGCGCTCAGCAGCCTCTCGATGAAGCCGTCCAGCTCCTCGCCGCCGGCCAAGACGTCCTGGAGCTGGTAGGAGGTGTGCTTGATGCGGTGGTCCGTGACGCGCCCTTCCGAGAAGTTGTACGTGCGGATCTTCTCCGCCCTCTCGCCGGTGCCCAGCTGCGCTCGACGCTCCGCGGATTCCTTGGCCTGTGCTTGGTCGAGCGCGAGCTGGTACAGGCGCGCACGCAGGTAGCGCATCGCCTTCTCCTTGTTCTGGAGCTGCGAGCGCTCCTCCTGGCATTCGATCTTGATCCCCGTCGGCTTGTGGACGATGCGGACGGCGGAGTCCGTGGTGTTGACTGACTGCCCTCCGGGGCCGCTGGAGCGATAGACGTCGATCTGGAGGTCTTCAGGCTTCAGCTCCACCTCGACCTCTTCCGCCTCGGGCATGACGGCCACCGTCGCCGTGGACGTGTGGATCCGTCCCGACGACTCCGTGACGGGAACGCGCTGCACACGGTGAACACCCGCCTCATGGCGCAGCATCCCGAAAGCGTCCTTTCCCCGAACCTCGAGGGAGACCTCCTTGAAGCCCCCGAGCTCGCTGGGCGACGAGGCGATCACGTCGGTCTTCCACCTGTGACGCTCGGCCAGGCGCCGGTACATCTCGAACAGGTCGCCCGCCCACAGAGCGGCCTCCTGCCCACCGGCGCCGGCGCGTATCTCGACGATCAGGTCCTTCCCCTCGTTCGGGTCCTTGGGAACCAGCAGGCGCTCGAGGGCAGCCCGCAGCTCTTCGACCTTGGTTTCGAGTCGTTCGGCTTCCTCGCGCAAGAAGGAGACCATCTCTGGATCGCTCTCGGTCGCGGCCAGGTCCCTAGCCTCTGCGGCTCCGGCAACGGCTTCCTTCAGCGCTCGGTAGGGAACGACGATCTCCTCCAGTTCGGAGAAGCTCTTCCCCAGCGTGCGCATGCGTTCGGGGTCACCGGCAACCTTAGGCGAAGCCATCTCGGCCGCCACCTGCTCGTAGCGAGCCTCGATCTCTTCGAGCTTGGCGTCCATGGTCATCGCGCAAGTGATTCTGGCAGCAAGAAGCGCCGTGGGGCCGCCCCGGTCGACGTCGACCACCGGCGTGCCGTCCAGGGGCCGCTCGTGCGGC
>CAZHRY010000028.1:20984-24318 GCA_964535065.1 uncultured Actinomycetes bacterium
CCCCACGGCCGCGCGACGGGAAGATCAGTCCCTGCCGCGGGAGTCCTCGTCGATGTCCAGGTCTATGGAGGCCAGGTCCGGGATGTCTATCTGGTCCTCGGAGATCCAGAGATCCTCGTATCGGGGATCTACGTCTTCTACTTCAGGCTCGGCCCCCGCCGCCGGCTGCTCGGATGCCTTCGCGGCCGGTTCGGCATCCGCGATCTTCAGCTCGAACTCGGGTTCTTCCGGAGCCTCCTCGGACCCATCGATGGCGACTTCGAGCCCCTGAGCCACGGACAGCAGGCGCTCCTGCATCTCCTGCATCTGGGTCACGAGCGTCTCGCGGCGTGTAGCCAGCCCGCCGAGGATCTTCTCCGCCTCCTCGCGCGCCCTCTCGAGAGCCTCGGTTCCCTGCTGGCGGGCCTCCTCGGCCCTGGCCTGAGCGTCCACCCTGATCCGGTCGGCCTCGGTCCGGGCCTCCTCGATCATCCGCACCGACTCGACCTTGGCCTCGTCGACCACGCGCTGCGCTTCGGTGTCCGCGGTCTGGATGATCGAGGCGAAGCGCAAAGCCAGGCGTTCGTACGGGTCCTCGGCGACCGGCGCACTCGCCTCCGCGGCGGCGGCTCGGCTGCCCGACGTGAGGCGCGCCTCGCGCACATCGTGCTCGAGAACCTGTATCTGGTCTGCCACCTGGTGCAGGTAGTCGCGAACCTGGTCGGGATCGTAACCGCGGCGCACGGTCGCGAACTCGCGACGTCGGATCTGGTCGGCGCTCGGAAGGAGCGGCAGGTCAAGGTCGCTCGTGGGCATGGGGAAGCCTCCCTCGCTCGGAACAGAGGCCATCTTCGATGCCCGGAGGGGCCGATTCAACGACCTCGGCAGGGAAATCGCCGGTCAGGCGCTGCCCGCCGCCTCCGCCTCTCGACGGATGACCTCCTCGAACGAGGCCACGGCCACCTCGATCTGCCCGCCCTCGGGCTCGCGGGTCGTGATCTTCTGCAGCCAGATGCCGGGGGCCATCAAGGCCCGCATCAGCGCCGCGTTGGGGAACCTGGCTCCGAGCCGAAGCGCCTCGTATGCCAGCCCGGCTATCACGGGGATCGCTATCAGCCGCGAGCCGATCCTCCACCAGATACCCGGAGTCCCGAACAGAGCGAAGACGAAGATCGTGATGATCATCACGATGATCAAGAAGTTGGTCCCGCAGCGGACGTGCTCCTTGGGGTACCGGTCGATCTTCTCCTGGGTCAGATCCTCGCCGTGCTCGTACGCCGCGATCGTCTTGTGCTCGGCCCCGTGGTACTGGAAGACGCGCCGGATGTCTTTCGCCAGTCCGATCAACCACAGGTAGACGACGAAGATCGCAACCCGGAACACGCCCTCACCGACGTTCACGACTACGCCGTTCGCGTCTAGCTTGCGCTCCACCCACGTGAACAGGGTCGTCGGGCCAAGGATGAACACCGCGATGAAGATGACCATCGCGACCGTCAGCGAGAGGCCGAGCTGGCGCGATGAGAGCTGCTCTTCCTCTTCGAGGGAGCGGTTGGCGGCCACCATGAGGGCCTTGACGCCGATGGCCAGCGACTGACCGAGCACGATCATCCCGCGCAGGAACGGCTTCTTCAGGACGGGATGGCGGTTCGCCACCGAGTCGATCTCATGCGACTCAACGTAGATGGTGCCCGCCGGCTCGCGCACTGCGACGGCCCAGTGGTCGGCGCCTCGCATCATCACGCCCTCCATGACGGCCTGGCCGCCGTAAAGGTGCGTCAGCTTCTGCGGCGCCGCCTCTGCCACGGGCGGTTCAGCTTCCGGCGGCGGCCTGCTGCGCCTGCTTGGTCTTGGCGTAGCGGCGCTGGAAGCGCTCCACACGGCCGCCGGTGTCCACGAGCTTCTGCTTGCCCGTGTAGAACGGGTGGCAGTTGGAACACAGCTCCGCGCGGATCTCGCCGACCGTCGAGCGCGTCTGGAAGGTGTTGCCGCACGAGCAGTGGACGTTCGCGATCTGGTAGTCGGGGTGGATGCCTTGCTTCATCTGGATCTGCTCTCCTTGGACGTCCTGACAGAGTAGCGGCTCAGCCGCCGGCCGGCGCCTTCGCTATGTCCTTCAAGAACTGCTCGTTGGACTTGGTAGCGCGGAGCTTGTCGATGAGCAGCTCCAGGGCAGCCCCCGGCTCCAGTGCGTGGAGCACCCGGCGCAGTCTGATCACCAGCGCCAGCTCCTCGGGCGGGAGCAGCAGCTCCTCCTTGCGCGTCCCCGAGGCGTCCACGTTGATGGCGGGGAACAGCCGCTTCTCGGAGAGCTGGCGGTCCAGGCGCAGCTCCATGTTCCCCGTTCCCTTGAACTCCTCGAAGATGCCCTCGTCCATCCTCGACCCCGTCTCGATCAGCGCGCTGGCGATGATCGTCACCGAGCCACCTTCCTCGATGTTGCGCGCCGCGCCGAAGAAACGCCGCGGCGGATACAGCGCCGAAGCGTCGATGCCGCCCGTCAGGATCTTGCCCGAAGCGGGCATCGCCAGGTTGTAGGCGCGCGCCAGCCGCGTGAGCGAGTCGAGCAGGATCGCGACGTCCTGACCCATCTCGGCCAGACGCTTGGCCCGTTCCAGCACCAGCTCCGTGACCTGGATGTGCTGGTCGGTCGGCTTGTCGAAGGTCGAGTAGACGACCTCCGCGGCCTCGACGGTGCGCTGCCAATCGGTGACCTCCTCGGGACGCTCGTCGACGAGCAGCACGATCACGTGCGTGTTCGGGTCCGAGTTGATGATCCCGTTCGCGATCTGCTTGAGGATGGTCGTCTTGCCGGCCTTCGGGGGCGACACGACCATGCCTCGCTGGCCCTTCCCGATGGGCGAGATCATGTCCATGATCCGCTCCGCGACCGCCGTCGGTCCGCTCTCCAGGCGGAACCGCTCGTTGGGGAACAGGGGGGTCAGCTTGTCGAACTGCGGGCGCGCCGCAGCGGTCTCCGGGTCCATGTCGTTGACCTTCTCGACCTGAAGCAGCGCCGGGTATTTCTCGTTGTTCTTCGGCTCGCGGATCTTGCCGGTGACGGTGTCCCCCTTGCGGAGCTGGTGCTTTCGGACCTGGGAGAGCGACACGTAGATGTCGCCGGGGGCCGGGAGGTACCCGGAGGTCCGCAGGAACCCGTATCCGTCGGGAAGGATGTCCAGCAGGCCGGTCTGGGTGGGGGCGTGCAGCAGCTCCTCGGCACGCTCCTGCTCCTCGCGGAGACGGCGCTCCTCGCGCATCCGACGCCTCTCGTCACGCGATGGCCGGCGGCGGCGATCGCGATCGTCCGGCCCGCGCTCACCCTCCGGGCGGCCGCCGCGATCGCGATCGCCGC
>CAZHRY010000029.1:0-24262 GCA_964535065.1 uncultured Actinomycetes bacterium
CTCGAACCCCCGACCTTCGCCTTGTAAGGGCGACGCTCTTCCAGCTGAGCTAAGCGCCCGGGTCGCCAGTCAGGATAGCCCCGGGGGATGCGGGCTGAACGGACGCAGGTTCAAGCGACCGGCTGCCCGAGGATCGCCCCCAGGAGCGCAGCGGCGAGCGCCGCCAGCCCTCCCACGGCAAGGAACCGGAGCCCATCGCGCACGGGATCGGTTCGCGTGACCGCTCCTTTCCAGGTTCCAAGCGCGAAGAGAGCCGCGAGCGACACCGCGACCGACGTTCCGGCCGCCCAACCCATGGGCAACAACGCGAACGGAAGGAGCGGGATGATCCCTGCGACCAGGGCAGATGCCGAGGTGGCCAGGCCGGCCACGACTGGGCCAGGCGGAGAAGGGAACTCCCCCGAGCCCAGCGGAGATCGCGCGCGCAGGTCGCGTTCGGCCCGGGTCGCCGTGTACAGGACGCCACCCATCGAGATGGCTTCGGCGAGGGCGGCCGCGAGCCCGGCCAGGGCGACGGCTCGCAGGTCGCCCGAGCCGATCGCTACGCCTAGCACGACGGCAAGGACGTTCGTGAGGTTGTCCTGGGCTCCCATGACTACCTCTCGGAGCCAGTCCGCGCCGTAGGCGGTTCGCATGTCTCCTCCTCTGGTTCCACGGTAGGCGACCAGGTCGGCAGGCTCGTATGCCGGTCGCCCCGTGGTCGAGGGGCCAAGCGGGTTGCGAGTCAGTGCGGCGGGTGCGAGGCTTCTCCGCTATGAGGAGCTCTCGCACCATCTGGAGTCTTGCGCTCACCGTCCTGATGATCGGTGCCGTGCCCGTTTCAGCCGCCTCTGGCGATCTGGACCCCAGCTTCTCCGGCAACGGGATCGCGCGTGTGAGCCCCGGAGACCTGGCTTGGTTCGCAGGCGTCGATATGCAGGGCACGAAGCCGGTGGCGGCTGGGGCCGCTCGTGTCGGAGGCGACTTCAACGTGATGCTGGTTCGCTTCACGGCACAGGGAGCCCCCGATCCCACCTTCGGGGGTGGCGACGGGATGGTCAGGCTCGATGTCGGCGGGTACGACGCGTTCTTCGATGTCGCGGTGCTCGAGGGGGGCAAGATCCTTGCGGCCGGCGTCAGCATGAGCAGCGCGCCCCTTCGGCGGTTCCTGGTCATGCGATTCAAGCCCGACGGCGCCGTCGATCACAGGTTTGGGGGCGGCGACGGCATGGTCTTCACGACGTTCAACGGCATGGACAGCTCCGCGGACTCACTCCTTCCGCTTCCCGACGGCAGGTTCGTCGTGTGTGGCGAAAGGAACCCAGGTGGCGACCCGTCGGCCTTCGCGATCGCTCGCTACACGCGTCGTGGTTCCCTCGACACCTCGTTCGGTGGGGACGGCAAGGTGACGACCCAGCTCCCCGGGTACTCGGTGAACGGATGCTCGGGCATCGGGATGGGGTCGGACGGAGGACTCGTGGCCGGAGGAGCCATCCGGTTCAACGGGTCGGCTCCGCGTTCGGTGGGATTGGCCAAGTACAAGCCGAACGGCAACCTCGATACGTCCTTCGCGGGAGACGGGACATTCGACTTGCAGGCGGGCCAGTACACAGACCTCGATGATGTTCTCGTCCTCGACGGGGGCGCGATCCTGTTCTCGGGGCAGTATCAGGGCCCCGGCGGCGGCAAGTACCTCGGGTACATCTCCAAGCTGGACGCGAGCGGTAGTTTCGTCGCTTCCTTCGCGAACGGCGGCTGGCGCGACATCCTGGTCCCGGGCGGAGACTCCCTGCTCGCATCGCTGGCTCTGGACCCCTCCGGCATGATCGTGGCCACGGGAGAGTGGTCCGACAACGACTCGCCGTACGACGAGCACGTGATCGTCACCAGACTGAAGGGAGGAGGAGCGTTCGATAGCTCGTTCAGCGGTGACGGGATCGAGAGGTTCCGCCTGGACCCGACCGGGGATAGCAGTGGGAACGCCGTGGTCGTGCAGAACGACGGCAGGATAATCGTCGCAGGCGAGACTTACGACGAGGCGGCGATCGCCCGCCTCCTCGCCTGAGACCGGTCAAGCTCCGTGGACGACCTTGCCCGAGGCGATAGTCATGACGACGGTCGTGTCGGAGATGGCTCGAGAGGCATCGAACGGGTTCCTATCGAGAACGACCAGGTCGGCGCGCTTCCCTTCCTCGATGCTGCCGGCTTCGTCGTCGTGGTTCACGAACGCCGAGCCTCGGGTGAACGCTGCTATCGCCGCTTGAAGGTCGATCCTCTGTTCGGCGTCAAGGACGCCCGCTTCCGGCTCACCCGGAACCTGCCTCGTGACCGCGACCTCCATCTCCAGGAACGGGTTGGGAGTCGAGACCGGCCAGTCGCTGCCGAAGCACATCACGGCGCCGCTGCGGCGTACGTCTCCGATCGGGTATAGGCGCGAGGCTCTCTCCCCCACCCTCGGAACGGTCATCGCCTCCACCATGTGATCGGGACAAGCCCAGAAGGGCTGCATGTTCGCGACCACGTTCATGCCGCGCAGGCGCGGGATGTCGTCAGGATGCGGCAGCTGCAGATGCGCGATGTGGTGGCGAAGGTCGTTCATGCCGTTGGTCTCGCGGGCGGCTCGAAGGGCGTCGAGGGCGCTCCTGACGGCGCGATCGCCGAGGGCGTGCTGGTGGACCTGGAAACCGAGCCCGTCCAGAGCGACCACTGCTTCCTTCAGCTGCTCGGCTTCGACGAACTGGATACCGCGGTCGTGCTTCTCGCCGAATGCTCCTTCGAACGGCTCGAGCATCGAGGCGGTGCAGCTCTCGGGGCAGCCGTCGAGCATGATCTTGACCGTTCCTGCGTCGACGTTGCCGCCCGTTCCCCACTCGCGGCGCTCGCTCAGGCCGTCCACCTGCTCGAGGCCCTTGTGTCGGTCCCACCAGAGCGAAGCCACGACCTTGGCGGTCAGCTCGCCCGAGTCGTCCATCTCGCGGTAAGCGCGCAGCAGGTCCTCCTCCACCCAGGCGTCCTGCCATGCCGTGATCCCGAGCGCATGTAGCTCTCGCTGGGCGGTGCGGAGGCATTCGATCCAGCCGGCCGTGTCGGGGCGAGGCAGGAGCTTCTGAAGGACGTCGTAGGCGGCACCCTCCTGCAGGCACCCCGTCGGAGTTCCGTCGGGGTCGCGAACGAAGTAGCCGTCCCAGGGGTCGGGTGTGGCCGCGGTGATCCCCGCCATTTCGAGGGCCTTGGAGTTCACCCAAGCGGCGTGCACGTCGGTGTTGATGAGGAAGGCCGGCCTGTCTGGGACCACGGAGTCGAGGTCCTCCTTGCGCGGACCGCCGGTCTCCAGGAAGACGGGGTTGTACCAGCCGCCACCCAGGATCCACGGAAGGTCCGGGTGGGCGTCTGCGACCTGCCTGATGCGAGCTAGGTACGCCTCCTTGCCCGTGATGTCGTCCAAGTTCACGTTCAGGAGGTTCCGCCCGGCCACGGATGGATGGACGTGGGCATCCTGGAAGCCCGGCAGGATCACGGCTCCCGTGACGAGGTCGCCGCCCGGGCCGACGCGCTCGCGCACCTCGGGTTCCGTGCCGACGGCGACGATCCGGTCGCCCTTGACGGCGACCGCGCGTGCCCAGCTCCGCGCGGGATCCACCGTGTAAACGTCTCCGACGAAGATCAGGTCTGCACCGTTCGTAGTCATGGCCCGCGGAACCTATCACCCATGGCCTATGCTCCGCCCGTGCAGCTGAACCCGACCGAAGAGGACCGGCTCAGGGTCTTCGTCACGGCCCAGCTGGCTCGGGAGACCCTGGCGCGCGGACTGGCCCTGAACGCACCGGAGGTCGTGGCTCTGGTGTGCGACGAGGTGCACCTGGCTGCACGGGCCGGCAAGTCGTACGAGGAGGTCATCGCCGCGGCCCATGAGCTCGCCGCGCGAACCCCGGTCCTCGAAGGCGTTCCCGACATCGTTCCCGAGATCCGCGTGGAGGCCCTCCTGGAGGAAGGGACTCGGCTCGTCGTGCTTCGCGAGCCCTTCGGGCCGGCGCAGCCGGGCGGACCTGGCTCGTACGAGCTGAGTGCGGAAGACGTCCCTTTGCTGCCCGGGCGCGAACGGAGACGTCTGACGGTCACCAACCGGGGCTCGAGGCCGGTGCGGGTATCGAGCCACTTCCCCTTCTGGCAGGTCAACCCCTCGCTCTCGTTCGATCGCGATGCCGCCGTAGGTTTCAGGCTCGACCTTCCCGCCGGCGATTCGATCCGCTGGGCGCCGGGCGAGACGAAGGAAGTCGAGCTGGTGGCATACGCGGGAGAGGCCGATGCCTGACCACATCTCGCGCGCCGAGCACGCCCTCAGGCACGGCCCGACCGCCGGAGACCGTGTACGCCTTGCCGACACGGACCTATGGGTGCGCATCGAAGAGGATCTGACCGAGCCCGCCGACCAGGCCCTCTGGGGGTACGCCAAGAACTGGCGCTCGCGCATGACCCAGCACGACCGGGCGACGCGCGAGTCGGAGCTGGACGCGGTGATCGCCAGCGCCGTAGTCGTCGATCCGCTCTTGGGGATCCTCAAGGCCGACATCGGCATCAAGGACGGCCGGATCGCAGGCGTGGGCCGGGCGGGCAACCCGGATATCACCGAAGGTGTGGACCTGACGATCGGCCCCAACACGTGGCCGATCCCCTGCCATGGGCTGATCGCCACGGCCGGAGCCGTGGACTCGCACGTCCACCTGATCTCGCCGCGGCTGGTCCCCGTGGCCCTATCCGCCGGCGTGACCACCCTCATCACGGCGGGCTTCGAGGAGCCGCCGTCTCGGATGATCAGCTCGCTCCAGGGGCTGGAGAACGCTGCGGTCAACGTCGGTCTCCAGGCGAGCGCTCGCACCGATGCTCCCGGTGGGCTCGAGCCCGTACTAGAAGCAGGTGCCGTCGGGTTCAAGATCCACGAGGACTGGGGTGCCTACCCCGAGATCATCGACGCGACCATCAGCGCCGCCGACCGGTACGACGTTGCCGTGGCGATGCACACCGACGGACTCAACGAGTCCGTGGAGCTGGATGGAACCGTCCAGGCCATCGCCGGGCGAACGGTTCACGCCTACCACGTCGAGGGAACCGGCGGGGGCCACATACCTGACCTTATCGGTCTCGCACGCGAGCCGAACATCTTCTGTTCTTCGACGACGCCGAGCCTTCCCCTCGGCCCGTCGACAGGCGAAGAGGGCTTCGACATGATCGTGATCGTGCACGAGATGAACGTCCGCCTCCCCGAAGACGTGGCTGCGGCCCGCGAGCGGATCCACCCTGCCACTTCGGCGGCCGAGGGGCCGCTTCACGAGCTCGGGGCCATCCAGATCATCAACTCAGACTCGCAGGGGATGGGGCGGATCGGAGAGACGGTCCGCCGGACTTTCCAGCTGGCACATGCCATGAAGAAGTGGCGCCGGTCGGACCTCGGCGAAGGCTGGGAGGAGGCGCCACCGGTCCGCCGCGCGCGCCCGGCGGCCCCTGGTGACGGCGAGCCGGACGACAACGAAAGGGTCCTCCGCTACCTCGCCAAGGTGACGGTCGAGCCCGCTCGGGTGCACGGCATCTCGGCTGAGGTGGGCTCACTGGCGCCCGGGCGTATGGCCGATATCGTCCTGTGGCAGCCGACGCACTTCGGCGTCAAGCCGCTCATGGTCTTCAAGTCGGGCGTGCTCGCCTGGACCGCCATGGGTGAAGGGAACGCCAGCATCCACGGCTCGGAGCCGACGCGCTACGGACCCGACTGGGGAGCCAGCGGGAACGCGGCGGCGGGCCTCGCGGTGACGTTCGTCTCGAGGGCCGCGCTCGACGCCGGGATCGGGGCCAGGCTCGGGACCAGGCGAAGGCTAGTTCCCGTCAGCGGAACGCGGGGCCTGACCCGCGCCGATCTGGTCGCGAATACCGCTGCGCCGGCGATAGAGGTGTCCCACGACGACGGGACCGTCACGCTCGGGGGGCGTGTGGTCGCCTGCGAACCCGTCGGGACGGTGCCTCTTTCCAGGCGCTACCTGCTGGCCTGAGCCCGGCGCCCGCGTGGCCCCGAAGAAGCGACGCGCGGTCTCTGGCGAAGCGAGAGGATGTCCCTCGGGAGGTGGTGTGGATGACCACGATCACCAGGTCGGTCGAGGCGGCAGAGATCAAGATGGAGCGGGTCCTCGCGCTCGGCGTGCGCGGTCACGACGTCTCGCTCCAGAACGCCGTGGTGGGAGCGGTGTCGGCAGGAGGCGACGTGAGGCTGTCGCAGGGTGGATGCGGGCCGGTCAACGCCGGCGGCAACTTCCAGCTCCAAGAAGGAGGATGCGGGCCGGTCAACGCCGGCGGCGACGTGACGATCCGGTTCGGGGGCTCGGGCCCCGTCAGGGCCAGGTCCGCGACGATCGAGCAAGGAGGCGCCGCCGGCGTCGTGATGGCCGAGCACGTCACGATCCACCCCGGGGCGAAGGCCGGTGTCGTGCTGCCGGCCTCCACGACGCTGGGGATCCTGCGGGGGGCGCCCGGCGGCGCCCCCTTGCTACTCCTGGTGGGTTGCGCCTGGGGGCGCCGCCGGCCGCCCCCCTAGTCCTCCGCCAGCGGGGTCTCGGGAAGCGCGGCGAACTCCGACGCCCTGCCTCTTCGGTGCCTGCCCGGCACCTCGGCGCCGCCCTTCCGGGCCCTCCATGCAGCCACCGTCATCGCTCCTATCCCGAAGACCGATCCGCCAGCCCACAACGCCACGTTCAGGTACGGAACCAGCCCGATCGCGGCCACCAGCACCCATCCCTCCGCGAGCGCCAGAGCGCGCGAGCGCGGTGATGGCGCGAGGATCCGGCCGACGATCCACGCCACCCACGCCTGCCCCACGAGCCAGAGGAGCCCGAGGGAAAGCAGGATGGACAGGCCGAAGGGAAGCGCGAGGATGCTGACGGCGCCCGCTGCCGCCGCTGCCGGCACGCAAGCGAGAAGGAAGACGCCCCAGGCGAGCGACCTGAGCGGGGCGTCCTTCGCGGCGCCGGCCACCCGCTCGGCCCCCAGCGGCGCCATCAACAGCAGTACGAGCAGCGCGAGCAACGAAGACACCCCCATGGCTGCCGGCGCCCGGAGCGTGCCTAGGGCGGCGAGCGGCCCGGCCAGCGAGAAGTTCACGCTCTCCTTCTTGGACCCGGACACCTGCGCGCCCTGGCGCACGACCAGCTCCTCCCCGGCCAGGACCGAGCCGGCCACCTGAGCGGTCGGCTCCAGCAGGACGGAGCCGTCGGTCGCCACCACGTCGCCCCCTACCTGCCCGGACACCTCGACCGGGCCATCCAGGACGATCACGACGCCGCGGGCGACGCCCTCGATGCGGACCGAGCCATGGAAGACGACGACGTCGCCAACTACCTGGCCCTGCGTGACGAGCAGGTCGCCGGAAAGGATCACCTGGTCGCGGGCCTCCGTTCCTGCCGGATCTTGCGCCGAGGCGACCCCAGACGGGACCAGTGCGAACAGGCATGCGAGCAGGAGCGAGCGCCGAAGCATGCGCGAATCCTAGACTGCCATCGATGGAGCACGGAGCTACTGGATCCCGCTGGGCGATAGCGACCCCTCACCGGCTCGCCACGGGCGCCGGGGCCGAGGCGTTCGAGCGCGGAGGGAACGCGATCGATGCGGCGCTCTCGGCTGCCGTCACGCTGGCCGTCTGCTACCCGCACATGTGCGGAGCCGGCGGAGACCTCTTCGCTCTGGTCCACCGGGCGCAGGGCGACGTTCTGGTCGTGAACTCATCGGGACGGGCGCCGGCCGGAGTCGATCCCGAAGCCGTCCGCTCGGCACACGGGGACTCCATGCCGATCCGGGGGCCCGTCCCGGTCACCGTCCCGGGCGCCGTGGCCGGATGGGAGGCGCTACACAGGATCGGCGCAACGCTCCCGTGGGCGGACCTCTTCGCCGAGCCCACCCGCTTGGCGAGCGAGGGCACGCCTATGCCCGAGTCGCTCCACGAGTACCTCCGCGACGAGGCCGCGCTCTTCTCCGAAGATGCGGGCATGGCCGGGGTCTTCTACCCCTCGGGCTCGCCCGTCCCCCCTGGCGATACCTTCCGCAACCCGGCGCTCGCGGCGACGCTGGAACGGATCGCCGCCGGCGGCGCGGAGGCCCTGTACGGGGGGCCCGTCGGCAAGGCCTTTGCGGAGGGCCTCCGCGCCGCCGGTTCCCCGATCACCGCAGAAGACATGGCCGCCCACCGGGCCGGGATCGTTCCCCCGCTATCGGGGCGCTTCCGCGACCTGCACGTCTCGGTGGCGCCGCCGAACTCGCAGGGGTACTCCCTGCTCCAGATCCTCGCGGCCATAGATCGCCTGGAGCTGGATCCAGATCCCATCGGCCCCGACGCGGGCACCCTCGCCCGCATCTTCCTGACCGCAATGCGCGACGTTCTCAGGCACCTCGCCGACCCCGAGAGGATGAAGGTCCACCCTTCGACGCTCCTCGACGACGGACACATCGCGGCCTTCTGCGACGAGGTCCGCTCCGGCGACGGGTCGCCGGCAACCACCGGGAGCCCCGACGGCGACACCATCGCACTCGTCTGCGTGGACGCCGCCGGCAACGCGGTCTCCTTGATCCAAAGCCTCTTCTGGGGGTTCGGAAGCGGCATCCTCGAGCCGGAGACGGGCATCGTCGCCCACAACAGAGGTGCCTGCTTCTCGCTGGAGCTCGGCCATCCGAACGAGCTGGCCCCCGAAGCGCTTCCGCTGCATACCCTGCTGCCCGTGCTCCTGCACGACGAACACGGACGCCTCGCGGGCGCCGTCGGCACGATGGGCGGCTTCCAGCAGGCCCAGTTGGACGCACAGGCGATCGCCCGGACCTTCGTCCTCGGCCTGGCGCCCGAGCAGGCGGTCGGCGCCCCGAGGTGGGTCGTGCTGGACCCGCCGGATGCGCCGCGTGCCGAGCTGGAGGAAGGGGCCGGGGTGGAGGCCCTGATCGAGGAGGCGGGGTTCGACACCTCGCAGGTTCCCAACGGGCAGGGTACGGGCCACACGCACCTGATCCGCGTCACGTCCGCCAGGCTCCTGGCCGGCTCGGATCCCCGCTCCGACGGCGGCGCGCTGGCCGGCTGACCAGCGGCAACGGCCGACCGGGAACCGGCCTACGCCTTACGCCCGGTAGCGCGCCGAGCCCCTCCCCTGCCACACTGCGCCCCAGAGGGACATGCCACACCCCCCGATGACACCCCCCGGTTCAGAGCTGCGCCGTGTTCGCAGCCTCATCGCCGACCTGGACGGCATCGTCTGGGAGGCCGATGCCACGTCCATGGTGTTCTCCTTCGTCTCCGAGGGCGCCAAAGAGATCCTCGGCTATGAACCGGGCGAGTGGCTGGCCGACCCATCCTTCTGGGCCGACCACATCCATCCCGACGACAGGCAGAGGATCGTCAGTCGTTTCGTCCGGGTCGCCTCGGCGGGCGGTCACTTCGACGAGGAGTACAGGATCCAGGCGAAGGACGGCACCTGGGTGTGGCTCCGCGACCTGGGTCACGCGGTCAAGGACATCGAGGGCAAGCCCGTCCTGATCCGTGGACTGATGGTCGAGATCACCAAGCACAAGGCGCTCGAACACGACGCCAGGGAGGCCGAGAGCCGCTTCAGGCGGGTCGTGGAGCACCTGCCGGCGATCGTCTACCTGGAGTCGGTTCAGCGCGAGCCCGATCTGCCCGGTCAGATGCTCTACGTCAGCCCACAGATCGAGTCGCTGCTGGGGTTCACCCCCGAGGAGTGGATGCGCGACCCGGTCGCCTGGGCCCGCCAGTTCCATCCGGACGACCGGGAGCACATCCGTGCCGAGTACGAGCGGGTCGAGCGCTCGGGCACGCCCTTCAGTGCCGAGTACCGGATGTTCACCCGTTCGGGAGACATCAAGTGGTTCCGCGACGAAGCCGTCCTGGTACGGGACGAGAGCGGAGAACCCCTGTACTGGCAGGGGATCATGTTCGACATCACCGCCGAACGGACCAGCAACCAGCGTGCTCGCGAGAGCGAGGACCGCTACCGGGCTCTGGTGGAGCAGATCCCGGCGATCGTCTATCAGGAGGCGCCGGAGGGACCCAGCGTCCAGGTCGTCTACATCAGCCCTCGGGTGGAACAGATCCTCGGGATCACCCCGGAGGAATGGATGGCGGACCCGAACGTCTGGTTCGACGTACTGCACCCCGAAGACCGCGACGCGGTGATCGCCGAGAACCGCCGCGTGGAGGAGACCTCCGAACCCTTCTCCATGGAGTACCGGATCGTCAGCCGCGACGGCAGGATCCTCTGGTTCCACGACGAGGCGTTCCCCGTCAAGGACGAGAGTGGAACCATCGTCCACTGGCAGGGCGTGATGCTCGACATCACCGGCCGCAAGGAGGTCGAGTCGCAGCTCTCCGAGGCGGAGGCCCGGTACCGGGCCCTCGTCGAGCAGATCCCGGCGATCGTCTACCTGGATCCGGTCGAGGACGGCCCGACCGTCTACATCAGCCCGCAGACCGAGGCCGTTCTCGGCTACACGCCGCACGAGTGGTACACCGACCACGAGCTGTGGTCCAAGATCGTGCATCCCGAAGACCGCGAGACCCTCGCCCAGGAGAAGAACGGCACGCCCTATGCGACTACGTACCGGGTGGTAGCGAAGGACGGCCGGGAGGTCTGGGTCTATGACCAGGCTCGCCTGATCCTGGACGACGATGGGCATCCTCGCTACTGGCAGGGCGTGATGCTCGACGTCACCGAGCAGCACCGGACGCAGGAACTCGAACGCGCCCTCGAGCGCCAGCGGATGGTGGCCGACCGCCTCCGGGCCGAGGACGAGATGAAGACGACCTTCCTGCATGCCGTGTCGCATGACCTGCGAACGCCGCTCGCCGCCATCCTCGGGCTGGCCGTGACCCTCGCTCGCGACGACGTGGACGTGTCGGAGGCCGAGGCTCGCGACATGGCCGGCCGGATAGCCGAGAACGCGAAGAAGCTCGACGCGCTCGTGGCTGACTTCCTCGACCTGGAACGCCTGACGCGAGGCGTCGCTGAGCCCGATCTCGAGCCGGTGGATGTCGGCGCGCTGGTCCGGGAGGTCGTGGCCAGCTCGGAGCTGGTGAAGGAGCGACGCCTTGCCCTGGACGTCGCGCCACTCACCATCAAGGCCGATGTGAAGATGCTCGAGCGTATCGTCGAGAACCTGCTGGGCAACGCTGTGAAGCACACTCCGGGCGACTCGCGCATCTGGGTCCAGGTCGAACGCCTGGAAGACAGCGTCCTGCTGTGCGTGGAGGACGACGGCCCCGGCGTCCCGCCCGACGAGCGCAAGACGATCTTCGAGCCCTTCAGGCAGGGCAGCGAGGCCCGGACCGGCTCGGGTGTCGGGCTGGCCCTCGTCGCCAGGTTCGCCGAGCTGCACGGCGGGCGGGCCTGGGTCGAAGAGCGCGAAGGCGGCGGTGCCAGCTTCCGCGTTCTGCTGCATAGCGACCCGTCGTCCCTGCCCCGGACGATCGACCTGACGCAGGATCAGCGGGTCGAGGGCTCATCGGCCGACAACCAGGCGTAGGCTTCCTCTTCCTGCGCGAAATGCAGCCGCAATATCGCATGCAGCCCATACAGGACCCTCCTCAGGTCCATCAGGTCGTCGGGGGTCGGTCCTTCGGGAGGCAGGTCGTCCAGTAGCTGCTGATACACGCGTGCGAGGTGGTCGATCTCCACATGGGCTCGCTCCATGCTCGACAGCGGGTCTTCCCCGCCGACCAGCTTCCCGATCACCGGATAGACCGCGGCCTCTTCTTCCTCCTCGTGCTGAGGTAACCGTTCGACGATGAACCACCGGATCGCATCGAGCTCGCGCCTGGTCTCCTCCGCCGACAGCATCCCGAGCCGGTCGGCCGTCGCCCGGACCCGCGACAGCTCGGACCTGAACTCCTTGTGCTCCTTGAGGAAGCGCTCAGCCACGTCGGAGGAGCGGTGCGCTCCGGCCTTCTGGGGGCCGCCACCCAGAGCCCGCAGCGCGTTCGCGATGGCAGCGACGTCGATCAGCTCCTGGACGACCGCCCCCGTGACCGGTCCGAGCAGCCCGAACGCGCCGCCGAACATGAACCCGAACGCCAGGCCCATCCCCAGGACCACGCTCTCCACGGCGATGCGGCGCGACCGCCGGGCGATGTTGACCGCGTCGATGAGCCTGTCGAGCCTGTCGACGACCAGCACGACGTCCGCGGCCTCCGACGAGGCGGTCGCGCCGCGGGCTCCCATCGCCACGCCGACGTCGGCCGCGGCCAGCGCCGGGGCGTCGTTGATCCCGTCCCCGACCATCACGACCACGCCTTCTTCGCGCTCGGCGTGGACCGCCTCGACCTTCTCTGCCGGCTCCCTCTCGGACAGGACGCGGTCCACGCCGAGCGCAGCGCCGACCGATTCGGCCACGTCAGGGTGATCGCCCGTGACCATCACGACCCGCTTGATCCCTGTCCGGCGGAGCGATCTGATGACGCGAGGCGTATCCGGCCGTATCGGATCGTCGATCACGAGAGCGCCGGCGACCTCCCCGTCGATGCCGACGAACACGCACGAGGAACCGTCGAGCATCGAACGTCGCCGGACGTCCCTGGCCCGCGGCGGCATCGGGCCCTCACCCGCGACGTACACCGACTTGCCGAGCGATACCTTCCTGCCGTCCACCGTGCCTGAAACGCCCTGGCCGTGGTGCTCCTCCACGTCATCCGGGAACACCAGTTCTATCCCCCGCTCGCGCGCGGCCCGGACGATCGCGGTCGCGAGCACATGGGGGGAGACCTGATCCAGCGATGCCGCGAGCGCCAGCAACTCGTCCGCGGAGTGGGAACCGAAGATCTCGATGTCCGCCACCTCGGGGACCCCAGCCGTCAGGGTTCCCGTCTTGTCGAGCATCAGCACCTCGGTTCTCGCCAGGGTCTCTAGCGCACCGCCGCCCTTGACGATGATCCCCCGCTTCGCCGACCTCGATATCCCGGCGACCACGGCTATCGGCACAGCCAGGATCAGCGGACACGGCGTCGCCACGACGAGCACCGAAAGCGCACGGAGCGGCTCCCCTGTGACCAGCCACGCACCCCCTGCCAGCGCCAGAGTCACCGGAACGAACACAAGCGCGTAGCGGTCCGCGAGTCGCACGAACGGCGCCTTCTGCCGCTCCGCCTCCTGGACCAGCCGGACGATCCCGGCGTACGTGCTGTCGGCAGCGGGGGCGGTCGCATGCAGGTCGAAAGCGGGTCCGGCGTTCAGGGCTCCGGAGCGAACGAGGTCGCCGCGCACGCGCTCGACGGGCCGCGACTCGCCCGTCAGCGCTGACTCGTCCAGCACGCCCTCTCCCTCCATGACGCCGTCCACCGGAACGACCTCGCCGGTCTTGACCAGCAGCCTGTCCGCGACGCGCACCTCTTCTATGGGGCGCGTCTGGAGATCCCCGTTCTCGTAGCGGTGGACGAGGTGAGGGGCCCTCTCGAGCAGAGCCGACAGCTCACGGTGCGCCCTTCGGTCGGCGAACGACTCCAGTGCCTGACCGCTGGAGAGCATCAGGGCGATCACCGCACCGGCCAGGAACTCGCCGAGCGCGAGAGAGCCGGCGATGGCCAGCAGGGCTATGACGTCCACGCCGGGCTCTCGCCTGGCCAGCCCGCGAACCACGTCGAACAGCAGAGGCAGGCCACCCAGCGCCGTGGTCGCCGCCCACACGACGTCGGCGGCGCCGGGCTCGTCCACGATCCGAAGCACGGCGCCGACGACTATCCCAACGGCGGATGCGCCGACCCAGGCCCGGGTCAGGGCGAAACCACGTTCGCTCACGTGTCCGAACGTATCACGGGCTCCCGCGGAGCCCGGCTCAGGCCTTCGCCCGCTCCTCGATCCCGATCATGATCGTCGTCAGGCCCTCTTCGAGCAGATCCAGCCGCTCGATGATGGAGTCGAGCCTCCGCTGCACCTCGTCGGCTGCCTCGCTCGCATCGTGAAGCCTGATGACGTCGGTCCGTTCTGGCGCGGCCTCGGGGATCTGGACAACGGCCGACTCCGTGGCCGTGGTGGCAGCGTCGGGGACCGCCTCGGGCATGGCTTCGGGCACCTCGACGAAGTGTGGCAACTGCTTGCGCGACGCCTCGCCGCGGAGCTTGGCTTGCATCCCCAGAAGGGTCGCGACGACGTCTTCGTGATCCGGCTGCCGCCTCTGTTCCGTCTCCGCAGGCATGGGCACCTCCAGGTACGACCCCCTTGGGCGCCGGATGATACGTCAGAGGCCCCCTCGAGGGCCATACTCCATCCGGTAACTTCTCCGCACATGCCCACGATAGCCCGCATCAACGCCACTCCGGTGAAGGGGACGGCCCTGGCGCAGTTGGAACGGGCCGAACTGACCTCGTTGGGGATCCCGGGGAACCGCCGATTCCACCTGGTGGACGCCTCGGGGAACCTGTTCAGCGGAGCCGAGCACGGACCCCTGGTCCAGGTGCGAGCCGCCTACGATGCGGGAGAGGAGGCCCTGTCCCTGGCCTTCCCCGACGGGACCGTAGCCGTCGGTCCCGCAGACGGCCTCGGCGGCAGCATCACCACGGACTTCTACGGGCGCCCGGTCCCCGGCCATCTGGTCCCGGGGCCATTCGCCCAGGCGTTCTCCGACTACGTCGGCAGGGACCTGAGGCTCGTCAGGACGGACCGCGAGGGCGACGGCCCGGACGTCAAGAGGCTGACCCTCGTCTCCTTGGGATCGGTGCGTCACCTCGCCGAGAAGGCGGCGTATGAAGGGGACCTGGACTCCCGCCGCTTCAGGATCAACCTGGAAGTCGAGCGCTGCGAGCCCCACGAGGAGGACACGTGGGAGGGTCGGCTCGTCAGGGTGGGCGACGCCACGCTGCGGATCCACGGGAAGATCCCCCGGTGCGTCGTCACCACGCAGGATCCCAGAACGGGCATCAGGGACTTCAACACGCTCAAGCAGATCGCCAGGTATAGGCCGCTGATAGATGGCCGCAAGGGCATCCCCTTCGGCATGTACGCCGAGGTGGAGACGCCCGGATCGGTGAGCGTCGGCGATCCGGTGCTCCCCGATCCTGGGTAGTCCTTCTCCAACGCCCTGAGTAGCTGCTCACCGTGTCTGCGAAGTAGGCGTTCCTGAGCGTCGGCGGTAGAAGCATTCACCGCCGGGCAGGTATATCGCGGCATCCCGACGTTCCCGATATCCCAGCTGACCACTGAAGGTTCCGGATCGGGCCGTCCACCGGCCCCGAGCAGGGAGGTAATGGGATGAAGGATCGGAAGCTCGGTCGCAAGACCACGATCGTCATCGCGCTTACGGGCTCGATGCTCACCGCGAGCATCGCCCTGGCCGCGTGGGTGGCCACCGGCACCGGCACCGGTGCTGCAAAGGCCGGGACGGCCGTCTCGCTGACGGTCGCGAACGGTACGGCCGCTGGTGACCTGTACCCCGGGTTCACCGATGGAGACCTCTACTTCGAGGTCACCAACCCGAACCCGTACGACGTCGAGGTGACCGCCGTGGAATACGCCGGTGGCGCGATCACGGGTGCCGGCGGCATCGGCACATGCACGACCACAGGCGTGACCATGGACGCCGGGTCTATCGCGATCGGCCCGACCACGGTCGCCGCGGGTGCGACGGTCCCGTTCACGGTCGCCGACGTGATCAACATGGACAACACGTCGGACAACGGTTGCCAGGACGCGACGTTCACGATCCCCGTCACCGTCACTGGCGCCAGCCTCTGATCCGAACGACCACGCGGCAGTAACGAGGGCGGGGGCTGAGAAGCCCCCGCCCGCGCCGCATCCAGGCGGGAGGGAGGTGAAGACGGTGCTAACGCCACTCAGATCGGTGGCCGCAACGGTGCTTGCGGCTACGCTCGCGCTGGCCGCGGTGGGCTTCTCCGTGCAGGACGCCAGAACCACTCGGCAGGAGGCCGTCGACACCGTCGTTCCCACCTTCCGCGTGAGGGGAAGGATCCGCGGCCTGACACCCGGCCACATCTCGGTGATGAAGGTCAAGGTCCGCAACCACTACAACTTCCCCATCCGGCTCAGGCTGGTCAGGGCGAAACCCATCGCCAAGCGGGCCTCCTGCCCAGCAGACAAGTTGCGGGTCATCGCATGGCGGGGCGACAGGCGAGTGCGCCCGAACAGCATCCGTTTCGTGCGCCTTAAGGTGAAGCTCCGTAGGTCCGCCCCTGCAACGTGCGCGGGTGCACGATGGATCCTCGTCTACGCGGGAAGGGCGATCAAGGCATGATCCGCCGCCTCTCCGTTGCCGTTTCCGTAGTCGTTTCGGTGCTTCTGCTGCCCGGAACCGCGCTGGCTGCCTGGAACAGCGCAGGTTCGGGCAGCGGAGCGGCGCGTGCGGACGTCGCCCCCTCGGGCGGCGCCCCCTCGGTGTCCGTCTCGGGCCGCAACGTGACCGTGTCCTGGGCCGCCGCCCTATTCGGCGACGGCACGCCGGTGGACGGGTACACGGTTGCGCGGTACGAGGCGGGCACCGGCACGCCCGACACCGTGCTCACCGACTGCGACGGGACGATCGCGGCCCTCACCTGCACCGAAGGAGCGGTCCCGCCGGGCGACTGGCGTTACCGGATCACACCTGAGCACGAGCTTTGGACCGGAGGCGAAGGCCCCAACAGCCCGATCGCAACCGTGGGGGCGCCTTCGTTCGCGTTCTCCTCGCTGACCGACCTGACGACCCTGCCCGCGACGCTCGCCGGCGACGTGACCGACTACGTGACGGGCGAGTCGGTCGAGTTCCGACTGGACTCCCCTTCCGGACCGCTTCTTACCGGCTCCACGGCTCCGGATCCGATCCCGTTCAGCGGAGCCGCCACAACGTCCGTCACGATCCCCGCCGGCACGACAGAGGGGAGCCACGACATCTACGCCGTCGGTAGCGACGGCTCGGTCGCCAGCGACCAGATCAGGATCGACACCGCGGCTCCGGTGGTCTCGGGAGCGGTCATCCAGAAGAGCGCGGGCGGCCTGCCCGGACTGATCACGCAGGGTGGCACCTACTACGTGTACGCCGATGTGACGGACGTCACCAGTGGGGTCGCCACCGTCACGGCCGACGTGAGCACCGTCACCGCAGGCTCCACGGCCGTCGCCATGACTTCCGGCTCCTGGACCGTCGCTGGGGTCTCGTACAACTACAGGAGCGCGCTGCAGACCGCCGACAACCCGCTCGCCTCGGGCGTCAAGGCATTCTCGATCAGCGCCACGGACGCGTTCGGCAACTCCGGAACCACCGGCGGGTTCTCCGTGACGATCGACAGCACGCGGCCGACCGGCACCGACGTGCAGGCCGCCAACACCTCCGGCGGTACGGCCGGCAGGCTCGAGACCGGCGACACCATCACCTTCACCTACAACGAGGCCATGGAACCGACTTCGTTCCTGGCCGGCTGGGATGGGTCCGCGACTTCAGTCACCGTGCGACTGATCCAGCAGGGCGGAAGCGACAGGCTCCAGATCTGGGACGCCGCCAACACGACCCAGGTGCCGCTCGGGTTCGTACGCCTGGGCAGGACGGACTACATAACGGTCGGAACGGTGAACTTCACGGGATCGACGATGGTCCTGAGCGGAGGCACGCTGACCATCACCTTGGGAACACCCAGCGGTGCCGTTGGCACTGCCGCGGGCACCGGGACGATGACGTGGAGCAAGTCCACCACCCCGACCGACATCGCCGGCAACCTCGCGACGGCCGGCAACCAGAACGAGTCCGGCGCCGCCGACTTCGACTTCTGACCCCTGGCCCGGCTCGCCAGCTAGGATGCCGGGGTCTCATGCCACGCCTCCCAGCCGGTTCGATCAGGCATCCGTACGCGGTGCTGCTCGCGCTCCTGGCCCTGGTCGCCGCCGCCTGCGACCACTACGCCGCGGCCGGTGCCGCCCAGACGCCACGCCTGACGCCCGTGGCCATGGAGCCGCCGGCCGGCGAGGCCGACCCCTGCGCCCGGATCGGGGTCGGGGATCCGCAGGCCATCGTCGAACCGGTGATGGCCGGCACCGGCTGCCTCCCACCACAGCAGGTGGTGGTCTTCCGCTGCGACTACGCCCTCGACCCGGTTGCCCTCCTTGATGCGGGAGGAGTACCGCGTAGGTTCCTAGGCGGGTCATTCGCGGTGCCGGTGCCGGTCCTGCCGGAAGGAAGCATCCCGCTGGGCGTGACCGCCGGAGGACGACTGCACGTCGTCCCCTCCGATCCCAGGTTCCTGTTCCTGGAGTCTGGTGGCCGGATCGAGAGATGGCTAGCCCTTCCCGAGCCCACCCACGTGTCCGCCCCCCCGGGGGTGATCATGGTCGGCGACTCGATCCTGGACGGCGCCGTCGAAGCGGTCACGGCCGGTCTGCCGGAGTGGGAACTGACGATCGACGCGGAGGTGGGAAGAGGCTCGTATGGCGCTGCCACCATCATCGAAGAGCTCCCCTTGCCGCCGCCGGACGCCGTCGTCATAGAGATCGGAGTGAACGACCACGACGGGGGGACGTTCCGCGCCAACGCTGAGCGCATGGTGACGGCATCGGAAGGTGTTGAGCTGATCGTGTGGGTCACCCCGCACGGTCCCGACACGGACACGGAGTACGTCAACGAGGCCCTGCTGGACGTCGCGGGAAGGTCACCCGTGTCCACGCTGGCGGACTGGGACTCACTCGTACCACAAGACGAGTTGTCGTCAGACGGCGTGCACCTGTCCGGTGGCAACGAGCAGGTCTTCGCAGACATCCTGGTACCCGTACTCGAGGGCTGGCGTGTTGCCGCAGCGGGCGGCGGCGCCGCCCGCTGCGGCAACCAGGTCATCGCCGCCATCAGTGGTTGACCCGGCCGGCGCTCGTCCCTCTCCTGGCGGGGCGAGCAGCACTATCCCGCTCCCCCAGCCGCTTCCTACCGTAATAGCGCTGGACCTCCGACGGAGGTGACGGCGGCCGGCGGCTGGATCGCCTTCCTGCTGATCGTGCTCGTCTTCTCATGGCTCCTGCAGCATGAACCCGAGGCGACCTCCGCCCTCTGGGCCGCCCCTTTCCTGCTCGCGTGGGCCATGCCGGCGTGGGTCCTCGCCACCGCGATCAGAGACCGGCTCTCCCGGCGGCTCAAGGGAAGATCGGATCGGCCAGGTCGTAGCCGAGCGAGGACGCGTTCCCAACCGACGGGTGTTCCAACCCCGCAGGACCCTCCGCGAACCCTTCCATCACGTTGGCCGTGATCTTCACCGCTCTGGCGTCGCATCTGGCATCCAGGTACGGGATGCCGCACCGCAGCGTCCGGTACCAGTCGGTGGCCCCCGCGTCGAACACGCCCGCGCCGCTAACCGCCGTGTAGTAGGTCATGTCCGCGTGGGGCACAGGACCTCCGCATCCCACCGGCGAATGCGCGAGGATCCGCACGTTGGCCGGCGTCGGAGCGTCCGTATGGATGCGGTCGATCTCTCCCGACACCGCCAGGTCGATATGCGCACCCTTCTTCAGGCCGGTGCCCGAGAAGACCCACGCCTCGGCGTCGGAAACGACCAGATCGGCAGTCACGCCGTGGCACCTGTACATGGCGCCGAGGATGGCGCTCTCGGGTCGTGGCACCGGCGGTTCGCGCCAGTTGACCGTGACCTCAGCCGGGTCCATGCCCCACAGCGGGTCCTCGCGACCCACCTTGAAGCAGACGATCCGCCGGACGACCCCCAGCGGTGAATCCTCGAACCGGATGTGGCGATACATGGTGTTCGCGCCGAAGTTCGCCAGGTTGACGCCGCTCGATCGCGCCGTGAGCACGGCATCCCTCATGGCCGACGACCAGTACTCGCTGTGGTTTAGCAGCACGAGCGAGCGATGCGCCAGCAGCGTTATGGGACGGCGATGCAGGTCCACGTCGGTGATGTAGGTCACGTCGAGGCCGCGCTGCTCCGCGAGCGCGATGAACGGCATCGCGCGGAGCATCCCGGTGCCGCCGCTCCCGTCGTAGGGACGATCGAACGAGACGACCCGCGAGCGGTCCGAGAACCCGTCATGGCCCAGGTAGAGGCTGTAGCCGCCCCACCGGTTGTACGCCTGCCACGTGTTCACCTGATGCTGGATCACGAGGTCGGCGATGCTGGCATCGTTCCGGACGACCATGGGGACGTAGCTCGCTCCACCCGCCGAGGAAACGAGCTTCAGGAGGTAGGAGCCTTCCGGCCAGCCGGTTGTGCGCACTCCGAGCGACGGCGACCATCGCGCCTCGACCATGTTGGTCTCGGGGTCGATGACGGTCGCGGCCTGCGCCATCCCCGGCTCGCTACCCGAGCCCCAGACGCGCCTGCCGCCCAGTCCCTGGTAGTAGCCGAGCCTGTAGGCGGTGACCGTGTACGACGGCGCGGTCGTGCTCACGTAGAGACGGAACCGCCTGCCCTGGGCCACGCTGACGCGGTTGGCGAACCCCTCCACGTCACGCGGAGTGCCGTCCGCGATCCGCCAAGCTCGCGTCCCCGGCTTGAGGTTCTCCTCGACGATCCAGCCGGCGGCCGCGAGCGAGACGTGCGGCACGAGCGAGAGGAACGCGAAGAAGACCAGCCACCGGCAGATACTCCGCGATGCAGCCATAGGTGAACTCCCTTATGTGCGTCGCGAGCACGAGCAGCATAGCCTCTCCCGGGGATCATTCGGGTCTCGGTCGTCGGTTACCCTTCGATCGCAGAGCGAGGGGGAGGCCATGCCGGATAGACAGCTGATCTCGTCGGGTTCGCCTTGGGAGCCGATCGTGGGCTTCTCGAGGGCGGTCAAAGCCGGCAACCGCGTGTTCGTTTCCGGAACGGCCCCGACCATGCCCGACGGCGCCAACCCTCCCCCGGATACCTACGGTCAGACACGGCGGGTTCTCGAGATCATCCTTACGGCGCTGGAAGAGGCCGGAGCTCGTGCCGAGGACGTGGTGAGAACGCGAACCTTCCTTACGCCTGCCGCGGATCTCGAGGACGCCGCGCGGGCTCACGGAGAGGTCTTCGGGGACGTCCGCCCCGCAAGCACGATGGTGGTCGTCTCGGCGCTCCTCGACCCGAGGTGGATGGTCGAGATGGAAGCGGACGCCGAGATAGGCGACGCCTGACTTGAGGTCGGTGGGGCGACCCGGTGGGGCGGGCAGGCCTCGAACCTGCGACCGGCGGATTATGAGTCCGCTGCTCTGACCGACTGAGCTACCGCCCCGCGACGACGAGTTTACTCAGAACCCCTCGCCGTATTCGGGGTCACCCACGGGGTCGCCCCACTCCGGCGCGCCTCCGCCGTTCACGGCCACGTGGATGAGCGGCGCATCCGGCGCTCCCCCATGGAAATGCCATTCGTCCGATCCGACGTAGATCACGTCTCCGGATCGAAGTTCTCGCCCCGCTTGGCCCCTCGTCCTCACCCGCCCCCGGCCGCTCACGACGTAGAGCCACTGTCCGCCAGGATGCCTGTGCCAATGGGTCCGGGCGCCGGGCGAGAAGTGGACGATCCCGATGTTCGTGCCATCCGGCGCGGTGAGCGTCCCACGGAGCCAGACCTCACCGGTGAACCTGCCTTCATCGCCCTTCTCGAAACCTGCATCGTCGGCCGCTGCCACTTCCATCAGATCACCCCATGATCCTCGCGCTCCCGTACCCAGCCGGCAGCGTCACGCCCTGCTCGAACCTCGATGGGTGGAACTGCGCGAGCTCTGGATCGGTCTCCTCGCCCAGCACGAGCGAGGCCACGTGACCGCCGAGCGCCGGGGCCAGCTTGAACCCGTGCCCGCTGGTGCCCGCATCGACGAACACGCCCGGAGCCACCTCTCCGATCACGGGCTGCCAATCCGGGCTGACGTCGTACAGGCTCGCCCAGCCACCGTGGAACTCCGCCCCCTCGAGGCGGGGAACCCGCCGGCTGACCGCCCTCGCGAGCCTCTCCGCCTCATCGTCACGGATCGATCCCAGGAAGTCGTCGGGATCGGCCTGGGGCTCTTGAGCGAGCGGCCCCACCAGGAAGAGATCCTCTCCCTCAGGTCTGAAGTAGTAGCCGCCGGCCACATCCCCATGAGCCCGGGCGGGGTCGATGCCGGCCCACCGGAAGGTCGCAACCACGTGCCGCTCCACGGTGAGCGGCAGGTCCGCTCCGGCCATCGCTGCGAGAGGGTTGGACCAGGGGCCGGCGGCGATGAGGACACGATCGCAGTCCAGAGCCTGACCGTCGTCCAGCTGAAGCACCGCACCGCCGCCGGCCCCTGGCTCCAGCGACCGGACCTCTCGGCCGAGGAACGGGGTCGCGCCCAGTTCGACGGCCTTGCGGAACAGGCCTTCCGTAGCCGCATGCGGGTCCGCGTAGCCCGCGTTCCTCTCGAGTGCCGCTATCCCGATATCGCCCAGCTCGAAGCCCGGTGCGGCTTCGGCGATCGCATCGCCCTCAAGCAGATCCGTGGCTATCCCCATCTCGTTCAGACGTCCCACCGAGGCGCGGACCTGCTCGGCGTCCCCGGACGGGTGAAGGAACAGGAAGCCGGTCTTGCGATGCCCCGCATCGACGCCCGTCAACTCCTCGAAACGCCCGAACATGGAGATGGAGTCGCGGGCGGCCCGAGCCAGGAAGGCGTTCGTGTAGTAGGCGCGGCATATGGCGCTGGACCGGCCGGTCGGACCGCCGGCCGGAGTGGTCTTCTCGATGATGGCGACGGAGGCTCCGCGGCCCGCAAGGTGATACGCCGCCGAGGCGCCGTGGATCCCGGCCCCGATCACTCCCACGTCGAATCCCACCTGGCTCCTTCCATCCGAGACGCACGGAGGCTAGCAGTCGGCGCGCGCCGTCCCCGTGCTAGGTTCCCGGCCGATGGACCTAGATCTGGTCATGTCCAACGCCCGGGTGGTGGATGGGACCGGAGCCCCGTGGTTCCGCGCCGACGTCGGGCTCGAAGATGGCCGCGTGGCTGTGGTCGGCCGACTGGCGGATGCACATGCGGCCCGGAGGATCGAAGCCGACGACCGCGTGCTGTGCCCGGGCTGGATCGACATCCACACGCACAGCGACTTCGGGGTGATCGCCGACCCGGCCGCCGAGTGCGCCGTTCGCCAGGGCTCCACGACCCACGTGATCGGCAACTGCGGCGTGTCGGCCGCGCCGATCGCGGATGAGACCCGCGAGCTGGCCGTCAGGCAACTCGGCACGTACGGGCATGAGCTGCCCGCCGAGTGGAGCGACTACTCCGGTTACCTGGCCGCCGTCGAACGGCGCGGTGTCGGAACGAACATCGCCCCCCTCGTCGGCCACGGCACCGTTCGACTGGCCGTCTTAGGGATGCAGGAGCGGCCACCGACACCCGAAGAGCTGGATCGCATGCGCTCTCACGTGGACGAAGCGATGAGGGCCGGCTGCTTCGGGATGAGCACCGGGCTCGTGTACCCGCCGGGCTGCTTCGGCTCGACGGATGAAGTCGTGGCGCTGGCCGAGGTCGTCGCGAGCTACGGAGGCTTCTACGCCTCACACATCAGAGGCGAGCGCGAGACGATCGTCGAAGCGGTCACGGAGTGCATCTCGATCGGCGAAAGGTCCGGGTGCAGGGTGCAGATCAGCCACAACTGCCCGAAGTTCGGAGGCTGGCACCTGCAGGATCAGGTGATCGCCCTCTGGGAGGAGGCCCGCGCGCGCGGCCTCGACGTGACCGTGGACAACGACCTGCACACGGACTTCGGCCCTTCGCTCGGCGAGGCACTCCCCCAGTGGACGTTCGGGCTGAGCACCGATGAGCTGATGCGGCTGCTGCGCGACCCCGAGCGCCGAGCCGCCCTGAAGGAAGAGATCCGCCTGGACGAGCGCCCCGCGTTCGGCCCGGCCGGCCTACTCGTCCATGAGGCGTTCCACCGGATCTTCGTCCTTCGCTCCCCTGCGCATCCCGAGCGCGACGGCATGACGATCGCCGCCATAGCCGAGACCACGGGCGCCGATCCCTGGGACGCCTTCTTCGACCAGATCGTGGACGATTCCAACGCCACGATGGCGGTGTTCGACTACATGACGCTGGAGCACATAGAGCGGATGCTCCGCCACCCCCTTGTGATGGTCTCGTCCGACGGGTGGGTGATCCCGCCCGACGCGCGCACGGGAACGTCCGACGGCGACCCGGCGCCCTACGTGCCGTGCTCGTACGCCGAATACCCCGGGCTGATCCAGCGGTACGTCGTGGAGCGCCCGGTCCTTACCCTTGAGGAGGCCGTGCGCAAGTCCACGTCGATGCCTGCTGCCAAGGTGGGGCTCCACGATCGCGGCGTGATCAGACCCGGCGCTTG